>JBGPVC010000102.1:0-10278 GCA_041491485.1 Candidatus Limnocylindria bacterium
ATCGTCCGGCTCGACCTCGGCGGCCAGGAGGCGCCCTGAGCCGGCGACCGGCGGTCTCGTGCGCGCGCCGCGTGGCCGCGGGACGCCGCCCTGGCGCGGCGGCGTGGGTGTGACTGCGGCGGATCGGCGACGGGCGATCTGGGCCGATCTGGGCCGATCTGGGTGCGGGCAAACCCCATACACTCGCCCTGGTGGCACGGTGAAGCCGTGGGCGGCAGTTGGGCCCCATATGCTCCCCGCGGTGGCAGATGGGGACGAATCGCCAGGTCTTGGCCGATCCGAGTTGGATAACGCTGAGCCGGGTGGCATATGGGAATACGGGCCGCCACGAACCGCCTTGACGCCAAGAGCCGCGTTGACGCCGCCCACGTTCTTGACGCCAACGAACCGCCCGGCCTACCGCTGCGCAGCCACTTTCTGGGTTGACACCCGTTCCGCGCGCCGGGTAGACTCCCGTCCGGCTCGCATGTCGCGTGCACTGATCACCACAAGAGGAGGCGGCTCCGAATGATGACGAAGACGCTCCTCCACCGATGCGTTGCGCCTACCAGCGCCGACGGCATCGGGAGATCTGTGCCCATCTCGAGCTAGACCGCAGGCGGCAGGACCGTCTTCCGGACGAACCACGAGCCGTGGGCCAGATTGGGCCCCCGGCTTTTTTGATGCCCATTCCTGCCCCCCCCGGCAGGCCCGGACACCAGGAGCCGCGAGGCCCCCGACGTCGAGCACGTCGGGTCGGAGCCCGCGGCTCTTTCCGTTTCGGACGTCATCCCTCCGGACCTCTCCGCAGCACCTGGAGCACCAACCGTGACCGCCACGCTTCTCCCCGAACTGAAGAACGGATCGAACGGCTCACCGAGCCTGCCGACCCAGCCGGTCGCCGTCGGCCCGCGACGCACCGCCCAGCCCGCCCTCCTGATCGAGGACGCCGGCAAGCGGTTCATCGTCGGGCGCAAGCGCAAGCCGGTCGTCGCGATCTCGCACGTGTCGATGCGCCTGGAGCGCGGTGACATCCACGGGATCCTGGGTGCCAACGGCTCGGGCAAGTCGACGCTCATCCGGCTGATCTCCGGACTCCTGACCCTCGACGAGGGGCGGGTGGAGGTCTTCGGGCACGACATCGAGCGCGACGAGATGGCGGTCAAGCGGCTGATCAACCGGGTCAGCGTGGACGCCGCCTTCTTCAAGAAGCTGAGCCCGATGGAGAACCTGCTCTTCGCCGCCCGCCTCTACGGCATGGATGGTGCGACGGCGAAGCGTGAGGCCCTGCACATCCTCGCCCGGCTGGGCATCGGTGCCAACCGGACCGGCCGCCCGATCGAGCAGATGAGCCGGGGCATGCAGCAGAAGGTCGCCATCGCGCGAGCCCTGCTGACGAGCCCGACCCTGCTGCTCCTCGACGAGCCGACCACCGGCCTGGACCCGCGCTCCAAGCTCGACGTCCAGACCTTCATCGAAGAGCTTCGCGAAACCCACGACGCCACGATCGTGCTGACGACCCATGACCTGGCCGAAGCCGAACGCCTGTGTGGCCGGATCACGATCCTCAACGACGGCCGTGTGGTGGCCGAGGACACGCCCGACGGCCTGATCGCCCTGGTGGCGAGCCGGCTCGGACGGCCGGCCACCCTCGAAGACGTGTTCATGACGTTCACGGGTCGCTCGCTCGACGACGACGTCGAGGAGGACGAGAACGAATCTGACGACTGAAAGGAGGTGAGAACGATGAACTACAACCTGTTGGCCTACGAACTGGCGCGCGAGCGCCAGGAGCGACTGATCGAGGAGCTCGCACGAGAGCGGCTGCTCGGCGTCGGTCGCTCGTCCATCCGCCGGTCGATCGGCCGCCGCGTCATCGCGGTGGGCGAGCGAATCGCGGCGGAGTCCCGCCTGGAGCTGGCTCGATCCCGCTGAGGGGTCGGGCCGGCTCCCCCGCCTGGAGATCACTCCCGTGACCATCGTCGCCCATGAGCTGAAGGCTTCATACGCCTTCATCGAGCGAAACTTCTTCCTGACACGCCGCTACTGGGGCTGGGAAATCGCCTTCCTGGTCTATTCCGTCGCGGGCGCGCTGTCGATCTCGCTCATCGGTGCCGACCAGGGCAGCCCGACGCTGCTGCTGACCCTGATGGTCGGAGCGATCTTCTGGAACTACCTGTCGGTCGTGTTCAGCTGGATCGCCGAGACGATCTCGGTCGAGCGCTGGGAAGGCACCCTCGAGTACACGATGATGGCGCCGATTCGGCGCTGGTCGCAGCTGCTGGGGTCGGTGCTGTACGCGATGGTCTATGGCCTGGTGCACACCACGGTCATCCTCATCGTGCTGATCCTGTTCTTCCCGCAGCTCGACCTGCACGGCGCGAACCCGCTCACCGTGCTCGCGTTCATGCTCCTCGGCTCCTTCAGCTTCGTCGGGATCGGGATGATCGCGGCGATCCTGCCGCTGCTCTACGTGGAGCGCGGAGCGCAGATGACGTTCGTGCTGCAGTCGTGCCTGCTGCTGGTCAGCGGCGTGTACTACTCGGTGGAGATCCTGCCGCCCTGGATGCAGGTGCTCTCGCACCTGTCACCGGCTACGTACGTGCTCCATGGCGTGCGGGCCGGGCTGCTTCGCGGGACGTCGGTCCTCGACCTCCTCGGCGACGTCTTGCCGCTGGTCGTGATGGGCGTGGTGTTCATCCCGTTCGGGCTGTGGGCCTTCGGTCGAGCCGAGCGCTATGCCAAGCGGACCGGCAAGCTCAAGCGGGTCGGCTGAGATGGAGCAGGCCGTCTCCGCCATCGAGACCCTCGGCTGGGACCCAGGCTGGGCCGAGACCTTCGCGCCCCATGCGGCACGGGGTCAACGTCCGGCCCGGGTCGTCGCCGTCCACCGCGACACGTCGATCGTCCGAGACGGAGGCGGCGACCGGCCGGCCTCGGTGTCGGGCTCGTTCCGGTTCGAGGCCCTGGCGACCGCCGACTATCCGACGGTCGGCGATTGGGTCGCGCTCGACGGCGCCGACGTCATCGCCGCCGTCCTCCCCCGTCGCACGGTCTTCAAGCGGCTGGCCACCGACGCCACCCGCCGCGGCGGCGCCCTCGACGACGAGCAGATCATGGCCTCGAACGTCGACGTGGCCCTGCTCGTAGCCGGCCTCGACAACGACTTCAACCTGCGCCGGATCGAGCGCTACCTCGCGGTCGCCTGGTCGAGCGCCGTCAGCCCAATCGTCGTCCTGAACAAGGCCGACCTCGACGGCGACACCGACGGGCGGACCGTGGCCGTCCAAGCGATCGCGCCGGGCGTGGCGATCGTCGCAGTCTCGGCCTGGACGGGCGCCGGGCTGGACCAGCTGCTGGCCCACCTCCGACCCGGCACGACAGCGGCGATCCTGGGCTCATCCGGGGTTGGCAAGTCCACCCTGGTCAACGCCCTCCTCGGCGAGAATCGCCAGAAGACCGCCGAGGTCCGGGTCTCGGACTCGCGGGGCCGCCATACGACCACCCACCGCGAGCTGTTCGAGCTCCCTGGCGGCGTCCTGCTGGTGGACACCCCGGGGATCCGGGCGCTCGAGGTGCTCGGCGCCGACGAAGGGCTCGCGCCGGCCTTCGACGACGTCGCCTCACTGGCGGCCGGCTGCCGGTTCAGCGACTGCGCGCACGCCGGCGAGCCAGGCTGTACGGTGGACGCCGCCCTGGCCGACGGCCGGCTGAGCGAGGACCGGCTGGCCAGTCATCGCAAGCTCGAGCGCGAGATGGCCCACGCCGCCCGCCAGGGTGACCCGCGCGCGCGCGCCGAGCACCGCCGAACCTGGCGGATCATCTCGAAATCAGTGAACGAGCACATGGCGCGCAAGTACGGAGACGATCGATGACACGCACGGAGCCAGCAACCCGGATCGACCTGCCGGACGCGCCGCCGATGGACGGCCTGCACGTCAGGTTCGTCACCGACGACGCGGACTTCGAGCCATTGTCGGCCCTCGTTCGCGAGTGCCACGCCCACGACGACATCCCCTGGCTGCCGACCGCCGACAACCTGCGGCTCTCCATGCGGCGGGAAGGGATCGATCCGGCTCGCGACGTGGTCCTGGTCGAGGCGGGCGGGCGGTTGATCGCCGTCACGTCCGTACAGCGGCAACTGCGCGACGACACGCCCACCTACGACCTGTGGGGCCGGGTGGCTCCCGAGATGCGGCGCCGCGGCATCGGGCGCTGGTTGTTCGACTGGAGCCTTCGGCGCGTGGCGGAGCGTGCCCGGATCGAGGACCCACACGGCGAGGTGGCGATCCTCGCCGACGCCGAGGAGCCGGAGGTCGGTGCGCGGACCCTGTACGAGCGGGCGGGCTTCGTCCCGGTCCGCCATTTCTTCCTGATGCGCCACACCGACCTGGACCGCGTCCCCGTCGTGCCGATGCCGGACGGATTGGAGGTCCGACCCGTTCGGCCGGAGCACCATCGCGCGGTGTTCGAGGCCGAGAACGAAGCCTTCCGAGACCATTGGGGCCATCACGAGATGGGTGAGGAGGCGTTCCGCCAGACGTTCGACCAGGAGGAGACGGACACGGGCCTGTGGGTCGTGGCGTGGGACGGCAATGAGGTCGCCGGTGTCGTCGAGACCTGGATCTGGCCGACCGAGAACGAACGACTCCACGTCCGCCGCGGCTGGCTCGAGCGGATCAGCGTGCGGCGGCCGTGGCGACGGCGCGGGCTCGGCCGAGCGGTGACCGCGGCTGCGCTGTGCAAGGTGCGCGAGGCCGGGATGGACGAAGCGATGCTCGGGGTGGATGCCCAGAACCCGACCGGCGCACTCGGACTCTACGAGAGCCTCGGGTTCACGGTCTTCCGCCGGTCGATGGCCTACGGGCGGCCGCTCGAACGTTGACTCCGACTCAGGCGAACAGCCGGCCGCCGTCGCGGACGAGCTCCATCCAGGCCCGTTCGCGGCCGATCGTGGTCGTCTCGCCGTGTCCCGGAAAGACCGCCACGCGATCGTCCAGGCCGGCGAGTCGCCCGATCGATTCGACCATCGCGTCCGCGTCGCCGCCCGGCAGGTCGACCCGGCCCCAGCCGGCGGCGAAGAGCGTGTCGCCGCTGTAGAGGAGGCCGTCGTCCTCCGCCAGGAGACAGACCGAGCCCTCGGTGTGGCCGGGCGTATGGAGGACCCGCAGCCGCAGTTGACCGAAGAGGACGAGGCCACCTTCGGCAAGCTCGACCGCCGGCACCGACGGCGGGATGTCGAACGGCGCGAAGAGCGGCTGCGGGTGCTCCAATCGATCGCGGTCGAGCGGGTGGACGGCGATCGGCGCCCCCGTATGGGTCGCCACGGCGGCGTTGTCGCCAATGTGATCCCAGTGCCCATGGGTTGAGACGATCAGCTTGAGCGTCCACTCGCGCTCGGCGAGCGCTTCCGCGATCCAGGCCAGGCAGGGGGTCGCGGTATCGATCGCGATCGCCTCGCGCGAGCGCGTGTCGGCGAGGATGTGCACGTTCGTCGCGATCGGCCCGACCACGCGGCTGAGGCGTTCCATCGGCCGATTGTGGCAGACGCCGCCCGCGGCGCGACGCATTGGCCGCGCGCGGTGGACCGTGCCTGAGCCCCCGCGGCGCTCCGCGCCCGGCCGCCGGTCCGCGGCCTACGCCGGGCGCTTCGCCCGGAGCACCGCGAGCACGCGCCGATCGATCCAGCCAGGAGCCGCGGCCCGCTCTTCCAGGTTCTCCACGGCCATCCAGTCGTCGAGGGAGCGCTGCCAGCGCGCGTCCCAGTTCGGCGGGAAGGGACGGGCCTCGCCGACGGCGGGCCGCGGTTCCTTGTCCTCGGTCGCGACGCCCGACATCGGGGCGTAGACGGCACCGAACCGACCGCCCGGACCCGCGCCGAGGGACTCGAGGATCGACCGGATCTCGGCTGCCGCGGTCTCCTCGACCGGCTCCAGCTCGTCGATCGCCGGGCGGTCGAAATAGAGATGCTGCAGGTCGACGAGCCGTGCCAGCTCCCCGATCGGATCGTCGTGATGGTCGACCCGCAGGTCCATCCAGCGGTCGTTCCCGCCGCCGTAGCCGCCGCCGGCACGAACGACGAGCAGGGCGGCTGACTCGCGACCGCGCCGGTCGCCCCCCGCGGCATCGGCGGCGGCCAGGCAGGCCACGAGCAGCTCGGGGAAGGGGCGGCCACCGGCCAGGAACGTGTCGGCGAGACCATCGACCACGCCGGCACCGGCCAGGATGTTGCCCTGCGCCGCAAAGCCGTCGCCGGTCCGCCCGCCGGCCCAGGCGAAGCACTGCCGGCCGGTGTAGGTCGCGGTGCCGCCGCGAGCGTCGACGATCCCGGCCTGGCGCTGGTCGCGCAGGGTGTCGGCCGCCACGAGGCGGGCGATCGCGTCGCCGGCCGACAGGCCTTCGGCCATGAGCGCCAGGCCGTCCGGCCCGTAGCCGACGTTGGCGAACGACTGGGTGGCGACCGCGCCGACCCCCGCCCTCGCCCATGGCACGACCGCCCCGACCGCCAGGAACTTGGACTGGACCGCGACCCCGAGATCGCCCGTGGCCGGATCGAGCGCGACGATCGAGAAGGTCATGCCAGTCTCCCGTGCAGGTGGTGGTCGCCGCTCATCGGCGGATCCGGGGATCGATCAGGACCTGGGCGACGTCCACCGCCAGATTGGCCAGGACCACGCAGAGCGTGCCGAACAGGACCGTGCCGAGGATGAGCGGCACGTCGGCGGTGACGATCGAATCGACCGCCAGCTTGCCGATGCCGGGCCACGAGAAGACGCGCTCGACGACCACGACCCCGCCGAGGAAGAAGCCGAGGTCGAGCCCGATCTGGCTGAGCACCGGCCCCAGGGCGTTGCGAAAGGCGTGACGCCACAGGACGACCCGGTTGCGCAGCCCCTTGGCGCGGGCAGTGCGGACGTAGTCCTTGGCCAGCTCGTCGATCATGGCCGTCCGGGTGAGCCGGGTGTAGTACGCCGCCCCGCTGAATCCCAGGGTGATGGCCGGGAGCGCCAGGTAGCGCAGGTCGAGGGACTTGTAGCCACCGATCGGGAAGATTTCGATGTGGGCCAGCATCTGCGGCTGGAAGGCCAGGAAGTTGAGCAGCAGGTAGCCGACGAGGAACGATGGCGCCGAGACCAGCACGATCGCGAACAGCGTCGACAGCCGGTCCGGCCAGGTCCCTTTGTGCGTCGCGGCGAAGATGCCGAGCGGCAGGCCGATCGCCAGCTCGACCAGGAGCCCTGCCGCGGCCAGCTGGAGCGTGGCCGGGAAGCGCTCGAGGATGAGCGACAGGACGTCACGGTTCTGGATGTATGAATGGCCGAAGTCGCCCCTGAGGAGGCGGCCGAGATACTGCCCGAGCTGGGCCAGGAACGGCTGGTCCAGCCCGAGCGCATGGCGGATCCGATCGACATCCTCCGGCGTGGCCCGGATGCCCGCGATCATCCGGGCCGGGTCCGCCGGGAGGATGAAGGTCACGAAGAAGGTGACGACCGCGATGGCGAACAGCACGACCACCGACCAGCCGATCCGGCGGACGATGTACGTGGCCATTCGCGATCGTGCCTCGTCAGCCGCGCGGGTTCGGCGTCATCAGCCCGGGATCTTCCAGAGGCTGCGCACGTCGTACTGCCAGACTGGGTGGATCTCGAAGCCACCGACCTGCTTGCCGATGAGCGTGTACCACTCCTGGTGCCGGAACGGCGCCCACGGGGCGTCGGCCATGATCATTTGCTGGATCTGCTGGTAGTCGGCGATCCGCTTGGTGGTGTCCGTCTCGCCCTTGGCCGTGGCGGCCAGCGCGTCGACGGCCTTGTTGCAGTAGAGCGAGGCGTTCGCGCCGCCCTTGACGGCAGACGCGCAGGACAGGATCGGGTCGATGAAGTCGGACGGGTCCGGGTAGTCCTGAAACCAGCCAACCCAGCCGATCGGTGCCTTGTGCGGCGTCTCGATGGTGTCGAGGAAGGTCGCGAACTCCTGGGACACGATGTCGATCTTGATGCCGATCGCCGCCAGGTCCTGCTGGATCGAGGCGCCGATCTGGGGATCGGGGTCGGTGGTGTCCGTGTAGAACTTGGTCTCGAAGCCGGACCCGAAGCCGGCGTCCTGCATCAGCTGCTTGGCCTTCTCCACGTCGTGCGGATAGGGGTTGCAGCCCGGGTCATAGGCCGTCAGATCCGGCGGGTAGATGCAGTTGGCCGGAACGCCGGCACCGTGCGTCAGCTGCAGGACCGCGTTCTTGTCGATGGCGTAGTTGACGGCCTGGCGGACCTTGACGTTGCTGAACGGGCCGTTGTTTTCCTGCTGGGTGTCCATGAACACGTAGTCCACGTTGACCAGGGTGTGGTGGACAATCTGGCTGGCGTAGTCGGGGTTCGTGGTCACGTCGGTGAACTGCGCGGGTGGAAATGGATCGCCCATCAAGTCGAGCGAGCCGGCCTCGATCTGCTGGAGCATCGCGTTGTCGTCCTGGCCGGTCCGGTAGTCGATCTTGTCGAGGTACGGCTGGCCGGCCTGCCAGTAGCTCGGGTTCTTGACGAACGTCGCGCCTTGGCCCTTGGCGTAGCTCTGGAACAGGTACGGGCCGGTGCCGACCGGCTTGGCCGAGAATGCCGTGGCGTCGTCGCCGGCCAGTTCCTTCGGGACGATCGAGGCGAACGGCGTGGCCATGACGTACGGGAACGTTGCATCGGCATTGACCAGGTCGAACTCGACGGTCGACGGATCGACGACCTTGATCCCGGACGCGGTCGTGGCGCTGCCGCTCAGAACGTCCGCCGCGCCGACGATGTTGCCGAAGAAGCCGCCTCCGACCGGAGACGGATTTGGCTTGAGGTTCGGGTTGAGCACCCGGTTGATCGAATAGGCGACGTCGTCGGCCGTCATGGGCCGCAGGACGCTACCGTCCTCGTTCACGAAGTTGACGTCCGTATGGAGCTTGAAGGTATAGGTCTTGCCGTCGGCCGAGACGGTCGGCATGCCGTCGGCGAGCATCGGGATGAGGGTTGTGCCCTTGTCATAGCCCAGCAGCTGCTCGAACACGAGGCGCTCGGCCGGCCACGAGGTCACGTCGTAGCCGAGCGCCGGGTCGAGCCACTGGATCTCCCCGTTCCAGCCGATCGACAGCGTGCCGCCCTGCGGGATCGCCGCCGGCTCGCTTGCGGCGCTCGACGCGGCCGGCGCGCTCTCGCCGGCCGACGCCGTGGTTGCGGCCGTGGCCTCGGTGGACGGTGCCGGCGAGCTCGATGCCCCGCAGGCGCCGGCCACCAGCATTAGGGCCACGCCCAGTGCCGTGACCCTCCTGTACTCCGTTGTCAGTTGCACGCGTTGCCTCCTTTCGGGTCGGTCAGCGCCGACCGCGCATCAGCGCCAATGTCGAGGGTCGAGGGCGTCCGCCAGGGCGTCCCCGAGGAGGTTGAAGGCGAGGATCGTGGCCATGATCGCCAGGCCCGGCAGGGCCACCACGCGCGGGTCGGTCCGGTAGTAGCCAACGTGCTCGATGATCATTCCGCCCCACGACGCCGCAGGTGGCGGCACGCCGACGCCGAGGAACGACAGCGTCGCCTCGAACAGGACGGTGGTGGCGATGCCGAGCGTCGCGTAGACGATGATCAGCGGCAGGAGATGGGGCAGCACGTGCCGGAGGACCATCCGCACGCCGGAGACGCCGATGGCCGTCGCCGCGAGCACGAAGTCGCTGGACAGGACGACGAGCGCGACGCTGTACATGATCCGGGCCGTGGCCGTCCACAGGACGGCGGCGATGACCACGATCACGAGCCCGAGGCTCGGACCGACGATCGCCACCAGGGCGATGGCCACCAGGAGCGCCGGAAAGGCCAGGACGGCATCGGTGATCCGCATCAGGATCGTCTCGATCGGGACTGGGACGTCGGCGCTCCGACCGAACGCCGAGAGCCGCAGGCGATAGCCGCGGAAGAACGCCGCGACCGTCCCCACGACCACGCCGATCAGCGTCGCCAGGACATTGGCTACGATCCCGACGGTCAGCGACGTCCGGGCTCCGAACAGGAGCCGGCTCAGCTCATCGCGCCCCAGCTTGTCCGTGCCGAGCGGGAACTTCGCGGTCGGGCCGAGCGGATCCCCGCCGGGCGTCAGCCCCTGGCCGCGGAACTGGAAGTTCGGGTCGAACGGCGCCAGCAGCGGCGCCAGCACCGCGGCGCCGACGATCAGGGTGACGAGGACCGCGCCGATCCAGAAGCTGGGGTTGGCCCGGAGGTATCGCCAGGCGCGCGACGATTCGTGCTCGACGGCGATGCCGTCGTTGATCGTCACCGGGAC
>JBGPVC010000103.1:0-10167 GCA_041491485.1 Candidatus Limnocylindria bacterium
GACGGGCTTCGGCACGTCCCGAAGTCGAAGAACCTCAGGCGGTCCGTAGTCCGTGCACACGATCGCTCTCATGGGTCTCCGGTTCGACTTGACATCTGACCTGACCGGCCTGTCCCGAGCGTCGGGCGGTCGGGTTCGACGCTAGGCTGGAGCCGGCCACGTCCACGCGTACCAGATGATCAGTGCGCAGAAGACGAAGCTCACGGCGATCAGGAAGTTGTCGTACGCCCCAGGGTAGGGCAGGCCAACGAGATTGAAGACGACCCAGATGGCCGCCACCGCGATGCAGGCCCAGCGGATCGCGGGATAGGGCAACACCAGGGACAGGACGACCATGATGATCGGAGTCAACATGATCGCCGCGATCAGCAGCCACATCCCCGGAGTCACGGGCTTGCCCGCAATTTCCCCGGGCGTGATGTCACCCGCGAAGATGCGGAGCACGTCCCCCAGGAGGAAGGTCAGCATCACCGCGATCCACAGTCCCGAGAGGATGATCCTCACATCCACCACGATTCACTCACCGTCCGCCACGACGATGACGACCTTGCCTCGAGCGTGACCCTGGTCCAGGTACCGAAAGGCCTCAGCGGTCTCGCTCAGCGGATACGTTCGGTCGATGACAGGAGTAACCCGCCCGGACTCGACCATCTCCGTGAGGGTCGTCAAGTCGTCCTGGTTCGGCGTCGAGAGGAACGGGCGTCCCTGCTGACGCATGAAGAGTGACAGCAGGAACGCTCTGAAGATGTAGCCCATGCCAGCTTGCCCACTGTTGGGCATGAGCGTCCCGCCGGGCTCGAGCACGCGCCTGTACTCCGCGAACGAGTGACTCGCCACGTTGTCGAGGATCAGGTCGTAGCGCGGCATGCCCTTCGTGAAGTCCTCCTTGGTGTAGTCGATGACGTGGTCCGCCCCGATCGATCGGACCGTGTCCACGTTCCCGGTGCTGCACACGCCGGTCACTTCCGCTCCGAGGGCCTTGGCGATCTGCACGGCGAACGTTCCCACGCCTCCCGCCGCGCCGTTGATCAGGATCTTCTGCCCGGGCTGCACCTTGCCGTGATCGCGAAGCGCCTGCAGAGCGGCCAGGGCAGACGTGGGCACGGCCGCGGCCTGCTCGAACGTCAGGTTGTGCGGCTTGTGAACGAGCTCGTCCTCCTCGGCACAGGTGTATTCGGCGCACGCACGGCCGCACTCGCCGAACACCGCGTCGCCCGGCTTGAAGCGCGTCACGTTCTTGCCGACCGCCTCGACCCGCCCCGCCAGATTGATCCCGACGACGAAGTCCTTCTTCGGCCTTGGGAACCCGACGTACCTCCGGATGGGGAAGGGCACCCCGCGCATGGCGAAGTAGTCGCCGGCGGCAAGGGATGCCGCATGGACGCGCACCAGCACCTCGCCATCGGCGGCCACGGGCTTGTCGATCTCCTTGAATTCGAGGACGTCCGCCGAGCCGTAGCCGACTTGGACGACTGCCTTCATGGTGTCCCTCCTAGTGCGTTGGTGCCTGCCCGGCCCAACGCTCAGCCTGCGGATCCGCGAGCCGCTTCTCCCCCCGCGGGCCTGCTCCGAGGTCGACGACCTTCACACCCTTGGCGAGGAGCCACAATGCCAGCCCGACCTCAGCGAAGAAGCTCACGACGAGCCCGGGGTAGTGGATCGCGTTCGAGGCATCCGTGACGATCGCCTGGTAGACCTGCTGCGCGTCACCCCGCCTGATATGCCCGAGCATGTCGGCGAGCACGGAAGCCAGGATGTATGCGAGGTAAACGCCGCCCGTGATCCTGGCTACCTTGCCCAGCACCAGGTGATCGGTGATGTTGGGAGACATCCCGGACCGTCCTCCCGTTCGTCGCAGCTTCCCGTCGTATTCGGACCATCAGGCTGCGATCCGTCGGCCCCTGGACGCAAGGGCCACTCGGCCCGCTTCGTTCGGAGGCTCCGTCGGCTACGGGGCGATGAACCGGTAACCGAGGCCGCGCTCGGTTTGGACGTAGCGAGGAGCGTCGGGATCGTCCCCCAGCTTGTCTCGCAACCGGCGGACGTACACGCGGATGTAGTCGACTTCGTCGACGTACTCGCGGCCCCACACCTTGGCCAGGAGCGTCGCGTGTTGGAGGATGTGCCCCGCGTTCCGCACCAGGTGGTAGAGCCTCCTCCGCCATCGCCCAAGGCATCCTCGGCGGTTACTCCACGTTGTTGAGGTTGGAATGCGCTCACAGGCTCACCCTGGTGGGTCCGCCTTTCGCAGACTGGCCCCGAGTATCGGGAGCCCAGCCATCGGCGCGGGCCATGACACGAGCGAACGAGGCGACGGCCCACTGCGGTCAGCCCATCAATCCTCCGATCACGCGAGACGGCGCGAGTAGGCCTCACCGCGAGGCACGCTCGGTGGGACTGCGGGGTTCTTGGATGCCTCAAGGGCCACGGGCGAGGCTCGCGTTCAAGCAGTTCGACATGCGCAAAGGGGCCGTTCGGCTCGGCCCGGCCGATCCATTTCTGCGCGACAATCCTCGGCGAAGGGGAGTAGACCCGTCGCTCGCGCGACGCGGGTGGATCGACATACCGGCTTCGGCCCGGTCCACCCAGCCTCACCCCGAGGTGGACGAGACCTTCGACCAGCTATCGCGTGGTCGAGGTTGCCCACCGCCCAAAGGCACCTCACCAGACCCGCAAGTGTCGAGGTGTCGCGCGTGTCCGATCCCATCCATCCAGGCCTGCCTCCGGTCGATGGCGGCCCGCGCTTACGGCCGCTTGCCTCCCCGGAGCAGGTGCCCGTGGCATGGTGGGCGTCGACGCCCGACGTCGCGATCGCCGAGCTCGGCTCGAACGTGTCCCTGGGGTTGACATCGGCGGCGGCCGCCGCCCGCCGCGCGGCCGACGGTCCGAACGAGCTCGTCGAGGCAGCCACGAAGCCGGCATGGCAACTCTTCCTCGGCCAGTTCGCGAGCACGATGATCATCGTCCTGCTCGGGGCCGGCCTCGTCACCGCACTGATCGGCGATCTCACCGACGCGGCAGTCATCGCTGCCGTCGTCGTCCTCAATGCGCTCATCGGGTTCGGTCAGGAACACCGAGCCGAGCGAGCGATGGTCGCGCTCAGGCGGATGACCCAGCCCCTCGCCCGCGTCGTTCGCGACGGCGTGGTCAGGACCGTCCGAGCCGCCGACATCGTCCGGGGAGACATTCTCCATCTCGACGCCGGCGATCTCGTCGCGGCGGACGCGAGGCTGATCGACGCGCCGAACCTCCAGGTCAACGAGGCCGCGCTGACCGGCGAGTCCGTTCCGGTCGAGAAGACCGCTGGCGTCCTGGCACCCGGCGAGGGACAGCTCGTGGCCGATCGAGGGAACATGGTCTTCCGCGGGACAGCGATCGCCTACGGCCGCGGCCGTGCTGTGGTCACCGCCACCGGGATGCACACCGCCCTTGGCGAGATCGCCGGCCTGTTGCAGTCCCACGCCGCCCCGCCGACCCCGCTGCAGCGGCAGCTCGCGGTGCTGGGCAAGTGGATCGCGATCGGAGCCGTCGCGACCTGCGCGATCGTTTTCGTCATCGGCGTCGCGCGAGGCGAACCGATCGAGCTCATGTTTTTCACCGCCCTCAGTCTCGCCGTCGCGGCGATCCCGGAGTCGCTGCCGGCGGTCGTCACCGTCTCGCTGGCTCTCGGTGCCCACCGGATGGCGAAGCATCACGTCCTGATCCGCAAGCTCAGCGCCGTCGAGACGCTGGGCTCTGTCACCGTTGTTGCCAGCGACAAGACAGGCACCTTGACCCAGGGACGGATGTCGGTCGAGCGGCTCTGGACGGTCGCCGGGACGCTCCGAGTCTCCGGCGACGGGTATGAGCCCAGCGGGGCCATCGAATGCGCCGACGGAGCGGTGGACCTGCACGGTATGTCGGTGCTTGACGACTTGGTCCTCGCGGCGGCGCTCTGCAACGACGCCTCGCTCGTCCCACCGGCCCGGCCCGGCGCCGCCTGGGACATCTCGGGCGACACCACCGAGGGCGCGCTCCTGGCGTTTGCCGGGCGTGCCGGCCTTGATCACGCGGCTGCGACCCTGCGGCACCCGCGCATTGCCGAACTGGCCTTCGACTCAAGTCTGAAGCGGATGATCACGGTGCACGACGCGCCGGATGGCCGTCCGCTGGTCGCCGCGAAGGGAGCGCTTGAGGCGGTCCTCCCGATCGTCACCCAGATCGCCGACCGCGAAGGGGTGCGACCGATCACCCCGGCGGATCTGGACCTGGTCCGGGCGGCAGCGGAGGCCGACTCGGCCGCCGGCTACCGCGTCCTGGCGGTCGCGGGCGGCCGGCTTGCCTCGACCAAGGCCGATCCCCTGGCGTTGCTCGGCTCGGTTGAGCGCGACCTTGTGCTCTACGGGCTCGTGGCCCTCGCCGATCCGCCCCGCGCAGAATCCGCAGACGCCGTCACTGCCGCCCGCTCCGCCGGCATCACCCCGATCATGGTGACCGGCGATCACCCGGCCACGGCGCGCGCGATCGCCACCCGTCTGGGCATCCTCACGCCGGGTCGCGCCGTGATGACCGGGGCCGAGCTCGCGTCCGAGGGCCCCGAGCACCTCGCGCGCCACGTCGGCGATGTCGCCGTCTACGCTCGGACGACGCCTGAGCAGAAGCTCGACATCGTCGCGGCTTGGCAGGCGCGGGGTGCCGTGGTCGCCATGACGGGCGACGGCGTGAACGACGCCCCGGCCCTCCGCAAGGCGGACATCGGCGTGGCGATGGGCATCAGTGGCACCGAGGTATCGAAGGAAGCCGCGGACATGGTGCTGGCGAACGACAACTTCGCCACGATCATCGGAGCCGTTCGCGAGGGGCGCCGGATCTACGACAACATCAAGCGCTCAGTCCGATTCGGCCTCACGGTGGGTTCGGGCGAGATCTGGCTGATCTTCCTCGCGCCATTCGTCGGGCTCCCGCTTCCGTTGCTTCCGATCCAGATTCTGTGGGTCAACCTCGTGACGCACGGACTGCCCGGCGTCGCGCTCGCCGTCGAGCCCGCCGAGCCGGACGTCATGCGTCACCGTCCACGACCACGCGACGAGGCCATCCTCTCGGGTGGGCTCTGGCAGCACATTCTCGTCGACGGGCTCCTCCTTGGAGCGGTGTGCCTTGGCATCGGGCTGTGGGGCTACATGTCCGACCGTCCGTGGCAGACGATGGTCTTCACCTCACTGGCCCTCCTGCAGCTGGGCAACGCCCTGGCCCTGCGCTCGAACCGGCAATCGGTCTTCGGGCTCGGCCTGCGCCGCAACCCGTTCCTGCTCGTCGTGCTCGCCGGGACGCTGGTCCTCCAGCTCATCCTCATCTACTGGCCTCCGGCCCAGCGGCTCCTCTCGACCGAGGCGCTGAGCCTCCCCGACCTCGCCGTCGTCCTGGTCGCGTCGACCGCCCTGTTCTGGGTGGTCGAGATCCAGAAGCTCGTCGGCCGCCGGTCCTCCCGGGCCGGTAGCTCTGTGCTGTCCACTCGCTCCATGGACGGAATCTGATGACCGAGACCCAGTTCGACTCGACCCTGACCTGCCTCAAGTGCGGTGGCGCGATGCGCACCTACGAGCGGAGCGGCGTGCTCATCGACCAGTGCACCGAATGCCGGGGTGTCTTTCTCGACCGGGCCGAGCTGGATCGAATTGTCGACGCGGAGGTCCGTCCGGACAGTCGTGCCGACGGTGATGACCGGCGTCCCACCGTGGAGCCTCGACGCCCCGGAGATGACCGCCGTCCCCGGGACGGCGACGACGATGGCGAGCGCTGGCCCGACGGGCACGACCAGCTCCGACGCCGTGAGCAACAGGCAGGGGCCGGGCCCGCTGATGACACGCAGCGCCGAAAGCGGGGCGGCCTGCTCGGGGACGTGTTCGACATCTTCGGCGGCGAGTAGCCGCGAAGCGATGACAGAGCCATCCGACAGGATCGGGTTGCCTTCGCACTCGACCTGCCCATCGCCTTGGGGTTGGAGATGAGCGGCAACCTTCATCCATTGGGACGTGGACACGAAGAGCCAGGCGCGCCGCGTTTCGGCCGCCACGAAAGGGACGCCATGACCGAGCCAGCCGGCTCCGCGGAACCAGCAACACGACGGCCCGGACACCATGGCCGCACGCCCGTGGCGCGAGGACCCGTGTGTCCCAAGTGTCACGGCGTGATGCGGACGTACGCCCGGGGTGGGCTCACCCTCGAGCTCTGCGAAGACTGCCGGGGCATCTTCCTCGACCAGGGCGAGCTGGAACGCCTGATCGACTCGGAAGGCGGGGGATGGTCCGGAATCGTGTCCTGGCCTCTCGATCCAGCGAAGTAGCCCGCAGGCGTGACGAGATGAACCGGTGTCGCCAAAGCTCGCGCCGGGCCGGCCACGTCTCGTTTGCCGCGACGGTGAGGTCGGTCTGGTCGGGGTGAGAGGGATAGCCCTGACAAACCGGGATTGACTGCAGGCGCCGCTCCATGCCTCCGGTCGCGGTGGCTCAGTTGCCCGGCGCGAGTCCCGTCTGGGTCCGATGGCTGCCGGCCCTCGCCGTGACGATCGCATCGCCCAGGCGGGCTGCAAGGGTCGCCGCAAAAGTCGCGGTCAGGTGGCCGGGATTGCGATACACGAGGACGTTGCCGATCACGACCGGGCAGGGACTCGACGGACAGACCCAGAGGCTCGGATCGATGAAACCGGCGCCGGCCTGCTCTGCGGCGTCGCGCTCGTGACCCAGCCACTCGTCGTTGATCGCCCTCGCAACGGGAGTCGCACAGGCGAGCACGCTCCTGGGGTTCCTGGAGAGACACACCTGCGGGTCGACGAGCGAGAGTGGCGTGTCGGCGACGACGATGACCTTCCCCGCGGCTGGGACGAGGCGAGCCAGCGTGCGCGCCATTCCCGCCTCCCAGGCGCGTGCGCGCGCATCACCGACGAGGGCGGTTCCCGGCGCCGAGGCGGACGCGAATCCACGGGTTCCTGCCACGAGGATGATCGCCGGGCGCTCCTTGACCAGCCGCTTGATGGTGGCTGCGCGCCACGTTGCGCATGCGGTATTCACGCGGGTCAAGGCCCCATTCCAGATCGGAATGTCGGCGGGCGAGCAGGTCGACATCGTGAGACTGAGCAGCCGCCAGCCCTCGCGCAGGGCGACGCGCTCCACCGCCGGGAACCACGAGAGCGCGTGGCTGTCACCGAAGAGCGCGATCGTGGTCCTCGACTGCAGGTCTCCGTACAGGCAGGTGCCCGTCGACGGGCGGCCGTCCTGCCCCGTGTGGCAATGGTCGAGATAGGGCGTTGGGTAGTCCCGCGGGGCATTCGCCAGCGTCGGCCGCAGGTTCGGCGGAACCTGGCGGTCGACGGTCGCGGAGCGCGTCGCCGGCAGGCTCGCCGCGGGGACCGGGGAGCTCGACGGTGGAGGATCGGACGGGAGCTGGCCTGACGCCAGCGCCTCACGGGCCATCGTGGTCGAAGGGGACGCGCCAACTCCGACACCCATGGCCGTAGCCGCCGTTCCGAACGTCACCGAGACGCCGGCGACTGCCAGGGCGAGCGCACGGGCGATTCCGAGCTTCCGGCGGGGAGGGAGCGGCATGCGGCTGGTCATCGACTCGAAGCTCCCGGACAGGCAACAACAGTACCGCGATCCACGGATTCGCCCGGCTTCACCGGGAATCCTCGGTTCAACCGCCCAGGCCGGCCAGGATGTTGAGCGTCAGTCGCTCAATGCCGGGCACCACGTCGTGCTGCGCCGCGAAGGTAGGATCGAGGGCCCAACCCCAGAAGAAGGTGCCGCTTGCAAAGACCCTCGCGCCATCGGCGAGCGTCCGATAGACGGCCTCGGCGGACGACACGGCGCCATTGTTCGAAGGGATCCCGTAGGCCCCGGCCAACACGCCACTGTCCGGGCCTCCCGCCGGCATCGAGGCACCCGTGCCCTGATCGATGGCATCGACCTCTCCCCCGGCGACGAAGCCGAGCGGCGCGCCCGGCGGGATCCCTGTGCCGTCGAGGAGAGACGGGTCGGGCATGGGGTTCGCCAGCGTGTAGTTGGCCATCGTCGTCGTGATGTGCTGGTAGGTGACGCCCATCAGCGACTGCACGTCGAATGCACCGAGGTACGGGCCCAGGTACGGCCCGGTCGGCGGGAACGACCCGACCGAGATCGAGGAGGGTGTCTTCTCCTCGTCCATCCCCGACGCGGTCGGCAGCTCGCTTCCGCTTGGCTCCGCGGGACCGGGCGAACCGGACGCCGAGGGCTCAGGGAGCGGTCCGTCCTTGTAACAGGTGGCAATCCGGGGGCCATCGGGACCCGGCCCGGTCAGCACGACCGGCCAATAGCCGGAGTCGGCCGCGAAGACGCCCAGGCTGACGTCGCCCGACCGGAGCACGTGATCCTCCAGCCACAAACGCAGCGGCACCCCCCAGTACTCGCTGTGACCGATGAAGATCGCGGCGTTGGGCACGGGCTGGGCTTCGGGGTTGACCGACAGGTCGTAGTCCGTGGTGAAGCCCAGATCGAGGTGCTGTCGCTCCAGCCACGCGATCATCGGGAGCTCGAGGAAGAACAGCTGACCGGCGCCACCGTCGGACGCATAGGGTCGGTCGAACGACACGGCAAACGCCCTGGTCACGCCGGGCAGCGGTTCGCCCAGGGCCGAACTGTACAAATCGGAACCACCCCAGCTGTTGTACGCCTGCCAGGTGAGCGCATTCGACACCACGAGGAACCGTGCCGGCCTTGGGCTCCGGACCACGAACGGCACGTACGACTGGACGTCTTCGTTGCTCTCGAGGCGGGCGAGGTACACGCCGGATGGCCAATCCTTCGGGATCGCGAAGGCGACGGTGGACGACCACCTGGCCGCGACCATCTTCGTCACCGAGTCGACGAGTGGGGCAGGCTGACGTTGGCCGGCCTGGCTCGGGATTTGCGCCATCAGCTCGAATGGGCTCGCCGCCGGCGCGTTTCCGGAGACACGGAAGATCGAGACGCCAAACGACGCACCCGAGGTGTTGACGGCAAGGCGAAGCGTCTGGCCCGGAAGGTACGAGGGAGCGGACGCGAACCCTTCGATCAGCCGGGTCGGCACGGATTCATGCGTGATCTGCCAGGCCTCGCGACCCAGGTACGGGAAGCGGGGTCGAACGAGGGGGATGGTAGCCGCGACGCCGGGTGTCGATCCGGGTGGGATCGCCACGACGGACGGGAACGATGGAACGATCGTCGATCCGAGCGGTCTGCCCGTCGGATGGAAGACCCCGTCGGCAACGAGGACGAGGCCGCTCGCGGAGACCGCCACGACGACCGCGACCAACCAGCCGAGGGGCGCTCGGCGCCGACGGGTCGGCCTACCTCTGGCAGCCATCGGTCCGCAAGAATAGCGCGGGCCCGTTCGCGCACGGACGTGCCGAACGTCGCCAATTCCGTTTCGAGGCCGGCTGTCCCCGCGTCATGCTGTCTCCGATCAAGATTCGGCGGACGGTCCGTTGACCGTCCCGCGGCGAGACGTGGCTCCACACGGAGAGCCGCTTCCTCCGGCCCGAGGCAGATGCGTCGACCCTACGACCGGCGAAGGACGTGCGCTCGGCGGGATGACCGCGAGAGGCGGAACGAGGCGATCGGCCCGACGCTCCAGCGACACGATGAACGGTTTGTGTGGCAGATCCCGTCGGCCGGACCCAAGCCTCCTCGTCGGTCGGGCAAATCAAGAGTCACGGCGCCCACAACTACCGAGCCCTCGTGATGTGGCGCCGACCCGTGGGCTCGAAACTGCGATTCAGTCGAGAACGTCAATCGAGGCGGGCCGGGAACCTCGACCGAAAATCCGAGTCCGCATCAACCACGTACCTTGGATCGGACAACCGCAGTCCATCAACCAACCAGGGCACCTCGCGAGTCGATCTCGCCGGGGGTCGCCCTTGGGACAGGACGCGCCCGCGGGATGTCTCCGTAGCGATCTTGGTCGTAGCGGCGTTGCGCGCGCCGACTTGCAGCTTGCATCAACGCATCGTGGAGAACCAGAACCACCAGCAGCCAGAGGGGGCCCGCCGTGGAAGCCATCTTCATCATCTTCGCCATCGTTCTCGGTCTTGCCGCCCTGGACGCGGCAGCGCTCACCTGGGGCGTCGACTCTCGTGAGCCCTACCGGGACGACCGCCGCCGCTAGGCCGCATGTCCC
>JBGPVC010000104.1:0-9866 GCA_041491485.1 Candidatus Limnocylindria bacterium
CAGGCGCCCCGCACGGATTGGCTGGGCGACCTGGTCGAACGCGACGATGCCGGCTTCGTCGTCACGGGTGGCGATCTCGCCCGCACCGGCGGGCATCCCAAGGGCTGGCGGCTAACCCGTGAGCCGTTCCTGCTCGAGACGAATGTCTCCGGGATCTTCTGCGCCGGCGATGTCCGGTTGAATTCCGTCAAGCGGATCGCCTCGTCCGTCGGCGAGGGTGCGATGGCGGTCAGGTTCGTCCACCAGCACCTCGCCGATCTGTGACCCGGCGCCGATGAACTGCGACGATGCCGACCGCGAGCTGCTACGCCGAGTGCCGCTGTTCGCCGAGCTCTCCGAGGAGGATCTCTCGGCGATCGCCGATGGCGCCGAAGCGGTGGAGGTCGCCGCCGACGACGTGCTGGCCGGCGAGGGCGAGCCGGGCGATGCACTCTTCGTGATCGTGTCGGGCGAACTGCAGGTCGTGAAGCGGTCGCGGACGACCGAGGTCCCGATCGCCGTTCTGGGACCCGGCGAGATCGTCGGCGAGATGGCGATCTTCGAGGCATTGCCACGAATGGCCTCGGTGCGGGCCGTCTCTCAGACGAGGGTCATCCGCATCGGGCGTGACGTGATCATCGATCTGCTCTCCACCCGGCCTTCGGCGACCATGTCGATGCTGCGGACGGTGATGGGCCGCCTTCGCGGCACCGAGGCGATGCTCAGGGAACGCGAGAAGCTGGCGGCGCTCGGGACCCTGTCCGCGGGCCTGGCCCACGAGCTGAACAATCCCGCGGCCGCCGTCCAGCGGAGCGCGGCGCTCCTGCAGGGGGGCCTGGACCGCTGGGCGGCGGCGACGGCGGCGCTCGGTACCGTGGTCGACGATCGCGAGCATGCGACGCTGGTCGCGGAGCTTGCCGCCGAGGTAGCTCGGCACGCCGGCACTCAGGCGCCGCTCGACCCGCTCGACGCCAGCGACCGGGCGTGGGAGTTGGAGACCTTCCTGGCCGAACGCGGCGTCACGGACGCCGGCGAGCTTGCCCCGGCGCTCGTCGCCGGCGGCTGGGATCGTGCCCACCTCGAGCGGATCGAGGCGACGTTCGCGGGCGACGCACTCGGACGGGTCGTCACCTGGGTCGCCGCAGGCAGCTCCGTCCACGCGCTCGTGGACGAGGTCGCGACCGGTGCCGGACGGATCTCCGAGATCGTCAAGGCGGTCAAGGAGTATTCCTTCATGGATCAGGCCCCAGTGCAGCGTGTTGACATTCGCGCCGGGCTGGACAACACGCTGGTGATCCTGCGCCCGAAGCTCAAGGCCGGGATCAGCACCGTCCGCGACTACCAGCCGGACCTGCCGCAGATCGAGGCGTTCGGGAGCGAGCTCAACCAGGTCTGGACGAACATCATCGACAACGCGATCGACGCCATGGACGGACGCGGCGAGATCCGGATCCGGGCCTTCGCACGCGACGCCGACGTCGTCGTGGAGATCTGCGACGACGGGCCGGGCATGCCGCCAGAGGTCCGTGAGCGGATCTTTGAGCCCTTTTACACGACCAAGCCGCCCGGCAGCGGGACTGGGCTGGGCCTCCACATCTCCCACAACGTGGTCGCGCGCCACGGTGGCCGGATCAACGTCCGATCCCGGCCCGGGGAGACCTGCTTTGAGGTCGTCCTGCCTCGCGAGCGCCACACGGCCTGACCGCCGCGTCCTGCCTCACTTGGCGGCCAGGAGCTGGTCGGCGTATTTCTCGAGCGCTCGGGCGACCTTGGCCAGGGGCTCCATCAGGGCCGGGGTGCACAGCTCGCCGCAACGGACGGCAAACGCAGCCGCGTCCCGCAGCCGCTCCTCCATGAGCACCCAGGCCGCCTCCTGGTGTGGCAGCAGGTAGTCGACCTGATAGAACAACTCGAACCCAGGGCCCGCGGTGACGCCGGGCAGGTCCGGGCCGACCGGCAGGGTCGTGACGACGGTCCCGAGCGGCCTGATCGCCGTGTACATCAGTCCGACCGAGACGTCGGCGAGGATCGCGAGCTGCTCCGGCGACTCGTCCGTGTGGGCGAAATAACGGGACAGGAGCTGGAGGAGGACCTCGTAGGCGACGTTGAGCAGGTCCATGCACCGCGTCGTTCCGGGATCGGTGATCAGCGGCACCACGACGCCCGTGGCCTGCGGTCGGACGTTCGCCGCCACCACTCGCCGGGCGGGCTCGAAGCTAGGGTCTGCCTGCTTGATCTCGAGGTACTCGTCGAGGATACCCAGGAGGCGCCCGAAGTGGGCATCGCGCCATTCGCCGCGGGCCCCCTCGCCCTGCTCGACGATCGTGTCGATCGCCCGATGCGCGGATGCGAGGTCGGTGACCGCGACGAGCTCCTCCCACCGGAAATGCTCCTCCGTCGCCTGGGCGTTCGCCGGCCCGATGAACAGGCGCTCCGGGCCCAGCCGATCGGTCAGGTGCTCCAGGCCCGCCTGGATGGACCGGTAGAGCTGCCCGATGGTGTCGAACTCCTGCAGGTGCGGGACGATCTCGTCCTGTTCGTCGTGCGGCAGCGCAACGGCCTGCGCGATCGCCTCGAACCCCTCGGCATCCCCGATGTCCATCCCCTCGGGCCGCTCGAGGAAGGCGAAATGGCGGAGCGCCGCTTCACCGAAGGACAGCAGCTCGATCCGGACGCCCGCCGGGTAGCTGTACGCCGGCATCGGAAAGTTCGGACGGGCAAGGCGAGGGGCGGCTCCGACGGCCGTGAGGAGGTTCTGGACAAGCGCCAGGTGGAGCATTTCCTGCTCGCCGATGCTCAACAGCGTCTTCCGCCAGCGCTGGACCGCGGCAAGCGTCTCGGTCGACAGGCCCTCGTTGACGTTCTGCTTGAGCGAGAACGCCGCGAACAGGTACTGGAGCATGATGAGATGCTCGAGCTCGGCGGCCTTCCCGAGCGTGTAGATCAGCGCCTCCCGGTGCTCGAGCCCGCCGCCCTGGCCGTCACCCTTCCCCCTGCGGACGGCGAGGACACTGGCCAGCGGTCCGTGCGGCCCCGGCGACACGTACTCGATCATGGGGTGCGTCCTTTCAATACTGAGGCGATCGGCCTCGGCGCCTCACTCCGATCGACGGCCGGCCGTTTCACTCCGCGGCCGCCTCGTAGCCGGTCGGGCCGGGGAGGTACAGGCGGTCGTCCGGGTAGCACCATCGCCAGTCCTCGTCGGCCTGCGCGGAGCGGATCATTGGATGGCCCGTCTCGTGGAAGTGGGCCCTGGCATGCCGGTTGGGGCTGGCGTTGCAGCAGCTCGTCCGCCCGCATGTCACGCATTGGCGCAGGTGGACCCAGGTGGCGCCGATCTCGACGCACGAGGAGCAGACATCGAGCGGCGGGTCGAGCTGAAGGTCGGCCTCGAGGTGTTCGCAGGACCGCGTCACGCGGCAGGTTCTCCGATCAGCCCGCGGGCCGGGCAGACGCCACTTGGCGGGTACCCCCGTCGCCGCGACACTACCACCGAACGGCCGAGGACTTGCGGGCGCCGAGCGCGCGGGGTGCGGAGCTCACGCAGACCCGCGAGTGTTCCGCGGCTCGCACACCGTACGCGCATGTCGCATTGGCTTGCCTTCCGGCTTCCGGTTGAGCTCAGCGCCAGTCGACGTTCACGACCTCGATTGGCCCGGAGAGGCCCTTCAGCGTCACGCTCCGCAGGCCGGACGTCCGGTGCAGCTCCCCGACCGTCGCTACGCTCGCGACGATGTCGCCGGCGCCGCCGAGTGCCGCGATTCGGGCTGCCTCGTGGACGCCCTTGCCGTGGAAGTCGCCGCCGACCTGGGTCGCATCCGAGGCATGGAGCCCGATCCGGACCTGAGGCGCGAAACCCTGCGTCGCGCGTTGCTCCGCGAGCCGCCGCTGGATCGCGATCGCCGCCGCCACGGCGAGGTCGGGCGAGTCGAAACTGATGAAGAACCCGTCGCCGGTCGTGGAGATCTCCTCGCCGCCGTGGGCCATGAACACCTCCCGCAGCGCAGTGTTATGCCACCGCAGCATCGCCTCCCAGGCCTCGTCGCCAAGCACCTCGACGAGGTTCGTCGAGCCGACGATGTCGGTGAACATGAAGGTCTTCAGGACTCGCCGCGCCGGCCCGGCCTTGCCGCGCAACTGCCAGGGCAGGAGCTCGGCGACGTCCTCGAGGATGATCGCAGCGGTCGGGCAGGCGAATGCCGCGGCGCGGAGGACCTCCTCGTCGACGCTGTCGGGCCCCACGACGTCGCTCTTGCCGTAATCACCCGCGAGCCAGTCGAAGGCCGTCGGCGCGAGGGTGATGCAGTTGCCGGCGCCGATGCACTTGTGGCGGTCGACGCGCGCCCGGATCGCCATCAGTGGGATCCGACCGAGGCGAGCCCGCGGAACGCCAGTGAGGTCGCCTCGGCACGCGTTGAGGTGCCGAGCCGGGCGAACAGCCGTGCCAGGCGCTTGACCACGTCGTCCTCGACGAGGTCGAGATCGGCGGCGATCTCGGCGTTCGTCCGACCCTCGGTCAGGAGCTGCAACAGGCGGCGCTCGGTCTGGTCAAGGCTGGGCTGACCGGGCGTGGCCGCACCGGGAGCCGCTGCGGCCGGGGCCTCCATCGGCCCGGCCAGTTCGACGAGCTCGCGCCCGACAGGCCCGGTGAGCCACGCGACGCGGACCTTCTCGTCCGCCGTGCCCTGGGCAATCCGCGCCAGCGTCTGCTGGAGGTAGCCACGGACGAAGACCTGCATCTCGGGCGGGCCGCCAGCGAGCACGGCCCGGGCGGCCGGGATGATGATCTCCAGGCTGACGTCCTCGTGGAGGCCGGCCTGAAGTGCCTGGAAGGCCGCTCCGCCGGCCATGACCGCGGCCATCCCGTGCCCGCGCGCGAAGGCGATGCCGGACAGCGCGGCGTCGGCCTGGGCGCCCCACGGCGCATGGCCGGGAAGGAGCGGCAGCAGCTCCTTCACCTGTGCCGCGGATCGTTCGACAAGCTCCACGAGCGCCTGGTCCGGTTCGCCGCCGCGTGCGCCCGCGGCAACGAGCCGCGCCGCCTCGACGGCGAGGCGGGCCAGCGCCTCGCATCGCGCGGACGCCCGACCGCCCTCGGTTGCCATCGTGACAGCCTTCTCGAGGTGCTCGCGCATGCCTTCGGCGTCGCCAGCGCCCGCTCGCACCATGCCTCGCCACGTCTCGAGCTGGATGGAGCGGCTCCGTGAGGGCGCCATCGATGCCGCTGCGGCGGCGAGGCCGAGCCACCGTTCGGCCTCGCCGACGTTGCCGAGCTCGAGCAGGCTGAGCGCCATCCCGCCGGCGGCGAGGAACTCGATCGCCCGATCGCCCTGGAGCTTCGCGGCACGGTGGGCCTCCTCGCCGCGCGACAGCGCCGAGTCCGGGACCACCTTGGCCCTGGACCAGACGTGGACGCCGAACAGCATCTGTAGGTCGAGGCGGGAACGCTCGCTCTCGGTGACGAGCTCGGACAGGCGGCTGGTGACCCGTCGGATCTCCTCGAGATGGCGCGCCGAGGACGTGAAATGCATGACCGTCCCGTACTGCGCGTAGGCCATCGCGATGACCGTCGACATGACGCCGGTGCGGTCGCCGAGCCGCTCGAAGATGCCGAGGGCGCGATCGAGGACCTGGGTCGACTCGATGAAGAGCGGGCCGACCGGCGTCCCCAGGATCGTCTCCTCGATGCTGGCGCCCGACGCCAGCGCCGCGAGCAGCTCGTTTGCCTGGCCGGATCGAACCAGGGCCGAGAACCACCCGCGGCCCTTTGCGAAGTCAATCGTCCCGATCTCGCGCAGGGCGGCTGCCAGGCTATGGTCGTCGTGGAGCTCCTCAGCGAGCACGATGGCGCGGCGGTACGCCTCGTCGGCCGCGTCGAGGTCGATCTCGACGGCAGCGCCGCCGAACGACTCGCCAAGCGGGCTCCGGAGGAGCGCCTGCCCGAGCTCCAGGGCCGCGCGGAGTTCCAGTGCGGTATCGCCCCGCTCGGCCGCGCGGATCCGGACGCGGCGCGCCAGCTCCGCGGCGGCGTCTTCGTCGTGGCTCATCCGGAGGGCCGACGCGCGCCGGAGCTGGACGTCCAGCTCGATCGTCGGGTCGCGCATCGCCTCGGCGAGCGCGGCCAACTCGGTCAGGCCATCGAGCCGCTCGCCGGTCCGGCGAAGAGCCGCGAACGCGTCATCGCGGGTCGCGAGGAGGACACGCCGATCGGCCGGTGACGAGACGACCGGGAGCGCCTGCTCCACGAGCCGTAGCGCCTCCTCAGGGGCGTTCGAGATGAGGGCCGCTCCCGCGGCATCGATCGAGAACCGGGCGGCCCTCGCCGTGTCACCGGCGGCCAGCGCGTGCTGGGCGAGCATCGGCAGGCCGGCCGGGTCCGGGTCGCCGCCCCCCGTCAGCAGGTCGACGATCGTGGCATGGACCCGCCGGCGGCGTGCCGCCGAGAGCTGGTTCGCGGCGAACTGGCGGATCTGCTCGTGGGTGAACGTGTAGTCCGCGGGCTCGCCCTGTGCCTGGGCGAGCAGAAGGCCCGCCTGGACGGCCGGCGCGAGATCGTCGGCCAGCGGGTCGGGACCGTCGGCTGCAGCCATGGCGCCCGGGGCGGCCAAATCGGCTTCGCCCGCTGTCGCGGCGATGTCGCCCTTGCCGATCCGAGCCCGGATCGCCCGGAGGTCGCGCAGGCTGAAGCTGCGGCCCAGGATCGCGGCGTCGCCGAGCGCGGCGCGGGTCTGGGCCGGGAGTCGCGCGGCGCGACGATCGATGAGCGTGCGGACGGCGGATGGCACCAGCCGGGCCGCGTTGCGGGAGAGCCGCCACTCCCCGTCGAGCTGCTGCAGCGTGCCGGCCTCGCGGTGTGTCCGGGCCAGCTCCTCGACGATGAATGGCACCCCCTCGGATTGGACGTGCATCGCGGCGGCGGAGGCTGCCTCGACCGGGCCGCCCAGGACGCGCTTCAGGAGCTCGCCGGTCTCGACGGAGCCGAACCGTCCTGGTCGCAGCCGCCGGACAAGGCCCATCCGCTCCATGTCGGCGACGAAGTTCACCGCCTCGGTGACCGACGCGAACTCGTCCGGCCGGATCGTCAGGAACAGGAAGACCGGCCGATCGGCGTCGCTCCGGACGACGTAGCGGAGCATTCGCAGGGAGTCGTCGTCGGCCCACTGAACGTCGTCGATGAATAGCGCAAGCGGACGCATCCCTGCAAGCGATGAGATCGCGACACCGGCGAGATCGAAGGCCCTGAGGAGCTTGGCGTCCGGCGACAGGGACTCGAAACCGGGCTCGTCACGGCCGGAGAGGGCCTCGACGACGCGCCTGAGCGCCGCCTCCGCAGGCGTCCCCGCGCAGGTGTCGCGGATGGCGCTCGACGCGAACAGGCTTCGCGCGACGAGGAACGGCCCGCGGATCTCCTCGTCGGCGGTGATCGCGACACAGGTGAACCCCATCGCCGACGCCAGCTCGGCGGCCGCAAGCAGGAGGCGCGTCTTGCCGATGCCCGGCTCGCCCTCGAGGGTCACCGCGGCGAGGCGGCTCGTCGCTTCCTTCAGCTCCTGGGAGATTGCGTCCAGCTCGGCGCTCCGTCCGATGACGGCGCCGGTCGCCCGACGCAGCTGGACAGCGAGGGAGCACTGGGGCCCGACGAGGGGGTCGAGGGCACCGCCGTCGGCCAGCCGCTGGGGCGTGCCGTGCGCAACGGAGGTCACCTCACCCACCATGCCGGGGAGTATGACGCTGGCCCGCCGTCCAATCCAAGACGATCCTGATTCAATTCATGCCCGGGCGCGTCGACCTTGACAGCAGATTTGACAGCAGATTGACAGCAACCGCGCGATCTTCGGCGACATTGAACGACCCGCCGCGGCCTGGCGGAGGGTCGATTCGTGCTCAGGAAGTGGGGTGGCCTACGGGGGTCGAACCCGTAACCTTCGGAGCCACAATCCGATGCTCTGCCATTGAGCTAAGGCCACCGCGGGATGCTCGTGCGTGGCGATCCCCACCGGCTGGCGGGCCGAGCGACGGGAGTATAGCGGGAAGGACCCAGGAGGCAGCAAGGTCCAGTCGAATGGGGAGTAACGGCCCGCGCCAACCGCCTCGGACCAAGCCGCAACCCACCGCACCACACCGATGGTCCCAACAACCGCCAAGACCTACCGGTACCACCGAACCCCGCTCAACCCGGACCTTCGCACGACGGACGCCGGGGCGTTCGCGACCTACGGTGACGACAGCACCGGAACCATCCCGGTCGCCCTCGGAGGTCCCGGTTCGCATGTCGCTCGGCGCGACCCTCACCCCGCAGCGCACGACACGCCGGATGGCGCTGGCCGTGGCGCTCCTGTTCGGGATCACCTCCGCGGCGACGCTGGCGGCGCCCGTCCGCAGCCTGGCCTGGGACGGCAGCTCGTATGACTCGTCGGCCGAGTCCGAGCTGATCGCGCTGACCAACCGGGCGCGTGCCAGTGCGGGCCTCCGCGCGCTCAAGGTCGACTCCACGCTGCACACCGTCGCCCGCTGGCGCAGCAAGGACATGATCGACAACGACTACTTCAGCCATGACATCCCTGGGTGGGGTCACAACGGGGTCTTCCCGTACCTCTCGAGCATCGGCTACTGCTACAAGATGGCCGGCGAGAACATCGGCTGGAACACCTACCCCGACGACCAGGCGACGGCCGCCATCCAGCAGATGTTCATGGACTCGTCCCCGCATCGAGCCAACATCCTCGGCAACGCCTGGGACGTGATCGGCGTCGGCGCGTACAAGGGCTCCGACGGCAAGAAGATGTACACGGTCCTGTTCGCGGACAAGTGCGGGGCGACGCCGAGCCCGACCCCGAAGCCGACGCCGGAGCCGACTCCCAAGCCCACGCCGCAACCGACGCCGAATGCCACGCCGAAGCCGACCCCGAGGCCCACACCGAGGCCGACCTCCGAGCCGACGCCCAGACCGACGCCGACCCCGGAACCGACTCCGACCCCGACCCCTGAACCGACTCCGATGCCGACCCCGGAACCGACTCCGACCCCGACCCCTGAACCGACTCCGATCCCGACACCGACGCCCACCCCGACGCCATCGCCCGAACCGACCCTCAGGCCCACCCCGACGCCCGCTGCCCTCGGTATCTCGCTGCGCGTTGTCGAGCGCGGCTCGTCCCAGAGCCTGCTCGAGATGATCGTGACAGGCGTCGCCGGCCTCTTCTTCGGCGGCTGATCCGGTGACGCTCGGGTCGGGGCGACGCGTACACTCCGGCGCATGACGGCCATCCTCGAAGCGTTCCACCTCACCCGGACCTACCCGCTCGGCGCGACCACGGTCGAGGCGCTTCGGGGCGTGTCGCTCTCGGTCGATGCCGGCGAGTTCGTCGCCCTGATGGGCCCGTCCGGCTCCGGCAAGTCGACCCTGCTCCAGGTCCTTGGCGGCCTGGACCGGCCGACCTCGGGCGAGGTCACGCTCGAGGGGAAGGACCTCAACAGCCTGTCCGACGACGAGGCCACCCGGCTCCGACGCGACCGCACCGGCTTCGTCTTCCAGTCGTTCAACCTGATCCCGCTGCTGGATGTGGTCGAGAACATCGCGCTCCCGTTCACGATCGCCGGGGGCGACCCGAGCCGAGGCGAGCTGGCCGATCGGATTCGCGACGTCATCGAGCTCGTTGACCTGGTCGGCAAGGAACACCACAAGCCCGACCAGCTGTCGGCCGGGGAGCAGCAGCGCGTCGCCGTCGCGCGCGCCCTCGTCACGCGTCCGGCCCTCCTGTTCGCCGACGAGCCGACCGGCAACCTCGACTACACGACTGGCGCCGAGATCCTCGATGCGCTCAAGCGATCCTGTGTCGAGCGAGGTCAGACGATCGTGCTGGTCACGCATGACGCCAAGGCCGCGG
>JBGPVC010000105.1:0-9832 GCA_041491485.1 Candidatus Limnocylindria bacterium
CCTTGAGGACGGCCGCCCGTCGTGCCCAGTCGTTCAGCGAGCTGGTCAGGGCGGCCCGGAACCCCGTGACGTGCGTGCCGCCATCCACCGTGTTGATGTTGTTGGCGAAGGCCAGCACGTTCTCGGTATAGGAGTCGTTGTACTGGAGCGCGACCTCGACCGCCGTTCCGCCTTCGCGGCGCTCGACGTAGATCGGCCGCGCCTGGAGGACCTCCTTGTTCCGGTTCAGGTGGCGGACGAATGACTGGAGCCCGCCCTCGAAGTAGAAGGAGCGCTCCCGGTCGACACGTTCGTCGATGTAGGTGATCCAGACCCCCTTGGTCAGGTAGGCCGACTCACGAAGCCGCTCGCTGATCTGCTCGAACGAGTAGTCCGTGGTCTCGAACATCTCGGCGTCCGCTCGGAAGCTGGTCTTGGTGCCTCTTCGGGAACCCTGCGTGCCGATCTTCTGGACCGACGTCGTGGGCTTGCCTCGCACGTACTCCTGGGCCCAGACGTGGCCGTCCCGGGCGGACTCGACCCGCATCCACGAGGACAGCGCGTTGACGACGCTGACGCCGACGCCATGGAGGCCGCCCGAGACCTTGTAGCCGCCGCCGCCGAACTTGCCGCCTGCGTGCAGCACGGTGTGGACGACCTCGAGGGCGTCCTTGCCGGTCGAGTGCTTGCCGACCGGCACGCCGCGCCCGTCGTCCTCGACAGTGACCATGCCGTCAGCGCTGATCGTGACCTGGATCACCGATGCCTGGCCGGCCATCGCCTCGTCGATCGAGTTGTCCACCACCTCCCAGACGAGGTGATGGAGCCCACGAACGTCGGTCGAGCCGATGTACATGCCCGGTCGGCGCCGGACCGCCTCCAGGCCTTCCAGCACCTGGATGCTGGCCGCCGTGTAGGCGGTCGCCACCTTTGTTTCGGAGGCGCCCGGGCGCGCGCGCTTGCGGCTACTGGGTGTGGCCGCGGCGTTCGAGCTGATGGCGTCTTCGGTCACGCGGTCCCTCCGGTCAAGCGGTCGTAGAGCCGACCCAGTTCCTCGTCGCTGTAGTACTCGATCACGATCCGGCCGCCTTTCCGCGATCGGGCCAGGCTGACCTTGGTCCCCAGGGCGCGGCGGAGGTCCTCCTCGACCCGCTCGAGCTCGGGATCGGTCTTCTTCGCGGCTGCCGATTCGTCGGGCGCCGGGCGCGGCTCCCGCAGGCGGCGAACGAGCTCTTCGGTCTGCCTCACGGAGAGCTCCTGACCGGTGACCGAGTCGAGGACGCGCGCCTGGAGCTCGGGCGAGATGCCGCCAAGCGCACGCCCGTGGCCCTCGGTCAGGCGTCCGTCGGCGACGGCAGCCTGGACCTCGGGGGCGAGATCGAGCAGTCGGAGCGTGTTGGCGACGGTCGATCGGGCCCGGCCAACGCGATTTGCCACATCGTCGGCCGTGAACCCGAAGCGATTGATGAGCTGCCGGTAGGCGTCGGCCGTTTCGAGCGGATCGAGATCCTCCCGTTGCAGGTTCTCGACGAGTGCCAGCTCGAGCTGGTCGCGGTCGATGAGCTGCCGGACCACGGCCGGAATGCGCTCGAGCCCGGCCGCCTGGGCCGCTCGCAGGCGACGTTCACCCGCCACCAGCTGATAGCCGTCGATCGTCTCGGAGACGAGGATCGGTTGGATCACGCCATTGACGGCGATGCTCGCGGTCAACGCCGCGAGGGACTCGGAATCGAACCGCTTCCGCGGCTGGAACGGATTCGGGTGGATCCGCGTGATGGGGATCTCGATGGCGCTGGCGTGGGCGCCGCCGCGCTGCGGAATGAGGGCACCGAGCCCGCGCCCGAGACCTTGCGTGCGTTCCGGTCGGTCGCTCATGTCACCCTCACTGGTTCTCGCGGCCCGTCGACGCCGGCCGCCGTCCGCCCGTCGCGCGCGCGGAGCTCGGCGGCGAGCGCGGCGTAGGCCACGGCCCCGCTCGAGTCCGGCGAATAGCGCGAGATCGGCAGGCCGTGGCTCGGCGCCTCGGACAGCCGGACACTGCGCGGAATAACCGTCTTGAACACGCGTTCGCCGAGATGCCGGCGGGCTTCCGCAGCAACATCGGCGGACAGGTTGGTCCGGCCGTCGTACATGGTCAAGACGACCCCTTTGACGGCGAGCTCGGGGTTGAGGTTGTCGCGAACGAGATTGAGCGTGGCAAGCAGCTGGGTCAATCCTTCCAGGGCGTAGTACTCACATTGAAGCGGGATCAGCACCGCGTCAGCGGCCGTGAGTGCATTGACGGTCAACAGCCCAAGCGCCGGCGGGCAATCGACGAGGATGTAGTCGTAGCGTGCGGCAATGGAGGCGAGAAGCCGTGCCAGGCGTCGCTCTCGCCCGTCGACTGGAGCCAGTTCGAGCTCGGCGCCCGCGAGTGCGATCGCCGAGGGGACGAGGTCGAGACCGGGGAGTGGACTGGCCGTGATCAGGTCCGCGATCTGGGTTCCGTCGACGATGCCGTCATAGATCGATCGCTCGATCGAAGCGCGGTCGTAGCCGAGTCCGCTGGTGGCATTCCCCTGGGGATCCAGGTCGACGATGAGAACCCGCTCGCCCGCCAGGGCAAGGTAGCTTCCGAGGCTGATGACCGTCGTGGTCTTGCCGACGCCTCCCTTCTGGTTGGCGCAGGCGATCGTCTGGCCCACTCAGTGTTCCGCTCGGAAGGCACTCACGTCGATTGATTCTATCATCGCTGACCGGTTTGACCGTTCGTCATGGGCCATGGAATTCCCATTCTCAGGCACGGCCCTTATCACGGACGTATCTCGTTGCCTCGCTTGATGCCGGGGCGTTCGTTTCACGTGAAACAAGGTGCGGCGTCCGGCCGCCGGCCTCCGGGCAGGTCATGGTCGGCGACCACGCACTCGGTATATCGATCCCAAATGATCTGCACAGCCCGGTCGCGCACGCCTCCACAGCCCGATCGGGCGGTAGTGTCAGTCTGGAAGCGGAGCTAGCCGTATGCGGCCATCGCCCCGACGCAAGCCACCACGCCCAACACGAGCCACAGCACGACGACCGTAATGACGATCCACCAGACGATGCCGTGCCCGCGCCACTTTCGACCGTTCATCGGGGGGAGCATAGCCCCCGGCGGCGCCCGCTCGACTGGCCGCCCAAGCGGGACGTGGCGGTAGATGTGGTCGAGGCAATCGCGCGGATAGAAGAACACGGCGATCGCAAGCGGCGGCCAAGGCGATCTTCCGAATCATCTACACAAGCCCAGCGGGCTCCGAGCAGACCAACTAGAGCGGTCGCCCCCAACGAGCTGCTGCCGCTTTCCGAGCCATCTCCTGTCGACGCTCAGGCGTGAGCCGTTCAGCCCTGACAGCCCCGCCCTTCGCGCCGCTGATCTTGCCGCGCTCGACCCGCCCTGGGTCCTTCTCAGCGGGCCACAGGCTCCGGCCACGCATCGAGGATCTCGTCGATCGCATCCACGGTCGCCTTGGCTCGCCTGTTCGGGTCGGCTGGCATCTTCGATTGCTTCATGCCGCCATCATTCATCGGACAGTCACCAGGACCGCGACGATCGCCACGACCGATAGGATCAGGGGCTGGCGTCAACGGAGCGGGGATTCAGACTGAGGCGCTACCGATCGGGCACATTCATTGCCGGGAACGAGGGACCGTGGGATACTCCGCCCCTGACGTCGCCGCCGTTCGATCTCCTGCTGAGGTGCCGTGCCGGCGGTCGCAGACCTTGGGCCAGTTCGCCGAGGATCGACTCGCCAGATGACCCTGCTCCTCGCTGCGGTCGGCTCGACGGTGACGGCCTTGCTGGAATTGACCATCGGCCCGTACCTGCGGGTCGGCAACGCAGAGCCTCATCTCGTCCTGGTCGTCGGGATCGTCGTCACGCTGGCGCTCGATCTCGAGGCCGGACTCGTCTGGGCCTTCGTGGGAGGCCTCGTCCTTGATGTCCTCGCACAACGTCCGCTCGGATCGTCGGCGTTCGCACTCCTGCTCTGCCTGGGCCTGGCAGCGCTGCTCGGGCACTGGTTCGTTCGTCTCCGCCAGATCGTTCCGATTCCCGCCGCATTCATCCTGGGCATGCTCTATTCCATGACGCTGTTCCTCGCCTTCAACGCGCTCGCCGCTCCCATCCCGGTCGCCGACCCGGTGGCCCGAGTGCTTCCGAGCGCCGTGTTCGACCTCGTCGTCGCCACGTTGATCGGTCCCCTGGCGATCTCCATCCACGATCGTCGGGCCGACCTTGAGCGAGTCGACTGGTGACCACCTACCTCGACAACCGCCAAAGGCCGGTTCGGAGCCTGTCCCGGTTCCTGGCCTTTGCCCTCGTCGTGATCCTCGCCGTCGGTGGACTGACCGCGCGCCTCTTCTACCTGCAGATCGTGGATGGCGGTCGGTTCGCGACGCTGGCGACGAGGAATCGCACGGTCCTCGAGGCGGTGCCGTCGCCGCGCGGCTTGATCTACGACCGAGCCGGCCGCGCGCTCGTGACCAATGTCCCGACCTTCGCCGTCAAGCTTCGACCGGCCGACCTGCCACAGGCGCAGCGACCGCAGGTCGTCGATCGCCTGGCGGCCCTGCTGGCGATGGACCCCGCCGAGATCAACGCCGCGATTGACGGCAACCCGGGCTCCAACTTCGATCTCGTGCGCATCAAGGGTGACGTCGATGAGAACACCGCCCGGCTCATCGCCGAGGCTGGGTTCGAGCTGCCCGGGGTCCAGGTCGCCGTCGAGGCCCGTCGCGAGTACACCTACGGTTCACTGTTCTCGCAGATCCTCGGCTACACGGGCCCCGTGTCGGCCGATCAGCTCGCGCAGCTCGAGGCCTTGGGCTACCTCCCCGACGATCTGCTCGGCAAGACCGGACTGGAGGCCGAATACGAGACCGAGCTCCGGGGAACCTACGGGAGCCAGAACGTCGAGCGCGACGCTGCCGGACGGCGCACGCAGGTCCTCCAGACGGTCAGCGAACCCGTCCCGGGCGACTCACTGAACCTGACCATCGACACCAAGGAGCAGAAGTACGCGCAGACGGCCCTCGAGTGGGCCATGAAGGAGATCGGCCTCAAGCGCGGCGTGGTCATCGCCATGAACCCGCAGACAGGCGAGATCGTGGCCATGGTCAGCTTGCCGACCTACGACGACAACCTCTTCGCGCGCGGCATCAGCAACACGGACTACCAGGCGCTGGTCAACAACCCCGATCGGCCATTGCTCAATCACGCGACGCAAGAACATTTCCCTCCCGGGTCCACCTACAAGCTGGTCACGGGAACCGGCGCACTGGCCGACAAGAAGATCACCTCGACGACCCAGCTCCAGACGCAAGCGTTCCTCACGCTCGGCACGACCAAGTTCTACGACTGGAACCGGCGCGGCTTCGGTCTGTGCGACATCTACTGCGGCTTCGGGCATTCCAGCGACACCTTCTTCTTCCAGGTCGCCGGCATGCTCGGAATCGATCGGCTCGGCTACTGGGCCGACCAGTACGGATTCGGCCAGCCGACCGGGATCGACCTGCCCGGAGAGGTGTCCGGCATCGTTCCCACCAACCAGTGGAAGCAGGACGCCCTCGGTGCGCAGATCTTCCCCGGCGAGACCTACCAGGCCGGGATCGGCCAGGGCTATGACGTTGTCACGCCGATCCAGCTGATCAATGCGTACGCAGCCCTGGCCAATGGCGGGACGCTCTACCAACCGCAGATCGTCCACGACATCGTGGCCCCGGACGGAACGGTGGTCAGGCCGTTCCAAAAGAAGATCCTGCACAAGCTCGACGTGCCGGCCAGTGTCCTCAAGACCATGCGCAACGCCGCCCGGAATGTCGTCCTGGTGCGCCACACCTACAACCTCGTCGACATGCCGATCAAGGTCGCCGGCAAGTCCGGAACGGCCGAGTTCGGGATCAAGGACTCCAAGGGCCGGCTGCCATTCCACTCGTGGTTCGTGGGGTTCGTGCCCAAGGACCCGTACAACGGCAACTTCGACAGCCACGACTCGCAGCTGCTGGTCCTCGCCTTCGCCTATGACTCGCGGACGAAGGGCAACGCGGCGACCGAGATCGTGAAGTACTACCTGCAGATGCACTTCGGGATCACGAAGGACTACCGGCTCACCGACCTTCTTCAGCGCAGCAACTTCTACCAGAGCAACTGATGGGCGTGATCCGAGCGGAACCCGCGCGTGTGACGGACTGGGCGGCCAAGTCCGTGGGCGCAGCCTGGCGCTCGTTCGACCTCCAGCTCGTGACCTATGCGGGCCTGCTGGTCGCGGTGGGCCTGGTCATGGCCTATACCAACAGCGTCGAGGCGGGTCCGACCGGCCAGGCCGACACGACCTTCAGCCGCGGGCTCATGTGGGCGGCCATCGCCGTGGCGGTCTTCACCGCCGCAACGTTCTTCGACTACCACTGGTTGAAGACCCTGTCCTGGCCGATCTATGGGGTCCAGCTCGGACTGCTGGCGGTGACGCTCCTGATCGGAGACGGGATCGGCGGGTCGGCGCGCTGGGTATCGCTCGGGCCGTTCACGTTCCAGTTCAGCGAGCTCGCCAAGATCCTCATGATCGTCGTCCTGGCCAGCTTCCTCGCCGCCCGCGGCGGACGGCTGAATTCGATCGGCTCGGTCGTTGGCGCGTGCGTCCTCGTTGGGCCGCCGCTCGCCCTGGTGATGATGCAGCCGGACCTCGGAACGTCACTCGTGTTCGGAGCCATGCTGGCCGGCATGCTCTGGATGGCCGGCGTGAGCCTGCGCTGGCTCGGAGCACTGGCCCTCGCCACGGTCGCGATGGTGCCGATCGCCTGGAACTACCTGCTGCGGGACTACCAGAAGGAGCGCCTGCTCCAGTTCATGGATTCGAACCCGGATATTCAGGGCGCCGGTTTCCAGCTCCATCAGGCCCAGATCGCCGTCGGGTCGGGCGGATGGGCAGGCAAGGGGCTGACGAACGGCACGCAGACGCAGGGCGGGTTCCTGCCGGTCCAGGCGACCGACTTCGTCTTCGCGACCCTGGCCGAGGAGCTCGGGTTCATCGGGGGCGTCGTGCTGTTCGTGCTATTCACGCTCCTGCTCTGGCGCGTCCTGGTCTCGGCATGGCGATCGAAGGACCCGTTCGGCACGCTGTTCGGCGCCGGCATGGCGTCGATGATCCTGTTCCAGCTGGTCGTCAACGTCGGAATGGTGCTCGGGATCATGCCGATCACCGGGATCCCACTGCCATTCGTGACACACGGTGGTGCGTCGCTGGTCAGCATGGCCGCCGGACTCGGCATCCTCCAGAGCATCAACATCCGCCAGAACCGCGCCGCCTGGTAGCGCCGGCTCCGCACGATACGCCCGAGACCGTGGCCAACGCCTACGTCGGCCCGGCGGTGCGGTCCGCGATGGCGTCGAGCCGAACCGGGTCGGGCGTCGGGCGGGCCCAGCGCATCACGCGTTCGGCCGTCGTGCCCTGGACGATCACCGTGAACAGGACGATCCCAAACGTCGTCCCCTGCAGCAGGGTCCGGTCCGGGACATCACCCGGCAGGGAGAGCGCCAGGGCCATGGCGACCGCACCGCGCAGGCCCGTCCAGTTCATGACGTGGAGCCACGAGAGCGGCATCCGGGGAGCGGCCCCGAAGCGGTGCGCGATGCGTGCCGAGCCGCCGAGCAATCCGTAGACGACCAGCGCCCGCCCGACGAGGACGGCGACGACGCCCCACGCGATCGGCAAGGCGGCGTCCCGGAGGGCCCCGAGCGGGATCGCCAATCCGATCAGCAGGAAGGCGATCGCCGTGAGGACGAACGCCAGGAACTCCCAGACGGTGTCGATGGCTTCGCGCGCCCGCTTGGAGAACCCAACGCGCCGGCCGTAGGTCCCGGTGACGATCCCGGCGACGACCACCGAGATGATCCCGGATTGATGGACCAGGTCGGCCACCACGTAGGTTCCGTACGCGGCGAGGAGGGTCAGCGTCAACTCGATCAGGTGGTCCGTGGTGAGCGCAGCGACGCGCGCGATCAGCAAGCCCGACGCGGCGCCGATGGCGACGCTGGCAACGATCCCGACCACGAACGTCGCCGCGTCGTCACCGAGGCTGTGGCCTCCGCTCAAGGCTCCGAGGGCAATGGCATAGACGAGCACCGCCGTGCCGTCGTTGAACAGGCTCTCGGCATCGATCAGCGTGACCAGTCGCGGCGGCGCCTTGAGTTGTCGCATCGTCGCCACCACGGCGACAGGGTCGGTTGCCGAGACGATGGCCCCGACGATGAACGCCTCGACCAGGGGCAATCCGGCCGCGTTGTGGAGGACCACGGCGACGACCGCAGCGCTTACGATCACGCCGGGGACCGCCAGCAGCGCGACGCCGCCGAACGTTCGCCGCAGCTCGACCGCGTCGAGCCGGTAGGCCGCCTCGAAGACGAGGCCGGGCAGCAGGATCGTCACCGCAACGGCCGGGGAGACCTCCAAATTGCCGCGCCCCGGCAACGCCGAGACCACCAGGCCGACGACGACCATCGCCACCGTGTACTGCAGGCGAAGCCGGCGCGAGACGAACGCGATCAGCGGCATCGCCACCAGCACGGCGACCAGGATCAACAGCGGGACCGGCGTCTCCGAACCGACCATCGCGCCATGCTACCCGCGCGCAACGGCATGAATGGAGGCCCTTCGGCCGATTCGAGGCCGCAGACGCGATGGAGCGCTATCGACGCCGGAACAGGCCCCGCCGATCGGTGGCGTCTGCGGCCGCCGACTGCCGGCGTCCGGCGGTCCGCAGGATCGCGTCGAGCTCGTCTCGATAGGTTCGTCCGATCGGCGTCCGATCCAGCCATTCGATGTATTCGACGTCGTGCCGGGCGATCTCGCCGAGCGACCAGCCGTTGTAGCGGCCGAAATTGAGGACGCTGCCCGACGGCCGGCCCGGCGGTGGTCCGGCCGCGCCAAGGCCCTCGGCGCTGCGCATGGACGGGTCGAAGCCGCCGCCGACCGTCGATCGGCCGGAGGTCCAGTCACGCGAAACGGTCTCGGGTGGGCGCTGCGGGGCCGCCGGACGCTCTCCGGGCGACGGCCGGTGGCCGGTCGATCGACGCTCGGGATCGGAGCGGTGGGCGCCGCTGGACCCGTGCGACCCGCCGGCGCTAGAGGCCCGGGCGGCGTGGTGTGCCGGCGATCCGGCGGACGTTCGGGAGGGACCGCCGGCGGCCGCGCGCGACCGGTCGTAGGCCGCACGTGCGGCGGGTGTCCCGATCAGGCCCCATGCCGCATTGATCGCCGCCATCCTGGCGGCCGCATCCGGTCCAGCCGTCAGGTCCGGGTGGTATTTGCGGGCGAGGCGGCGGTAGGCGGCCTGGATCACCTCGCCCTCGGCTTCGGGATCCACCTGCAGGACCTTGTAGGCGTCGACCGACTCAGCCATCGTCGGGTCCAAGGCCGATATTGGCCAGCGAGATGGCCAGCCCCGACGGGTCGTCCGGGCTGAGCCGGCGGAACAGGTAGCGGACGACGTCGCGGAACGCCGCCGTCATCGGCAGCGCGAGGATGGCGCCGAGGAGGCCGGCCAGCGAGCCGCCGACGAGGATCGCGAACATCACCAGGGACGGGTGGAGCTCGACCGAATCGCCCTGGATCTTGGGCACCAGGAAGTTGTTCTCGACCTGCTGGACCAGGGTGTAGAGCACGAGCGCCGCCACCACCGTGCCGGGGCCGACCGTCGCCGCCAGCAGGACAGCCGGCACGGCGGAGATGATCGGCCCGATGATCGGGATCAGCTCGAGCACGCCGGCGATGACCGACAACAGGATGGCGTACCGCCCGAAGATCGGGTCGACGACGTTGCTGGCAACGATCAGGCCGACGAA
>JBGPVC010000106.1:0-9798 GCA_041491485.1 Candidatus Limnocylindria bacterium
AGCGTGCCGGTCATGCTGATCATCCTGGCCGCGGCGCTGATCTTCGGCGTGACCATGGTCCTGCCGATCGGCGGGGCCGACATGCCGGTCGTCATCTCGCTGCTCAACTCGTTCACCGGCACCGCGGTCGCGATGGCCGGCTTCGTGCTCGGCAACGACGTGCTGATCATTGCCGGCGCCCTGGTGGGTGCCTCCGGCGCCATCCTGACCAAGCTGATGGCCGACGCCATGAACCGCTCTGTGCTGAACATCATGATCGGCGGGTTCGGTGGCGGCGAAGGCACGCAGACGGCGGTCGGCGCCGGCGGCTCGGTCCGGGCCATCGGCGCGGACGACGTCGCGATCCAGCTGGCCTACGCCCAGAACGTCATCGTGGTCCCGGGCTACGGGCTCGCGGTCGCCCAGGCCCAGCACGCGGTCCGCGAGCTGGCCGAGCTGCTCGAGGACCGCGGGGTCGACGTCAAGTACGCCATCCACCCGGTGGCCGGCCGGATGCCGGGCCACATGAACGTGCTCCTGGCCGAGGCCAACGTGCCATATCCGCAGCTCAGGGAGATGGACGACATCAACCCGGAGTTCGATCGTTGCGACGTGGCGCTCGTGGTGGGCGCCAACGACGTGACGAACCCGGCCGCTCGACGGCCCGGATCGCCGGTCTCCGGCATGCCGATCCTCGACGTCGACCATGCGAAGTCGATCGTGGTCATCAAGCGATCGATGGGCCGCGGCTATGCCGGGATCGACAACGAGCTGTACACGAACCCCAAGACCGGGATGCTGTTCGCCGACGCGAAGGACGGCCTGGCGGCGCTGACCGCCGCGGTCAAGGCGCTCTAGCCGCCCAACCAGCGAACCTGGCGGCCAGTTCGGCCGCCAGGGCTACGGTCGAGAGCGCCGTCGCCAGCGTGGCCGACTCGGCGTGGACGTCGTGCAGCTTGAGTGGCGCGAACACGCCACGGTCCGGCTCAAGGCTCGCGTCGATGGCTGAAGTAGCGGCGCTCGATCGCCTGGAGCGGCCAGAGCGAGATGAGCACGATGATGGTGGTCGCGACGGCAACGCCCCAGGCGCCCGCCCCGGCGGCCATGCCGACCGCGGCGACGACCCACAGGCTGGCGGCGGTGGTCAGGCCGTGGATCGTGCCGCCACCCTTGAGGATCGAGCCGGCGCCCAGGAACCCGATGCCGGTCACGATCTGTGCGGCGACCCGTCCGGGGTCGGCGCCCTCACCGAACGAGTAGATCGACAGCACCGTGAAGGCGGCCGACCCGATCGAGACGAGCATGTGGGTCCGGATCCCGGCCGGGTGTTCGTGGCGCTCCCGTTCGATGCCGATGACGGCGCCGAGGATGGCCGCGGCGATCAGCCGCCAGGCGAGATCGAGCTGCAGGTTCAGGTCCGACATCGCGGCAGTCTAGCGCCGCCGCGAACCCCCCTACAACGCGCCTCAGGCGACCGGGTCCACCAGCTCGATCCGGATCCGCTTGTTGATCCGACCCTTGGACTCGTAGCCGGTCACGTGGATCTGGCCAACCTCGGACGTGTTCGCGACGTGCGTCCCGCCGTCGGCCTGCAGGTCGAGGCCGACGATCTCGATCGTACGGATCTCGTCGATCCCGGGTGGCAGCAGGTTGATCTTGGTCCGGATCAGGTCGGGAATGGCGAAGGCCTCGTCACGCGGCAGGACCGCGACGCGCACGTCGCGCGCGGCCGCAAGCTCGGCGTTGACGGCGGCCTCGATCGAGTCGACGAGGTCGCCCGACATCCGCTCGAACTCGAAGTCCATCCGTCCGCTGCCGGGCTCCATGTTGCCGCCGGTCACGAGGGCGCCGTGATCGCGCCAGACGACGCCGCACAGCGCGTGGAGCGCGGTATGCGTTCGCATCAGGGCCAGCCGCCTGGCCCAGTCGAGATCGACGCGAACGATGTCCCCGACGGCCGGTGCGTTGCCACCGTCGGGCTCGAGTTCGTGCACGATCTCACCGCCCGACTTGCGAGCCCCGCGAACGGTCCACGAACGCCCGTCGGAGGCGCGCAGGACGAGGCCGCGGTCGGATGGCTGACCGCCCCCGCCCGGGTAGAAGACGGTCCGATCGAGGACGATCAGGGTCGCGTCACCGGCTTCGACCGAGGCCACGCGCGCCTCCACCGACCGCAGGTAGGCGTCCGAGTAGCAGAGCTGGCCGCCGGTCGGGGTCATGGAACGGTTCGCGCTACTGCACGGTGAGGGTGCCAGTCATGTTCGGATGCACGGTGCACGCGAACGCGTAGGTCCCCGCATCGAGGGCGGGCACGTCGTAGGTCTTCGTCGCGGGGCCGGTGATGATCTCGCCCTTGAAGACCTCGGCGCCGCTCGCACTGTCCTTGTGGATGGCGACGTTGTGCGGCGTGCCGGCGTCCTTGTTGTCGAAGGTGATCTGGAAGGCCGTGCCGGCGGGTGCCGTGACCGCGGTCTGCTCGAAGGCGACGTTCAGGGCGCCGATGGAGACGCCTCCGGCGGCCTCGCTGGCCCCGGGGCCCCCGCCCGGCGCGCCCGATGGAGCGACGCTCGGGGGCGGCGTCGCCGACGGAGCGGGCGCGTAGGTCCAGCCGGGCGTGGCGGTCACGCAGCCGGCGGCACCGGCGCCCACGAGGGCGGCGAGCGCGAGGGAGGACAGACGTCGGGCGTGTGACATCGGGGACGAAACCTCTGGGTGGGCTGCGGGTGACCGCTCGAGGGGACAGCCGCCCGAATCTACCGCGGCCGGGCGGATTCTGTCGCGGCGAGCGGTGCAGTCCGGGGTGGTCCTGGGTCGGTCATGGTACCGCTGGGGGGTGACCTCCAGTACCTTCGGGTCGGTTGATCGGCGCCGGATCGGGTCTAGTCTCGGGCTCCACCTCATACAGGAGTGGTGGACCTGGACTCATTTGCATCAGATCGGAGCCCACCCAGATGGCCAGCCTCATCACCCGAACCCGGCGACTCGCGCTGACGATCGGACCGCTCGTTGCGATCGCGCTGACCCTCGCCGCCGGGCACAAGTGGTAACTCGTCGCTCATAACGCCGACCTCGGCCGGAGCCCATCCGGCCGAGCGCACAGCGATCCGATCGAGACCCGGAGACCCTCCCTCCGGGTCTCGCGGCGTCCGGGACCTTGTCCGGCTAGCTCGGGCTCGTGAGGCCGAGCCGGATCGCGACGGTCGCGGCCTCGACCCGGCCCGAGACCGCCAGCTTGGACAGGATGTTCCCGACGTGGACGCCGACCGTCTTCTGGCTGATGAACAGTCGCTCCCCGATCTCCCGGTTGGTCCGGCCCTGGGCGACGAGGGCAAGCACCTCGCGTTCGCGCCCGCTGAGGCCGAACGTATCCGGCCGGTGCGTGGCTCCGGACGTGTCGCCCGCGATCGCCCGAACCAGCTCGGACTGGCCGTCCGAATCGGCGGCGAACCGCGCCGCCGGACCGACCGGGACAGCCGCCATCGGCGCCGTCGGCGTCTCGCCGAAGAACGCCTCCACGCCATCGGGCAGACTGAGCCGGGCGCGTCCGGCCAGCTCGCGGATCTCCCGGAGGAGGGGGCGGGCATGAAGGTCGAGGGCCACGCGAGCCGCCTCCTGGATCGGTCCGCGCGCCTCAGCCCGTCCCGGCCGGCCTGCCCGGCCTGACAGCGCCGCCTCGGCCTGCCGCCAGCGCGCCAGGGCGGCGTCATACGGTGCCGACAGTCCCGTCCAGGCGTCGGCGACGTGCGCCCAGGCGGCCGGCCGGTCGTCGCCTTCGAGCCGCCGCTGGTAGGCGCGGGCGGTGGCCAGGTAGGCCTCGGCGATCCGGCGCGAGCCGGCCGTCGGTGGGGCCGCCCCCGCCCTGACCTGGGTGGCCGCGGCGCTGATCACCTCGGTGGTCCGTGTCCGGGCCGCAGCAAGTGGGGCCAGCTGCCGGCGCTCGCGGGCCTCCGCGGCGACCGCTGCATCGACCTGCGCCACCATCGCCGCCATCCGCGCGGCCAGGACCCACTCCTCGGTCGACCTGACCACGGCCCAGCCGCGCTCGACGGACCGGCTGGCATCGCCGACATCGCCTCGCCACAACGAGTAGGAAGCGGCCACCAGGTAATACGAGCCGGCCAGCTGCGGCTCGCGCAGCGCGTCGAATTCGAGGACGGTCTGGCCGAGCAGTCGCCCCGCCTCCTCGCCCGCCTCGGTCTCGATCTCGACGGCCGCCAGGAAGATCAGGGCGTCCAGGAAGATGACACCGACCGGTGCCCAGCGCAGGGCTCGCAGGCACAGCGACCGCGCCTCGGGCCATCGCCCGAGCAGGATCAGGGTCTCGGCGACGTTGCCGGCGAGGAAGTTGCCGTAGACCGCTTCGAGGCCGGCGGAGCGTGCCTCCTCGATCCCACGGTAGGCGACATCGACGGCGTCGGCCCGCCGGCCGACGAGGTCCAGCACGGTGGTGAGGTTGGCGGTGATCCGGAACAGCAGATCCGGATCATTGATGGCGCGGGCGCCATGCTCGGCCTGGTGCAGCAGCTCGATCCCGCCCTCCGGATCGCTGCCCCAGGCCATGGCCACGCCCATCGTGGTGGCGGCATGGATCTCCTGGGAGCGCGCGAGCGGCTCACACGCCCGGGCCACCCGCATCGCCTCCTTCGCCAGGCGCTGGGCCTCGGAGAAGACGCCTTCGAGCATCCGCAGCCGGGCCAGCGCCGCGAGCGCCTTCGCCCGCTCCGGGCTCGGTTCACGCGGGATGAGCTCGACCGCGCGCCGGGCGGCAACGATAGCGCCGGCCGAATCGCCGGCCGCGCGTCGCACGTGAGAGAGCCGTTCGTACAGCAGCCCCAGCCGGACTCGGTCCCGGCGAGCGTCCAGTCCGGCGGCGGCGGCCTCAAGGTAGGCAGTGGCACGGGAGGTCCGCCCGATCGCATAGGCGGCCTCGGCTGCCCGGACCTGGAGCTCGGCGATGTCGGCCGCCCGGCGATCGCTCTTCCGGCGGGCGCCCGCGGGGGACGTGGTCGGCGGGTGGACCGCCAGGGCCAGCTCGAGGGCAGCCAGCTCGTCGGCGGGTGCGTGCCGTTCGCCGGCCTCCGCTGCGGCCTGGATCGCCGCGTCACGCGCCCGTTCCGGCTCGTGGGCGTCCAACCAGTAGCGAGCGGTTCCCACGGCCGAGTCGGCGAGCCCCGTGGCCAGGGCGGTGAGATGGCGGGTTCGCAGCATGGGCAGCAAGTCGCGCTCCACGGCACGGCCGATCGACTCGTGGCGGAAGCGGAGCGCCCCATCTCGTTCGACGACGAAGCCGTGCTCGAGCGCCTCGGTCAAGCCGGCACGCAGGTCCGCGTCGAGAACGCCGTCGCCGTGACGCGGGCCCGTGCTCGAGCGCGGCGCCGAACGCTCGCTCTCGGCTTCGAACGCGGCGGCGACGTCGGCAAGCTGGCGCGACGTCAGGGACCGGCCGGCCGGTGCCAGCAGGCGCAGCACGCGCCGGCATTCCGGAGAGCGAACGGCCGCACGGGCCATCACCAGGTCATCGAAGGAATCGGTCAGCGACGCCGTCGGCAGCTCGCGCCGAGCCGCCAGCAGCTCCTCGACCACGAGCGGGATGCCGCCGGAGCGCTCGACGACCAGGAGCAGCAGGCCGGCCGAGGCACGCTCGCCCTCGATGCCTTCGATCAACGCCGCGAGGTCGTCGCGGTCCAGCGAGGACAGCGCCAGGCGATCCACGGACGACGACACCGACGCCGGCGCCGACGAGATCGAGGCGAGATCGTCCGTCCAGGGATGGTCGCTCGACACCGCGTCGGGCTGATCGGTCACGATGATCGCGAGCCGCTGATCGCGGGCGACGCGGATCAGGAAGGTGACCAGGGCTCGGGTCGCCGCGTCGGAGCGATGCAGGTCCTCGAGCACCAGGGCCACGGGCTGGCGCTCGCCGAGCCTGCCCAGGACGCCGAGGATGCCCTCGAGCGTGCGCGCCTGGCGGCGTTCGGGGGCCGTCGTCTCGCCGTGGCCGGCCTGTCCCGTCGCCAGCCGCGAGCCGAGGTCCGGCACGAGGCGGACCAGCTCGTCGGAGGCGGGTCCGAGGATCTCGCGCAGCTCTGGATCGGGCAGGCCACGCAGCGTCGGCGCCATCGCGCGAATGACCGGTCCGTACGGCGCATCCGCCCCCGATGGCCAGGCACCGCCACGCAGGATGGTCCACGGCGCCGCGAGATCCCCGACTCGGGCGGTGGCCTCGTCGAGGAACCGGGTCACGCCGACGCCGGACGTTCCGCCCAGGATCAGCGATCGCGATCGACCGCCGGCGACGTCGTCGAGGACCGACGCGAGTCGCGCGAATGCGACCTCGCGTCCCACGAACCGCGCGCTCGTGTACCTGCCGGGCATGTCGGCATTCTAGGTGGCGCGTCACGCGCGGCGTCGTGCAGACCGGCTGACGGTCGGCTAGTGGCCGGGGAACTCCGCTAGGCTGCGCAAGTGACCGACGCCCGGCGACCACCGCATCCCTCAAACACGCTCAACGAGCTGCCTGGCGAGGAATGGCTCTACTTCACCAAGTCGCTGCTCACGACGGCCTATCCATCGGAACTCGGCCACGCGGCCCGCAGGGCCCATGGAGCGAACAAGCCGCCCCGCCTGATGGCCCGCCTGATCGAATTCTTCAGCCGGACGGGCGAGCTGGTCCTCGACCCGTTCGCCGGCGTCGGCGGGACCCTGCTCGGGGCCGCCATCGCGCGCGGGCCGCGGCGCGCACTGGGGATCGAGCTCGACCCGCGCTGGGTGGCGGTCTATCGACGGGTCGTGATCGAGCTTGCCGCCGAGCGGGACGGCCTCGGGCCCGAGCTGGCCGATCTCGGCGCGGCCGATCCCGGAGGCCCGCGCGGGTTCGACCCGAGCGGCCTGGAGCTTCGAACCGGCGACGCACTGGCGATCCTCCCGACGCTCGAGGAGGGGTCCGTCGACCTGGTCGCCACGGATCCGCCGTACAACCTGCAGCTGCCGATGACGATGGCCGGCGGAACGCTTGCCGAGTCGCATGCCAACCGCCGGACCGACTACGCGATGATCACCGACTCGACCGACGACCTGGCCAACGCGGCCGATTATCCGGCCTTCCTGGACCGGATGGCCGACGCGTTCCGCGAGCTTTACCGCGTGCTGCGCGAGGGTCGCTACGCAGTGGTGATCGTCCGCGACGCCTACCAGGATGGGCGCTACCTGTTCACCGGATCGGACCTTGCGGAACGAGCGTCACGGGTGGGCTTCGTGCCCAAGGGCGACCTGATCTGGTACCAGGCCGGCACGCGCCTTCGGCCGTACGGCTACCCGCACACCTTCGTCCCGAACATCGTCCACCAGCACGTCCTCGTGCTGCGCAAGGAGCCGCTGCGTCGTCAGGACTGGCGGCGGCGCGACTCGAGATAGGCCTCGAGGACGTCGGTGTCCTCGTCCCCCTCGCCCATCGTCCAGGTCTCGGGCGCGAGCGGCATCGTGGCGACCGGCCGGTCATCGTCTGGCACGTCGTCGTGGACGATCTCGCCGAGGGTCATGTTGTGGACCCACCCCTGCCGGCCGTCCGGGCAGAGGATCAGCCAGTAGGCGCCGTACTTCTCGAGCAGCTCCACCTCGTCGCCGCGATCGAGGTAGCCGGTCTCGATCCCACGCAGCTCATCGGGCGTGTCGAGCATGCGCACGATGCGGTAGCGGATCATGCGCCGCTCCCGCCCGTCGAGCGGGCCGACGAGACCCTGGTCGAAGGTCAGGCGTGCCGTCGGCGTGGCATCGCGGATCGGATCGGCCTTGCGGGCCAGGAGGAGCGACGGACGGCGCCAGCGCGGCAATTGGGCCTCGGGATCCTCCGCCTCCACGAATTCGGGGACGAGCGACGGCATCGGTCGGAGACCCACGCCGAGCGCAGCCGCCGCGGAGAGCTCGTCGTCCGGGCCAGGTGGATCACCGGCCCTGCGGCGCTTGCCGAACAGCCCGAAGGCCATGGCTGCGGCAACCGCGCCCGTCGCGGTGACGGCTGACGAGGCGAGGGTCAGGCCACCGAACGGTGGCACGGACAGGCCGAGCGCCGACATGGCGCTGGTGAGCGGACCCCAGGTCCGCGTCGCACCTGGTCCGGATCCGCCCGGCGATCCGTCGGGACCCATCCCTGGACCGGTCGGCCCGGTGCTGTCGCCGGGGCCGCCGATCGGACCGATGACCACCGCCGTCAGCCCGTCTGATGGCGCGGGCGAGACGACAGCGCCCGTGGACTGTCCATTGCCGGAACCGAAGGAGGAACCGTCGGTGCCCGTCCCCGGGCCCGCGGCAGGATCGCCGGGCAGGGCGGGACTGCCCACCGGCAACGGCGCGCCGGTCGGGACCGCTGCCGGGGTCCCGGTCGGCGCGGGAGCGACCAGAGCACCCGGCGTCGGGGTCGGGACGGGGCTCGCCGTGGGGGTCGGCGACGGCGTCGGGTTCGGGGTCGGGGTGGCGCGTGGAGTCGGCGTCGGGGTTGGACGGGGCGTGGGCGTCGGACTCGGCTTGGGAGTCGGGGATGGGGTCGGCGACGGCTTTGGGGTTGGCGTAGGCGTGGGCGTCGCGCTCGGTGTCGGCGTGGCGCTCGGTGTCGGCGTGGTAGTCGGTGTCGGGGTAGCGGAGGGTGTCGGGGTGGCGGAGGGTGTTGGCGTCGGCACCGGTGTTGGCGTCGGCACCGGTGTCGGCGTCGGCACCGGTGTCGGCGTCGGCGTCGGCTGGCAATCGTTGCCGATGTGGTTGCCATTCCCCTTGTCGCACGGGTCGGAGCCCGTCGTGGCCGACGCCGGACCGGCGGAGGTAGCGTCGCCCGTCGTGGCGGCGACCGGGAGGACGAGGGTCAGCAACAGGACGGCCGCCGCGGCCATGGCCGCGGCCCACGACCATCGGTCGTGCCGTTCGCGGTGACGTCCGTTGACGAGCACTGGCTGAGGCCTCCTCGCCCGGGACTCCGGACCCGGTGCACTCGGAGGATGGGCCGCGCCATGAGCCCGGGCAATGGTACGGGGGTCCCGGTGTGCACCCGGCGTCCGGAGCCGGTGGTCCCATGGCCCTAACGTGGTGCGACCTGCCACCAGCGTTGTCCGGTCCGGTGCGGTGCGGGTGGGCGGCTGGGCCGACTGCCGTCGGGCAGCAGCCGGAATGGTCATTGGCTGGCAGCCATCGCTGGAGCATGGTTGGCCGTGATGGCACTCATCACCCCACACCGCCGGGCCCCGCGGCTTGGCATGCTCGTCAGCGGCACCGTCTGCGGCGCCCTCCTGACGGCGGCCGGCCTGGGGATCGCCTACCTGGCGCTGGCAACGCCCCTGGTTTCGGTCCTCTCGAGCGATCGACTGACAGGAACCGGCCGCCCGCCCATCGGGCTGGGCGTCCTGTCGCTGTCATTGATCGCGGGCGGGGCCCTCCTGCTGGCCGGCGCCAACCGACTGGCCACGACACTCGGACAACTGAAGGCCGGCAAGGGAACCCTTGGACCGGGCGCCAGGGCGCTGGCATCGATGGCGGATGAGGTCGCCGTCGTGGGCGACGTCGTGCCGAGTGACGGCCGGGCGATCCCCGAGCTCGCCATCGGACCATTCGGGGTGGCCGTGCTGCACGCGCTCCCCGCGACGCGTCAGATCCGCCAGGTCGGACCGTCGTGGGAATACCGGACGCGCGACGGCTGGATGCCGATGGACAATCCGCTCGATCAGGCGAACCGCGACGCCGAGCGGGTCCGCCGCTGGTACACGATCGCCGATCTCGATTTCGTGGTGCGCGTCTACGCGGCGGTGATCGTGGCCGACGGCTCGATCCCACGTTCGG
>JBGPVC010000107.1:0-9764 GCA_041491485.1 Candidatus Limnocylindria bacterium
AGAACGCGCACGGCGTCGACCTCGGCGTCGACAAGATGGCCGCGCAGCGACTCAAGGAGGCGGCCGAGAAGGCGAAGATCGAGCTGTCGTCGACGTCGTCGACCGAGATCAACCTGCCGTACATCACCGCCGACGCGACCGGTCCCAAGCACCTGGTGGTCACCCTCACCCGGGCGAAGCTCGAGGACCTGGTGGCCGACCTCGTGGCCAAGACGGAAGGCCCGGTCAAGGCCGCGCTCAAGGACTCCGGCCTGAAGCCCGGCGACATCGACGAGGTCATCCTCGTCGGTGGCATGACCCGGATGCCCGCCGTCATCGAAGCGGTCAAGAAGATGTTCGGCGGCAAGGAGCCGCACAAGGGCGTCAATCCCGACGAGGTCGTGGCGATCGGCGCGGCGATCCAGGCCGGCGTCCTCGCCGGTGACGTCAAGGACGTCCTGCTGCTCGACGTGACGCCGCTGTCGCTCGGGATCGAGACGCTCGGTGGCGTCATGACCAAGCTGATCGAGCGCAACACGACGATCCCGACCAGCAAGTCGCAGGTCTTCTCGACCGCGTCCGATTCGCAGTCGCAGGTCGAGATCCACGTCCTCCAGGGCGAGCGCGACTTCGCGGCCGACAACAAGACGCTCGGCCGGTTCATCCTGGACGGGATCCCGCCGGCACCGCGCGGCATCCCCCAGATCGAGGTCACCTTCGACATCGACGCCAACGGCATCCTCGATGTCAAGGCCAAGGACCGGGCGACCGGCAAGGAGCAACAGGTCCGGATCACGGCCTCGTCCATGCTCGACAAGCACGCCGTCGACCAGATGGTCCGCGACGCCCAGGAACATGCCGAAGAGGACAAGCAGCGGCGCGAATCGGTCGAAACCCGGAACCAGGCCGAGGCCCTCACGTTCCAGGCCGAGCGCACTCTCAAGGACCTCGGCGACAAGGTCTCATCCGAGGACAAGCTCGAGGTCGAGAACAAGGTCGAATCCCTGCGAGAGGCCCTCAAGGGCTCCGACATCGAGGCCGTCAAAACCGGCATGTCGTCGCTCGCGGAGTCGCTCCAGAAGGTGGCCACGGCCGCCTACCAGGCCGCGGCATCCTCGGCTGGCGAGTCCGGTGACGGATCTACCGGTGGAGCCGGTGGCGAAGGCGGTGATGGTGGTGAGCCCGGTGCGGGCGGCCCGGCGGGCGAGGAGACGGTCGAGGGCGAGTTCAAGGAGGTCTAGCCGCTTCGGCGCCGGCCCCGTCGTCCCGACGGCGACTTGCCCCTGCATGTGACCATGCGCGCGTGAGCACCTTCGATGAGCGGGCGCGTGACTGGGACACGCCCGAACGACGGCTGCGCGCCGAGGACGTCGCCCGGGCGATCCGTGCGAGCGTGCGGCTGAACCCGGCCACCCGGGTGATCGACGTCGGCGCCGGAACCGGCCTGCTCGGGTTCGCCCTGGCCGGCGACGTCGGCGACGTGGTCCTGGCCGAGCCATCGGACGGGATGCTCGAGGTCGTCCGCGAGAAGCTCGCGGCTGGCGGCCCGCGGAACGTCACGGCCGTACGCTTCGACCTCACGTCGGATCCATCGCCCCGCGAGCCGTTCGATCTCGCCGTGTCATTGCTCGTGCTGCATCACCTCGAGGACACGGGCGCTGCCCTCGCGGCCATCCTCCGGCTGCTCCGACCGGGCGGACGCATCGCCCTGGCAGACCTCGACGCCGAGGACGGCTCGTTCCACGATCCCGACGCGGAGGGGATCCACCATCGCGGGTTCCATCGGGATGCGCTGGGCGAGCTGGCAGCGGCGGCTGGCTTCGCCGACGTCGAGTTCCGGACCGCTGTCGAGATCGAGCACGAAGACGGGCGCTTCCCGGTCTTCCTCCTGCTTGGACAGAGGCCCTGAACCCGGCGGCTGCATGCCCCGCCGAGCGGCGCCGCTACGGACGCCCGAGGAGTCCCGCCAGCCAGCCGCGGACCTGATCGAGCGCATCCAGGAACGTGACGTCGTCGAAGAGGCGCGCCCAGTGCAGCGCCCACTCCTGGACCTCCTTGAAGGCGACCAGCGGCACCAGGACCGCGATGAGGCGCGGCCGCGTCCACGCGAAGGCCGGCCGGACGTGGTGGAGCGCCGCGATGAACAGGAACCAGAATTCGAAGACGTTCGGGAAGACGAGCAGCACCGCCCGCTCGCCGCTGACCTCGAAGAGCACGAAGCCCACGATCCTGAACACGTAGAGGACGATCGAGATCCTGCGTTCCGGGCCTGTCCAGCGAAGGGCGACGATCAGGAAGACCGCGAGGTAGACCTGGTCGGCCAGCTTGTCGAAAACCTGGTAGTCCGGGATCCCGCCGAGGTCCAGGACGTTCATCCAGTAGAGGTCCGTCAGGTCGACGAAGATGGCCAGGAGCCCGCCCGCGAGCGGCCACCGGAGCGGCGGCAACGATCCGACGATGCGATACAGGGCGATGAGGACGAGCTCGAGCGTCACGGTTGCCGGGGGTACCCGCGTGCGGCTCCCGGCACCTCAGCGGGGATCGGCACGGCCCAGTGCATCGGTCAGGAGCCCGGTCTCGGCAAACCGGTTGCGGGCATCCCGGATCGCGGGCGTGCCGCCACCGGCGTGATCTCGCCCGTGGGCTGGACGAGGAAGATCCAGACGTCCCAGGTCACGTGGCTGACGACCAGCGCGCCGAGCGGGACGCCCGCCGCGTACAGGGCGCACCAGTGGGCGCCGGCGATCCCAGCCGCGCCGAACAGCGTGAAGTTGCCGGTGACGATGTGGACGCCGCCGTAGGCCATGGCCGCCAGGGCCGCCCCGCGCCAGCGCCCGTACCGGCCCATCAGGGCCTCCTGCACGAGACCCCGCCAGAACAACTCCTCCGCCGGCCCGATCACGGTCGCCAGTCGGGCGGCGATCTCGGGCCGGCTGCGAATGGTCCGGAGCGTGTAGATGTCCTGGATCTGCTCGTCGCCCCCAGGGACGTACCGCCTGGCAAACGCGTCGCCGAGCTTGAACGTCCCGTACAGCGCCGCCGCTGAAGCGAGCCCCAGCACGACCTCGGTCGGTCCGATCCTCGCCCGGCGAGCCGGTCGGCTGGTCGCCAGCGCGAGGGACCCGAGCGCCAGCCCCGTCATGGTCATCCGTTGCCAGAACCGTTGGCGAGGCCCGCGGAACGTGGCGGCGAAGGCCACCTGGGCGGCGACGAGCCCGATCGCGAGCGCGCCGGGTGTGACCCCTTCGTCCGCCGGGGGCCCGTCAGCCACCGACGAGCCGCGAAAGCACCAGCCCGGCGACGAGCAGCGACCCGAACGCCAGGTGGAGCCGCGCGGTCTGGAGGTCGATCATGGCGATCGCCCGTGCCTGACCGGTCGCGCCAAGCTCCGCCGAGCGGATGACCTGGGCCAGGAATGGCAGGGAGAGGATCGCGAGCATCGTCCAGGCCGGCAGGATGCCGGCGATCACCGACAGCGCGAGCACCATGTACGCGCCCAGGACCAGCGCGACGTACCCGTAGTGTGCCCAGCGGCGGCCGATCCGGGCCGACAGCGTGGAGATGCCAGCCCGGCTGTCCTCGCGGATGTCGCGCCACTCGTTGCCGTGGAGGATGGCGGCCACCAGCAATCCGACCGGGATCGACAGGACCAGCGCGGTCGGCGACCACGTACCGCTGACCGCGTAGTACGCACCCTCGACCATCAGTGGGCCCATCAGCAGGAAGACGAGCGGGACGCCATATCCCCGGTTCTTGTATTCGAGCGGCGGTGCCGTGTAGCCCCAGCCGCCCAGCAGCCCGAGCACGCCGAGCCCGACGATTGCCGGGCCGCGCAGCCACACCAGGTAGACGCCGACGCCAACCGCCAGCGCGAATGCCGTCCCACTCACGACGAATGCGCTGCGCTCGGTCATTCGGCCCTTCACGATGGCGTGGCTGGCCCGCGGACTGGTGATGCTGTCGACGCCCTTTCGGACGTCGTACACCTCGTTGAGGATGTTGGTGCCGGCATGAAGGAACACGCCGGCCAGAAGCGACGCGACGAACGGTGCCCAGTTCCAGGCCTCGTTGACCCAGGCCAGTGCGGCACCAGACAGGATCGGGATGACCGAGGCGGTGAACGCGAACGGCCGGAGGATCTCGTAGAGAGCTCCCGCCCGACGCCACACGCGATCGCCCAGGCGGAGCCGCCGGTCGTCGGCGAGGGTTGGGGTCACCGGGCTGCCCGCTCCCGCCGCCCCGACAGCGACAGGGGCCGCCGTCTCCGTCTCGGCCGCCGAGTCCGGGATGGACGCGAAGATCGCAGCCGCAGCGATCAGCTCGTCGATCTGGCGGTCCTCCTGCAGGACCGGCTGAAGCAACGGCAGCTGCAGTCCTGTCTGCGTGTGGAAGGCCATCGCGCCGGCGGCAACGTCCTCGCGCGTCCCACACAGCATGAAGGCGTCCAGCAGCTCGTCGGGGATGAGGTTGCCTGCGGTCGTGTAGTCCTCGGCTCGCCAGGCCGCGGCGATCCGGTCGCGCAGCTCCCGGTCGAACCCGGCCCGACTCAGCGACACGTCGGACAGGACCGACATCATGTAGATCACGAACGGTTCACGCTTGGCCCGGTTGAGCGCCTCGCGGCGGGTCTTGTCGACGAGCGACAGCAGGTAGCCGGCCGACTCGATCGCGTGCGAGTCGCGTCCGGCCGCCTCCGCCGACGTTCGAAGCCGTTCGAGGATGCCGCGCAGCGACGGGATCGACTCCGCGGGGCGCGCGAGGTAGCCGTCGGCCTTCTGGCCGGCCAGCTCGACGAACGCCTTGCGATAGGCCGCGATGACGATCGGGATCCGATGGGTCGGCGGAAACATCGGCTGGATCGGCGGCAGGCCCGGCGTGGCCGACGGCAGGCGCTCGCCGGCCCACAGCGCCCGGATCTGGTCGATGGCGACGGAGACGCGCTCGACGGCGGTGTCGGGATCGTACGGGATCCCCATCTGCTTGAGCCTCAGCGGCAGCCCGGTTCCCATGCCCAGAACGAACCGGCCGGGCAGGATCTCGTCGAGCGCCGAGCCGGTCATCGCCAGCACGACCGGGTGCCGCGTGAACGGGTTGGCGGCGCCCAGGGCGACGCGGAAGCCGGCTTCGTCACCGTCGTCATCGGCAGCAATCGCCTGGGCGATGGCCGTGGTGAAGCTGACGCCGTCGCGCTCGAAGTAGCTGTCGTGCACCCAGACGGATTCGAGGCCCTGGTCGCGCGCCTGCCGCGCCCAGCCAACGACCTCGTCGACATCGCCACGGGCCGCGAGGCCGAGACCGATTGGGCGGGCGAGGGTGCGCATGGGAAGGGCTCCGTTGGGTCACTAGGATGCGTGCTACTGCACTGTAGCAGGTTTCATCACCGCGACCGACTGCGGTACCATGCCCGCCCATGCCCGACACCACGTTGATGCCGCTTATCCATGCCCGTGAACTGACCAAGCGGTTCGGCACCTTCACCGCGGTCGACTCGATCGACTTCGACGTCGCGCGCGGCGAATCGTTCGGCTTCCTCGGCCCGAACGGCGCCGGCAAGACCTCGACGATGCGGATGATCGGCTCCGTCTCGCCGATCACCGCCGGCACGCTCCGCGTGATGGGGATGGACCCCGCGACCGAGGGTCCACTGATCCGGGCGCGTGTCGGCGTGGTGCCCCAGCAGGACACCCTCGACAACGAGCTGACGGTCCGCGAGAACCTGGTCATCTACGGCCGCTACTTCGGATTGGCCCGGGCGGAGATCGGCCGGCGGGCCGACGAGCTGCTCGAGTTCGCCCAGCTCAGCGAGCGTGCCAACGACCAGGTCGAGCCGCTCTCGGGCGGCATGAAGCGGCGGCTGACGATCGCCCGCTCGCTCATCAACGAACCGGAGCTGCTCCTCCTCGACGAGCCGACGACGGGTCTCGACCCGCAGGCCCGCCACCTGCTCTGGGACCGTCTCTACCGGTTGAAGCAGCGGGGCGTGACGCTCGTCCTGACCACCCACTACATGGACGAGGCCGAGCAGCTGTGCGACCGCCTGGTCGTGATGGACAAGGCGAGGATCGTGGCCGAGGGGAGCCCGCGAGAGCTGATCGAGCGCTACTCGACCCGCGAGGTGGCCGAGCTCCGCTTCGCGCCCGGCGTCGCCGAGGGTCTCGACGGCCGGCTGGAGGGCATCGCGCAACGCGTCGAGCACCTCCCGGACCGCGTGCTGTTGTACGCCGATGACGGCGAGGCGGCGGCGAGCGCGGTTCACCAGCGCGGCCTGAAGCCCGAGACGGTCCTGGTCCGCCGCTCGTCGCTCGAGGACGTGTTCCTGCGGCTGACCGGCCGGTCGCTGATCGAGTAGGCCAGCCCGATGATCGCGCTGCCGCGCACGAATTCGACCGTCGGACGGGTCTTCGAGCACCGCTTCCTCCAGTACCGGCGCACGTTCCGCTCGTCGATCTTCTCGTCGTTCCTGTCGCCCGCGCTCTTCCTGACCGCGATGGGCCTGGGGCTCGGGTCGTATGTGTCGAGCTCGGCAACGACGTCGCTTGGTGGGGTGTCGTACCTGGCCTTCCTGGCACCCGGCCTGCTGGCCGCCACGGCGATGCAGTCGGCGTCGTTCGAGGCCACCTTCCCGATCATGGGCGGGCTGGTCTGGAACAAGATCTTCCACGCGATGTACGCGACGCCGATCTCGCCGCGGGACATCGCCCTGGGCAACCTCGCCTGGATCGCCGCCCGGCTGGCGTTCATCGCCACCGTGTTCACCGCGGTCATCGTGTTGTTCGGCGCGGCGGCGTCGCCGCTGGTCGTGCTGGCGATCCCGGCCGCCGTCCTGACCGGCCTGGCGTTCGCCGCCCCGATCGCCGCGTTCGCGGCTACGCAGCGCACCCCCGACCGGTTCAGCAACATCTTCCGGTTCGGGATCACGCCGCTGTTCCTGTTCTCCGGGACGTTCTTCCCGCTCACGTCGCTGCCGGCGTTCCTGCAGCCGCTGGCGTGGCTGACCCCGCTCTATCACGGCGTGGCGCTCACCCGCGGCCTGTCGCTCGGCACGATCGTGAACGACCCGGCGTTCGCGCTCGTCCACCTGGTCGCGCTACTCGCGTTCATCGGCGCCGGCACGTGGGCGCTGCTGGTGACGATGGAACGCCGGCTGGTGCGCGGATGACCGCGCCGACCCTGCGGGTCGTGCCGGCCGGTCTTGCCTTCGGCAGCCGGCGGTCCGCTCGCCTGATCGAGCGCAACCTGTACGTCTACAAGCACGGCTGGCTCGTCATCCTGTCGGGCTTCTTCGAGCCGCTCTTCTACCTGCTCGGGATCGGATTCGGGCTCGGCGCGCTGATCGGGACCATCAGCGGGCCAGCGGGCCAGCCGATCAGCTACCAGCTGTTCGTGGCCCCCGCATTGCTGACCACGGCCGCGATGAACGGCGCGATCAACGAGAGCACCTTCAACTTCTTCTTCAAGCTGAACTACAACAAGACGTTCGCGTCGATCCTGGCGACGCCCCTGTCACCCGGAGACATCGCGCTGGGCGAGCTAGGCTGGGCGCTCATCCGCGGCGGCCTGTACGCCCTCGGGTTCATGGCGGTCATGGCGCTCTTCGGGTTGGTCGTAACGCCGTGGGTCATCCTCGCCGTGCCGGCCGCGCTGCTGGTCGGCTTCGCCTTCGGTGCCGTCGGCATGGCGGCGACCTCGTTCATGACGACGTGGCAGGACTTCGACCTCATCCAGCTGGTCGTGCTGCCGCTCTTTCTCTTCTCCGGGACGTTCTATCCGGTCGACGCGTACCCGGACGCGCTCCGGGTCGTCGTGCAGCTCACACCGCTCTACCAGGGGGTCGACCTGATCCGCTCGCTGGCGGTCGGCGCCATCTCCCCGATCCTGCTGTTCCACGTGGCGTACCTGTCGGCGATGGGCATCGTCGGCCTGGTCGTCACGTCGCGGCGGATCGACCTGCTGCTGCTGAAGTAGGGCGCCTCGTGGGCGCGACGGCGTGACGGACCTGACGGCGCTCACCGGCCTGACGGCCGAGATCGTCGACTGCCGCCGCTGCCCGCGACTGGTCGAGTGGCGGGAGCAAGTCGCCCGCGAGAAGGTCAGGCGCTTCCGCGACGAGACGTACTGGGGCCGCCCGCTGCCCGGGTTCGGGGATCCGGAGGCACGGATCGTGTTGCTGGGCCTGGCGCCCGCGGCGCACGGTGGCAACCGGACCGGCCGGGTCTTCACCGGCGACGCCTCAGGTGACTTTCTCTGGGCCGCCCTCCACACCGCGGGGTTGGCCGACCGGCCGGCGTCGCATCGCGCGGACGACGGACTGACCCTGACCGACGCCTACATCGCCGCCGCCGTCCGGTGCGCCCCACCCGCGAACAGGCCGACCCCACGGGAGCGCGACACCTGCGCGCCGTTCCTCGAGCGCGAGATCCGTCTGCTCGATCGCCTCGTGGTCGTGGTGGCGCTCGGCCAGTTCGGCTGGGACGCGGCGCTGCGGGCGTTCGACCGGCTGGGCCACCGGGCCCGTCCGAAACCGCGGTTCGGGCACGGACATGAGGCGGCGATCGGACCGTACCGGCTGCTCGGCTCGTACCACCCGAGCCAGCAGAACACGTTCACCGGACGGCTGACCCAGCCGATGTTCGGCGAGGTCCTCGCCCGGGCTCGGGAGCTGGCCGGCCATCCCGCCGGCGTGGCCGCCCGTGCGCCCGCCGGCTGAGCGGACCGCAGGCGCCACCTCCCGTATCCTTCTCGTCCAGCATGGCCACCACCGAGCGCGACTACTACCTCGTCCTCGGCGTCGAGCGCACCGCCAGCGACGCCGAGATCAAGCGCGCCTACCGCAAGCTCGCCCAGCAATGGCACCCGGACGTCAACAGCGACCCGACCGCCCATGATCGCTTCACCGAGATCAACGAGGCGTACCAGGTGCTGTCCGACCCCGAGCGGCGCGGGCGCTACGACATGTTCGGACGGGCCGGCGTCGGCGGCGGGGGAACAGCCGGCTTCGAGGGCTTCGGCGGCTTCAGCGACATCTTCGATGCGTTCTTCGGGGGCGGGGCGGCGGCCGCGGGCGGCGCGCGGCGAGGCCGGCCGCTGCCCGGGGCGGATCTTCGCTACGACCTGCGGATCACTTTCGAGGAGGCGGTCAAGGGCACCGAGAAGGAGATCGAGTTCCCGGTCCTGCTCCGTTGCGACACGTGCCTCGGCAGCGGCGCCAAGCCGGGGACGGAGCCGACGACGTGTCCGCAATGCAACGGCCGCGGCGAGGTTCGGTCGATTCGCCAGACGATGCTCGGGCAGATGGTCAACGTCAGCGCCTGTCCGCGCTGCGGCGGCGAAGGCCGGATCGTGGAGACGCCGTGCGAGACGTGCCACGGCGAAGGCCGCACGGAACGACGCCGGACGCTGCGGGTGACGATCCCGCCCGGGATCGACGAGGGCCACCAGATCCGCCTGTCAAACGAGGGCGAGGTGGGCCCGCGCGGCGGCGCGGCCGGCAGCCTCTACGTGGCCGTCCACGTCCAGCCGCACCCGTCGCTGAAGCGCGACGGGACGGAGCTCTACTACGAGGCGCAGGTCTCGATCGCGCAGGCGGCGCTCGGCACCAGGATCATGGTTCCGACGGTCGACGGCGACGAGGAGGTCGAGATCAGGGCGGGAACCCAGCCGTCCACGGAGATCCGGCTGCGCGGCAAGGGCGTGCCTCATCTCCGACGCGGCGTCCGGGGCGACCTGCACGTGCTGGTCGACGTCGTCGTGCCGACCAGGCTGTCCAAGCGTGCGCGTGAGCTGCT
>JBGPVC010000108.1:0-9547 GCA_041491485.1 Candidatus Limnocylindria bacterium
CGCGCGGTCGGCCGTCCTGGGATTGCTGCCCCCGCCGAACCACGGGCACCCATCGATGCCGGCCCTCGGCGAAACGACCGAGTCGATCATTCGCGCCTACCGACGCGGCGTCTGCCGGTCAGCGTCCTGGCCGCCGTCCATCGAGGCGCTCACGAACGGCGCTCGCCAACCATTTCGCGAGTGCGGCCGATGCATGGTGGCGGCCCTCGTCGACTATCTCGACGGCGCGGATGGGGAGGCGGCCACAGAACGGCTTGCCGCGGCCGAGGCGGCGGCGCGGCGCTACGGACAGCTCGCGGCGCGCAGCCTGATCCCCCTGCGCGACACGGTCGATCTCTTCCTGCGCTTTCGGGCACCCCTCCTCAACGAGCTGGGAGCGCTGGCTCGCCGCATGGCCCTCGATACCACGTCCGCAACGGCGCTGCTCGAAGGCGCGACCGATGCCATCGACCGCCTGATGCCGGCACTCATCGCCGGCCACGAAGGGGTGGTCCCGGATCCCGGCGCCACGCGGCGGTAGGCCGCGAGCCAGCGCGGTCGATCGCGGTCAGGCGGGCGCAACCGAGGCCTCCGCGGACGGATTCCCGCGGTTGTGGCAGGCTCGCCACCTTGCACGGATCCGTGTTCGGCGCGGCTCGCGGATCCCCGAAGTCGAGGAGCAGCCATGACGGCTTCCACGTTCGCCCCCGGGCTCGCCACCGAGCCGACCCCAGGCGTGCCGCGGCACGTCGCCGGCTATCGACCCGGCGTCTGCAACATCGGGCCGGCGGAGGTCGCCCGCCGGCGGCGCGCCGGCGACGCCGCCCTGCTGGCGACCGCCGTCGCGTTCGCGGTGATGGTGGGCGTAGGCGCACCGCCTCCAGCTCGGCTGCTGCTGGCCCTCCCAGCGGCCGGCGCCGCCTCCGGCTACCTCCAGGCCCGGCTCAGGTTCTGCGCCGGGTTCGGATCGCGGGGCGTCTTCAACTTCGGCCCGCTCGGCCAGGCCAACGAGGTCCGGGACACGAAGGCCAGGGTACGCGACCGGGCTCGATCCATCCAGATCGGGCTCGCGAGCGCCGGCGTCGGCCTGGCGGTCGGGTTGGCCGCGATGCTCCTTCCGATCTAGCCGGGACACGCTCCGGCGGTCGTCCGAGAGCGGTCGAGCTAGCGAGCGAACACGGCGTGCACGGGCTCGAGCAGGTCGGCGAGTTGCCGGATGTCCGCGGCCCGACGATCGACGTCCCGGAGCTCGTGCTCGCGGCACGCCGGCTCGATCGCGTAGCCGCGGGCCAGGTCGCCGAGGTGGTCGTAGAACGCGGCAAGCCTGTCCAGCGGCGCCGGCTCGACGCGGGCCCCGGGCCCGGAGATGAGCTCACGCTCGAGGCGTCCGAGGATCTCGAGCCATTCGTCCACCGGTTTCCCGGCACGCACGCGGAATTCCAGGAGCATCCGCTGACGCTCGAGGAACGGGCGCGAGTCCCAGTCGATCGCCTGCTCGATCAGCGCCTCGCGCGCCTTCCAGCAGAGCGCAACCGCCGCGGGCCGGACGCGCCAGGCTCGAATGGCGGAACCCATCAGTCGCCGGCCGTCGCCGCGATGCTCAGGATGCCGATCGCCAGCTGGGGCTTGCGCTGCATCATGATCACCTCTGCCAGGGCCCGGCGGTCGCCCCCCCCCGCAGATCGTCCGAGGCATAGAAAAAGCGCATCGCGTGCTCAGCTCGTCCCTGCTGATACGAGATGCGCTTGATGGACAGTCTCTTCAGCGAGGTCACTTCGCGACAGGGCCATACGGATCGATTCCGGACAGGCCACATGGCCCTTCGTGTGTTCGGGTCGTGCGGTAAGGTGGCCGTCGAGCCCGTGCTGGTGCGCTTTGTCACAAGCCGCGGAGCCAAACGGCTCTGGCGCGGACGCGGTGCCGGCACTGGAATGGACATCGTCGCGGACCCTGCTCACCGATCGGCGTTGACACCGGCGCGATCGCCTGTGGTCCGCAGCCGGCAGCCCGCCTTGGCGGCGAGGGAGATGAGACGGTGACGGCGATCACGACCCCACCCGATCAGGTCGTGCCCCCTTCGGAGATCGCGCATGAGCCGCCCGGGACGACGCCGGGGGGCGAGGGCCCGGCCGAGGCCGTGCTCACGTGCCGCGGCCTCCGCAAGAGCTTCGGGAATCGAACGGCGGTCGACGGCGTCGGCTTCGAGATCCGCGCCGGCGAGACCTACGGCCTGCTGGGACCGAACGGCGCCGGCAAGACGACCACCATCAGCATGATCTGCGGAATCCTGCCGGCCGACGACGGGGAGGTGCGGGTCGCCGGGGTCAAGGTGGACACCGGGACGGTCGCGGCCAAGGGCGCGATCGGCTACGTGCCGCAGGACCTGGCGATCTACCCCGACCTCAGCGCTCGTGAGAACCTCACCTTCTTCGGTCGGCTGTACGGCCTGCGCGGGCCGCAGCTCCGCGAGCGGATCGCCGAGATCCTCTCCGTGATCGACCTGGCGGACCGGGCGGACGAACGGACCGAGCGGTTCTCGGGTGGCATGAAGCGCCGGCTCAACATCGGGATCGGCCTGCTCCACCGGCCGCGATTGCTGGTCCTGGACGAGCCGACGGTCGGCGTCGACCCGCAGAGCCGCAACGCGATCCTGACCAGCGTTGAGGCCCTCAGCGCCGCCGGCATGGGCATCCTCTACACCACGCACTACATGGAGGAGGCCGAGCGGCTGTGCGACCGCGTCGGCATCATCGACGAGGGCAGGATCATCGCCGAGGGGACCCGACGCGAGCTGGTGGCCCTGGTCGGCGGGTCCGACAAGGTGAAGCTGAGCGCGAGCGGCGATCTTGCGGCTGCGGCCGCCGCGGCCCGACGGATTGCCGGCGTCCGTGAGGCGACGCCGCATGACGGCGGCATCGACCTGAACGTGGCCGAGGCGCGCCGACTGCTGCCGTCCATCTTCGCCGCCATGACCAAGGACGGGGTCACCATCCGATCGGTGGAGGTGGTCGAGCCGGACCTCGAGGCCGTCTTCCTGCACCTCACCGGCAAGGCCCTGCGGGACTGAGGACCGATCGCCGTGCGCGCCGCGCTCATCATCGCCGGACGAATCCTTCGACAGCGCCTGCGGGATCGCTCGGCGATCATCTTCGCCGTGCTCACCCCGCTTGGGCTGGCATTCGCCTTCTCGGCGGTCATCCCGGATTTCACGCCGAACTTCCACACGACGGTCGCGGTCGTTGACGAAGATCGCGGTGCCGCGGCACAGGCCCTGATCCAGGGGCCGCTGGACGGGCTCGTAACGGCCGGGATCGCCGACGTGAAGACGCTCGCCACCGAGGCCGATGCCCGCATCGCCGTGAGCGCCGATGAGGTCGGCGCCGCCGTGATCATCCCGGCCGGCTTCACTGAGGCCGTCCACGACGGGACCCTGACCCGGCTTCGCATCCTCGGTGGCGGTAGTCCGACGTCGCGCGAGGTGGTCCGGGCGACCGTGACCAGCTTCGCCAACGCCGTTGGTGCCGGCCAGCTGACCCTGCAGACCGTCGTCGCCACCGGCGGCACGGTCGATGCGACGTCGCTCGAGCGGATCCGGGCGGCCCTCCTGTCCGACAGCCCGATCGCCGTGACCGATGCCACGGCGGAGCGACGACAGGCCAACCTGGCCACCTTCTACGGGGCCGCCATGGCGATCATGTTCGTCTTCTTCGCCACGCAGTACGGCGCACTCGCCATCCTCACCGAGCGACGCGTCGGGACCCTGAACCGGCTCCTGACGGCTCCGATCAGCCAGGGATCCGTGGTCCTCGGTGGGTCGATCGCCGGACTGGCGCTGGGGTTGCTGGCCATGACCGTGCTGGTCGTGGCGACCACGCTGCTGGCCAACGCCAGCTGGGGCCCCCCACCGCTGGTCGGCGCACTGATCGTTGCCGCCGTCATCGCCGCGGTCGGGATCTCGACGCTCGTCGCGACGCTCGCCAAGACGGTCGAGCAGGCGGGCGGTCTCAACGCCATCGTTGCCCTCTGCCTGTCCGCGATCGGCGGCGTCTTCATCCCGCTCAGCCAGGCACCCGAGATCCTCGCGCGACTCTCCCTGATCACGCCGCACGCCTGGTTCCTGCGAGCGGTGGACACGCTCTCCGTTCCGACGGCGGGAATCGCCGACATCCTGCCCAGCCTGCTCGTCCTGGTCGGCATGGGGGTCGTGACGGGCGGGATCGGGCTCGTCCGGGCGCGTGGCGCGCTGGTGCCGGCATGAAGGCGCTCGAGATCGCCAGGGTCAGCATCCTGCGGACCTTCCGCGACCGGATGGGGCTGTTCTTCATCGTGGTCCTGCCGATGATCCTCGTCATCGTCCTCGGCATGACCTACGGCGGCATGAATACCGCCCGCGTGGGGATCGCCGACCAGGACGGCGGCGCCCTTTCCGAAGCCCTGGTCGGCGACCTGCAGGCCACCGACATCCGGCTCGATGTCCGTCGATACGACTCGCCCGCGGGCCTGCGGGACGCGGTGGAGCGCGGCTTCATCGAGATCGGCCTGGCCATCCCATCCGGCTACGACGCGGCGCTCCGAGGCGGGACGCAGGCGCAGGTCGAGATCGTGGCCCAACCGCAGAGCTATGCGGGCGCCGTGCGGACCGCCGTCAATGACGTCATTGCCCGTCAGACGGCCCTGACCCAGGCGGCCCGCTACGTCAGCACGACCAGTGACGTCACGTTCGACGCGGCGCTCGCCGCCGCGCGCGACCGCCAGTCGTCAGTTGCTGGAATCGACGTCGCGATGGAATCGATCGGCGAGGTCTCGTCGAACCCGAACGGGTATGCCGTCGGCGCCCAGAGCCAGGTGATCCTGTTCATGTTCCTGACGAGCATGACCGGCGCCGCCGTCCTCGTCACGACGCGACAGCTCGGCATCACCCGCCGCGAGTTCTCGACACCGACCGGCGTCCGGACGATCATCGCGGGCGAGACGCTCGGCCGTTTCGCCTTTGCCCTCTTCCAGGGCGGCTTCATCGTCGTGGCCTCGGCGCTGCTCTTCGGGGTGGATTGGATCGACCCGTTCGCGACGGGCGCGATCGTGATCGCGTTCGCGCTGGTGGCCTCGGGAGCGGCGATGCTGCTGGCAACGCTCGTCGCCAACGAGCACCAGCTGGACGCCATGGGACCGGCGCTCGGCATGATCCTCGGCCTGGTCGGCGGCACGATGGTGCCGATGGAGGTCTTCCCCGACGCCATGCGCACGCTGTCGCACGTGACGCCACACGCGTGGGCCATGGATGCGTTCCACCGGCTCCTGCTCGACGGTGGCGGGCTCGCCCAGGTGCTGCCGGAGGTCGGTGTGCTCCTCGGCTTCGCGGCCGTCCTGCTGACGCTGGCGGTCTTCCGCTTCCGCCGCGCGATCGCCACCTGACCGGGGCCGTCGAACATGCGGAAACAGTCGAACGTCAGGCGGCATCGTGGCTTCGAGACGGCGGCGATCATCCTGCTCCTGTTCAGCGCGATGCTCGATCCGATGCTGACGTTCGGGCTTGCGGCCGCGCTCATCGCCGGCGCCCTGGTGCTGGTCTACCTCGGCCAGGGCGGCCGGGATCAAGGTCGATAGCCCTCCGGCAGACAGACGTTCTCCGGTCCGCGATGTGTCTGGCGGTCAGCACAAACGCGTCGAATGACCACTCATGCCCGTCCGCAAGCGTCCCCGCTGCGGATCGGTGTCCCCCGGTCACCGCCCACGCTCGCACGCGTCGTCTGGACACGGTTCCCGCGGCTCGACTCGGCAGTGCTGACTGACAACCACGAGACTCGGCGGGTCGATCCGGACCGGCCGTTTGGCGAGGACCATGCACCTCTTGACCTCGACGCTTGCTCCCCGCAGGCTTCGCAAGCCGTGAGCGGATCCACCGCGAAAGCCGTCGCCGTCAGAGCCGGGGTCGACGTTCAGTACGTCGAGCGCCTTGCTCAGCAAGGGATCCTCGCGCCTCGCGATGGCATGTACGCCGCGAACGATTCGCGCCGGGTTGGGGTCGTCCAGGCCCTCGAGCACGCGGGTCTCGCACTCGACAGCATCGGCGAGGCGATCCGGCGCGGTGAGATGTCGCTCGACTTCGTCGATCAGCCGGATTACGAACGGTTTGCCGCGCTGACCGACGAGACCTTTCGACAGGTGGCCACCCGGACCAACGTTCCGCTCGACCTGCTGCTGGTGATCCGTGAAGCGATGGGCTTCGCCCAGCCATCAGCCGACGATCGGGTCCGCGCCGACGAGATGGACGTGGTCCCGCTCGTCGCCCTCCAGTGTGCCCACGGCTTCCGACCGATCGTCATCGAGCGCTGGATCCGGACGTACGGCGACAGCATGGGGCGGATCGCGGACACCGAGGCGGACTGGTACCGAACAGAGGTCCTCGGGCCGCTCTTCAGCGCCGGGAAGGGCGCGGCGGAAGTGGTCGAGACCACCGGCGCGATCGGAGCCCAGCTGTCGGAGCTCGGCGACCGCGCGGTCCTCGGCCTCTTCCACGGTCGCCAGGCCAATGCCTGGATCAAGAACATCCTCGACGGGTTCGAAACCTCGCTGACACGCGCCGGCCTCCAGGATGCGGTCGACAAGCCTCCGGCGATCTGCTTCCTCGATCTCACGGGCTACACCCGCCTGACGGAGGAACGTGGCGACGAGGCCGCAGCCGAGCTGGCCGGCCGGCTTGCCCGCCTGGTCCAGCGGACTTCCGCGCAGCACGGCGGCAAGCCGGTGAAGTGGCTGGGCGATGGCGTCATGTTCTACTTCCGGGAGCCGGGCCGCGGCGTCCTGGCGGCGCTCGAGATGGTCGAGGGCGCGAGCGAGGCGGAGCTGCCCCCGGCCCACGTGGGGCTGCACGCCGGACCCGTGCTGTTCCAGGAGGGCGACTACTTCGGTCGTACCGTCAACCTGGCCTCCCGGATCGCCGACTACGCCCGGCAGGGCGAGGTGGTCGTCAGCCAGGAGGTCGTCGACGCCGGCGGCGCGGACGGTGTCGCCTTCGCCGCGATCGGTCCGGTCGAGCTCAAGGGCGCTTCCACGGCCCTCACCCTTCACGTCGCGCGTCGAGCGACGGGCCAAACCACATGAGCGAACAAGCCGCGTGGTCGTCGGGTGTGGCCGGGCAGACGGAGGGCTGAGATGGCGACCTGGAGCGAGTTCATGACCGCCGCGCCGTCGCTTGCCGAGCACGCCCGGCGGCTCTTCTATCGGACCGAGACGGGCGAGGCGCTCCTCGCCACCGTCCGCGGGGACGGGTTGCCGCGGACCCATCCGATCAACCTCGCCGTGATGGAGGACCGGCTGGTGGCGTTCATCACCCCGTCGCCCAAGGCCGTCGATCTCGCGCAGGATGGACGGTACTCGCTCCACAACCACCAGGATCCGAGCGCCCCGGACGAGATCCAGCTCCGCGGACGCGCTCGATCGATCGACGACGAGGCCACTCGCGCGCGTTTCGCCGCCAGCTGGTATTTCGAGACGACAGACGAGTACCGCCTGTTCGAGTTCCTGATCGATCGCGCGCTGCTGGGCGAGCGTGGCCCCGACGACTGGCCGCCGAGGTACACCTCCTGGGCCGACGCGCCCCCCACGGCGCAGGCCTCGTCGGTGGCCTGACCCTGGCTGAGCTCCGCCGCTACCCCTGCTCGGCCACCTGCAGGTCGAGCAGGAGCTGGGCGAGCTCGAGCGCGTTCGTCGCCCCGTAGTTGGCGTAGCAGTTGTTGAACAGGACATGCGTGTCCCTGGCCTGGCTCGCGATCTCGCGGACGCGCGGCGCCCAGTCCGTCAGCTCATCGCGGTCGTAGAGGTACCGGAAACGTTCCACGGTCTGGACGCCCTTCGCCTCCCAGGTCGCCGTCCGCCGGCCGTGGAACCGGATGATCGCGAGCTCCGGTGAGGGCGCGGCCACGATGGGCGGGACGCTCGACTTGAAGCCCTGCGGTCCGTCCACGACGACGAGCGGGATCTTCCGGTCACCGAGGAAGCGAAGCGTCCGCTCGATGTTCTTCTCGTTGAACCAGCTCGCGCTCCGGAACTCGACCGATCCGACGAGCCCGGCCTCGCGCAGGCGCCCGGTCGCCTCCTCGATGGAATCCCGGTTCTCGGAGCTGGTGAAGAACCAGCGCGGGTACTGGAGCAGGATCGACCCGAGCTGGCCCGCCGCTCGCAGTGGCTCGAGACCCTCGATGAACCAGGTCCAGACCTGCTCCCGCAGGTCATCCGGCAGGTCCCTGGCGTAAATCCGAGGCTTGGCGGCGAGCTCGTCGGGAAGCGCGGCGCGCAGCTCCTTTGGCAGGCGCTTCGTCTCGGTCGGCTGGCCGGTCATCAGCGCGTGCGCCTTGATGTCGAACGTGAAGTCCGGCGGCGTGCGAGCGACCCACAGTTCGGCGGTGCGGACGGACGGCAACGCGTAGTACGTCGCATCCACCTCCACGACCGGGAAGCGACCGGCGTAATAGGCGAGTCGCTCCTCGGCGCTGTCGGCCGCGTCGGGGTAGAAGACGCCCCTGGCCGTCATCGTCGGATCCGTCCACGACGCGGTCCCGACCCGGATCGCCCCGCCGGACGGGCCCGCCAGGGGCTCCGCGGCAACATCTCCTGGTAGCGCGTCCATCCGCCCGGCCGCGGCGCCCGGCCCGGGATCGTGGATGGGGTCGAGGTCGGGCGCCGGCGTCCGAACGAGCTCCGGCGCCGCCGAGCGTTTGGGACTCACAGCGCCAGCCTACCCAGAGTCGCCAGGTGTTGTCGCGCAGCGACCCGCCGCCGCGGCCGATACCATCGGGCAACGATGACCGAACGAGCGGCGATGCTCGCCCTGCGCCTCCATCCGGATGGCCAGGTTCGACTCCACCATGAGCCCATCCCGGTGCCGGGCCCCGGAGAGGCTCTGATCCGCGTCACGGCGGTCGGGTTGTGCGGATCCGACCGCCACTGGATGGTCGACCGCGGGATTGGCGATGCCACGCTCGACGCCCCACTGATCCTGGGCCACGAGTTTGGCGGGACGGTCGAGACCGGCCGCCTGGCCGGCCGGCGCGTGGCGGTCGATCCCGCAAACGCGTGCGGCATATGCGAGCTGTGCCGCTCCGGCGCCTCCAACCTGTGCCAGGCGATCCAGTTCGCCGGGCACGGCAGGACCGATGGGGCACTTCGCGAATGGCTGGCCTGGCCCGAATCGTGTCTCGTTCCGGTGTCCGACCGCGTGAGCGACGCCGAGTCCGCAATCGTCGAGCCGCTCGCCGTCGCGTTTCACGCGCTCGATCTCGGACGCCTCCGTGACAGCCAGACCGTCGCGGTGATCGGGTCGGGACCGATCGGGGTGCTCCTTGTCGCGCTGGCGAGGAAGGCCGGCGCCGCGGTCGTGATCGCGACGGACCCCCTGCCTCATCGTCTCGCGGCGGCCGCGGCATTCGGCGCGACACGCACCGTCGAGGTGTCGCCGGCCCGCGATCAGGGCGCCGCGATCCTGGAGGCGACCGGCGGCCGCGGCTGCGACCTGGTCTTCGAGGTCGCCGGCGAGAACACCGCCGTGGAAACCGCGATCGACCTCGCACGA
>JBGPVC010000109.1:0-9408 GCA_041491485.1 Candidatus Limnocylindria bacterium
CGCCGGCGCCTTCGCCTCGGCTCGTCGCACGGCGCGCGAGGCAAGACGAAGTGACCGTCGTCAACCGGACGTGGGATCGGCTGACGCTGCCCGGCAAGATCGTGTTCACGATCGTCCCGATCCTGATCGCGCTGCTCATCGCGCTCGTTGCGGTCATCTCGATCCTGGGCGGCACGATCGTCGACGTCCTCGCGGCGAACCTGCCGATCGTCCGGTTCGCGGTGGCCGCCACCGTCATCCTGCTGATGACGATCCCGACCGCGTTCCTCCTGATCTACATGGAGATGAAGGTCATCGCGCTGATGAACCTGCGGATCGGGCCGGACCGGGTCGGTCCGTTCGGATCGCTCCTGTCGGTCGTGCACGGCCTCAAGGTGCTGATGAAGGAGGACTTCACCCCGACCGGCGCGGACCCGATCGTCTTCACGTGGGCCCCCGTGGTCACCTACCTGGCCAGCGTCATGACGCTGCTGGTGATCCCGTTCGCCCCGGGCCTCTACGGCCAGGACTTCAACATCGGGCTGCTCTACTTCTTCGCGATCGGCGGGATGTCAGTCGTGGGGCTGCTGATGGCCGGCTGGTCGAGCTATAACAAGTACTCGCTGCTCGGCGGGCTGCGCTCGGCCGCCCAGGTCATCAGCTACGAGATCCCGCTGACGCTCTCGGTGGCGGGGCTGATCCTGCTGGCCGGCACCATGAGCCTCAACCAGATCGTCCTGAACCAGTCCGGCTGGTTCAGCAGCTGGTACGTCTTCCAGCAGCCGCTGGGCTTCGTGATCTTCTTCATCGCGGCCACCGCGGAGGGCAACCGGACGCCGTTCGACCTGACCGAGGCGGACTCGGAGATCGTCGCTGGCTTCGCGACGGAGTACTCGGGGATGCGCTTCGGCTTCTTCTTCTTCGCCGAGTACGTGAACGTGTTCATCCTGTCGGCGCTGACCGTCGCCCTCTTCTTCGGCGGCTGGAACGCGCCGTTCCCGTGGCCGTGGCCGCTCACCCTCTCGCTGGACCCGGGCGGGCTTGGGATCGAGCTGCTGATCCTGGTCGCGGTCGTCCCGCTGCTGCTGACACTGGTGTTCGCGGCGCCGTTCTGGATCGCGAGCTCCCGGATCAAGAGCTGGCAGGCGCTCATCGGCGGGTTCGTCCTGGCCAACCTGTTCCTGGTGGGACTGGTCGTCGCCGGCGCCTACATCTCGCTCGACTGGGTGGCCGGCGTGCTCTGGTTCATGGGCAAGACCTACGTCTTCGTGTTCACCTTCGTCTGGATGCGCGGGACGCTGCCGCGTGTCCGGATCGACCAGCTGATGGACTTCGCCTGGAAGTGGCTGCTGCCGGCCTCGCTGCTCAACCTGTTCGTGACGGCGGCGGCCATCGTCGTGGTCAACAAGTGAGGACCGCGCGGTGAGCCTGATCCCCGGCCTCGGAATCGTCAGCGGGATGGCGCTGACGCTGCGCCGCTTCTTCGAGCCGAAGGTCACGATCAGGTACCCGGAGGTTCGACTGGACCCGCCGCACAAGTTCCGCGGTCGGCTCCAGCTCCTCTACGACGAGTGGGGCACCCTCAAGTGCGAGACCTGCTTCCAGTGCGCCCAGGCCTGCCCGATCGAGTGCATCGACATGGGCGGGATGGATACGCGCGGCCGGTACCACGTCCACTGGGGCGCGCCGGAGACCTACGGGGAGCGGCGCGAGGAGTCGGCCCTCCGGCGGTCCGGCCGGACGGTCCCGGATCCGGCCAATCATCCGTTCCTGCCGATCGACCTCGGCGCCGTGGACGCCGTCCTCGAGGAGTTCGACCACGACCCGGCCCACATGCTGCAGATCCTCGAGGCGACCCAGGCCGCCTACGGCTACCTGCCGGTCGCGGCGCTCAAGCAGATCAGCAACCTGACCGGCGCCTGGTACGCGATGATCTACGGCACCGCGAGCTACTACCAGCACCTCCGATTCGAGCCGCCGGCCGCGACGATCCAGGCTGCCGCGGTGAACGCTCACCGGCCGACCGAGGCGACCTATCTCGCGGCGTTCGAGACCGCGCTCGGCGGAAGCGGCACCGGCAGCGCTGGCAACGACGCCTCGAAGCCGCGGGCGCAGGCCTGATCCGATGGTCGAGCTGCTGACCACCCCGACCGACTGGCCGGTCATCCTGCTCGGACGCGCCCGGACTGCCGACCCGACCGATCTCGACGAGGCGAGTCGCGCCGGGGCGTTCGACGGCCTCAGGCGCGCCATCCGGGATCTCGGGGCGACCGGCACGATCGCGACGATCGCGGCGTCGGGGCTGCGCGGTCGCGGCGGCGCAGGCTATCCGACCGCCGAGAAATGGCGCATGGCGGCCACCACCGAGGCGCCACGCCGCTACGTCGTGGCCAACGGCTACGCGGCCGACCCGGCGGCGGGAGGCGACCGCTTCCTGATGGAGACGGATCCGTTCTCGGTCGTCGAGGGCGCGGCCATCGCGGCCTTCGCCATCGACGCGACCGAGGCGATCATCGCCGTTCGCTCGGAGGCGATCGAGACCATCCGACGACTCGAGGCCGCGATCGCGGCGTCCGAGGAGGCCGGCTTCCTCGGCTTCGACGTCCTCGGATCCGGGCATGACATGTCGGTCTCGGTGCGCGGCGTCCAGGGCGCCTACATGCTTGGCGAGGAGACGGTCCTGCTGAACGCCCTCGAGGGCAAGCGCGGACAGCCCGAGCAACGACCGCCGTATCCTGCCGAACGCGGCCTGCACGGGATGCCGACGGTCGTCAACAACGTCCAGACGCTTGCGGCAGTCCCCTGGATCGTCCGCCACGGTGCGGCGGCCTTTGCGGCGACCGGCCGCCCCGGCGCCGCTGGGACGGTCCTGGTTCAGCTGCGGACGCCCTCCGGCATCGGCGTCGCTGAAGTGCCGCTCGGGACCCCGCTCCGCCGGATCGTGGAGCTCGGCGGGGCGCTGCCGAAGGGTCGTTCGATCAAGGCGATCCTCGTGGGCGGCCCGTCCGGCGGCCTGCTCCCACCGGAGCTGCTCGACACGCCCTATGACTTCGAGTCGCTCCGCGCCGCCGGCGCCCACGTCGGATCGGGGTCGGTGGTGGTCGCCGACGATCGTGCCTGCGTCGTTGACCTGGCCCGGCTCCTGACCCGGTTCTGTGCCAGCGAGGCCTGCGGCAAGACGATCCCGTGCCGGATCGGGACCCGCCGGCTGGTGGAGATCGCCGATCGCTTCGCCGAGGGCCGGCCGCGCCCGACCGACACCACCCTGCTCGCCGACCTGTCCGCCGACATCGTGGCCTCCGCCCTGTGCGACCACGAGCGGCTGACCACCCTCCCGCTGGCAAGCGGGATGCGATACTTCCGATCCGAGCTGGACGAGCACCTGCTGCGCAGCTCCTGCCCGGCCGGTGTCTGCCACCCGATCGCGGTGGCCGCCGCAGCGATCCCATAACGGACGACCATGACCGACCTGTTGACGCGTCCCGACCCCGCCGCGCCGGCGGCCCCACCCGAGTCGCTCGCGGACCGCCTGCTCGACACGCAGTCGCCGCAGCGACCGCAGTCGTCGCCGCGCATCCGGATCGAGGTCGACGGCCGGGTCGTCGAGGGGTTCGAAGGGCAGACGATCCTCGAGGTCTGCCGGGACAACGGGATCGAGATCCCGACGCTCTGCTACGAGCCCAAGCTGCCCGGCTTCGGCGCCTGCCGGATGTGCGTGGTCGAGGTCGAGGGCGAGGAGCACCCACCGATCTCGTGCTCGCGACTGTGCGAGCCCGAGATGAAGGTCCAGACCCAGACCGAGGAGCTCCGCCGGCTCCGCCGCACGAACCTGGAGCTGATCTTCTCGGACCACAACGCCTATTGCCTGCCGCCATGCCAGAACAAGTGCCCGAGCCATATCGACATCCCGGGCTTCCTCAAGGCGAACGCCGAGGCCGACTGGCGCGAATCCGCGCGGATCTTCAAGCGGACGATCCCGTTCCCCAGCGTGCTCGGCAGGGTCTGCCCCGCGCCGTGCGAGGAGCATTGCCGGCGCGACGAGGTCGACGAGGCGATCGCCATCCGCGACAGCCACCGCTATGCGGGCGACCAGGTCCTCAAGGCGATGCTCGACGACGGTGTGGACCCGCCGATCCCGTTCGAGCGACAGGCACCGTCCGGGCGGCGTGCGGCCGTCATCGGCTCCGGCCCGGCCGGGATGAGCGCGGCCTTCTACCTGCTCCTTGCCGGCCATGACGTCACGGTCTTCGAACGCGATCCGGCGCCCGGCGGCATGCTCCGCTACGGCATCCCGCAGTACCGGCTGCCCAAGGTCGAGGTCCTCGAGGCCGAGTACGAGTCGGTCACGCGGCTCGGCGGCAAGATCGTCTGCAACGCCGCGCTCGGCGTGGACTTCACGCTCGACGACCTGACCAACCAGGGCTTCGACGCGGTGGTGGTGGCGATCGGCTGCTACGACACCAACAAGCTGGGGATCCCCGGCGAGGATGCGGCCGAATGCCTGGACGGCCTGGAGTACCTGCGCACCGCCACGCTCGGCCTGCCGTACCCGAATCATGCCGGCAAGCGCGTCGTCGTGATCGGCGGCGGGTTCACCTCGATGGACTGCTCGCGGACCTCGGTCCGCCAGGGCGCGAAGGAGGTCACCCTCGTCTACCGCCGTGACATGAAGGACATGCCGGCATCGAACGAGGTCCACGAGGCGATCGAGGAAGGCGTCACCGCCATCTTCCAGGCCGGTCCGGTCCGGGTGATCACGGACGAGGCAGGCAAGGTCACCGGCGTCGAGTTCATCCGGATGGCACTCGGCGCGCCGGATGCCTCAGGGCGGCGCCGCCCGGAACCGGCGCCCGGCACGGAATTCACCATCCCCTGCGATCGCGTCCTGCTGGCGATCGGCCAGGGGCCGGACCTGACCTGGATCGGCCCGGGGTCGGAAGGTCCCGAAGCCACCAAGCAGCGACGGCTGAAGGCCGACGCCGTCACGTTCGAGACCGGGCGGGCCGGCGTCTTCGGTACCGGCGATGTCCGGATCGGCGCGGCGACCGTGGTTCAGGCGATCGCCGAGGGCCGCCGCTCGGCGTATGCCGTGGACGCCTACCTCAAGGGCATGGACCTGTCGGCGATCCGGACGCGCCAGACGCTGGCCGAGCCGCAGCCCGAGTTCCTGTCGATCGTGCCGTTCACCAGCGAAGTCAAGGCGCCGCGCTACCGGATGACCGCGCTCGAGGCCGAGGAGCGCAATCACAGCTACATCGAATACGAGCTGCCGTACACTCGCGAGGAGGCCGTCGCCGAGTCGACGCGCTGCCTGCAGTGCACCTGCGAGGCGATCGGCTTCTGCGACCTGCGCCGTCTCGGCATCGAGTACGGCACGACCCTCCAGACCCTCGAGCCGCAATACCACGCCGGCGCGGGGTACCGGAGCGTCACCGAGAACCGCTTCACCGGCGTCAACCACGACTACATCCGCGACGACTCGCACGCCTTCATCCTGCGCGAGCCGTCGCGCTGCATCGACTGTGGCCGCTGTGCCCAGGTCTGCTCCGAGGTGGTCGGCGCCGCCTGCTACGACTTCATGCGGATCGGCTTCGACACGCTGGTCACGACGCCACTGGACATGAGTCTCAACGACACCCCGTGCGTGTCGTGCGGCCGCTGCGCCGAGACCTGCCCGACCGGGGCGCTGATGCCCAAGCCGCGGATCCTCCAGAAGTACGACGTCGACGAGAGCCGCTGCATCCTGTGCGGGATCTGCGTGGACGCCTGCCCGTACGACGCGCTGCGCGACGGCGCCGACATCGAGCTGTCACACACCAGCCGCGAGAACCCGATGATCGACCTGATGGCGATCGCCGCGGTCGACCGCGAGACCGAGGTGACCTACATCCGTCGCGAGCGCGACTGGGCGGCCCGCGCCGCGGCCGAGGGCCGGTTCGTCGACAAGGCCCGGCTCCTGCCGGTCCTGCCACCGACGATCGGCGGCGTCGCCGGCAATGGCCACGGCCACGCTGCGCTACCCGGCGACGGTGGCACGGCCGTCGCCCACACCTCCCACGAGTAGGCGATCGACGTGGTCCGCAAGCTGATCCCGATCCTCCTGGCGCTCGCGGTCATGGGCGCGGTGACGGGGGTCGCCGCGATCATGCTCGTGTTCCTGGGCCAGGACTGGCAGGACGCCCTGTTCTGGATCCTGGCCGCGGTGATGATCGGCGCGGCCCTGCTGGTCGTGACCATGCGCGACATCATCCGCTGCGGCCTGGCCATGATGGTCTGCTTCGGCGCGCTGGCCGGGATCTACGTGCTGATCGGGGCACCGTTGATCGCAGCGGCCCAGGTGATCGTGTACATCGGCGCAATCAGCGTGCTGATCCTGTTCGCGATCATGCTGACCCAGACCAAGGACGCTCCCAGCCGGCTGGTCTTCCAGACCCAGGCCGTCCCGGCCGCCTTCGCCTCGATCATCATCGCCGTCGTGATCGCCCTGGCCGTTGGCGCAACGGACTGGGGTGCGGAGGTCAAGCGCATCCGGCTCGCCACCGAGGCGCTGTCGCGGCTGCTCTTCAACGACTTCGTGCTGCCGTTCGAGATCGTCAGCGTGCTGCTGCTGGCGGCCGTCATCGGTGGCGTCTTCCTGGCCAAGCGCGAGCCGGACGGCCCGTCGTGAGCGACAACCTCGACGCCTATCTGGTCCTGTCCGGGCTGCTGTTCGCGATCGGCTCGTTCGGGTTCCTCGCGCGGCGCAATGCGATCAGCATGCTGATGTCGATCGAGTTGATGCTCAACGCGGTCAACCTGGCGATCGTGTCCTTCGGTGCGTTCATCAAGTCGCTCGGGGCGCAGGGCTCGGTGATCGCGCTGATCGTCATCGCGGTCGCGGCAGCCGAGGCGACGGTCGGCCTGGCGATCGTCATCGCCATCTTCCGCAACAAGAAAACACCCCTGGTAGACGAATACGACTCGATGCGCCAATGACCCATACCGGGCGGTCAGTTCGGCGCGCCGTGGGACGGCCGATGCGTGCGTTGCCGGCTCCGCCGGTTCGCTCACGTAGCTTCAGCTACGCTCGGTCCCTTGCTCGCCGGCGCCTTCGCCTCGGCTCGTCCGACGGCGCGCGAGGCAGTTCGCGATGAGCTGGGAGACGCTGGTTCCGCTCATCGTCGCACTGCCGCTGGGCGGCTTCGCGGTCACCGCGCTGATCGGGCGACGGCTTGGCAAGGCCGCCCACTGGATCCCTGTGCTGGCCGTGCTCGTCGCCTGGCTGATCTCGATGGCGGTCGCCTACTCGGCGCTGACCGGGGCGGCGCCGTTCGGCGAGGGCGGGTTCGACGTCCGCCTGTTCGAGTGGATCCCGGCCGGCAGCTTCCAGGTGAACGCCGGCCTCTACGTCGACAACCTGACGGCCTGCCTGCTCATCGTGGTGACCACGATCGGGCTGCTCGTCCACGTCTACTCGATCGGCTACATGAGCCACGACCCGGGCTACTGGCGCTTCTTCGCCTACCTCAACCTGTTCATGTTCTCGATGCTGCTGCTGGTGCTGGCAGACAGCTTCCTGGTCGTCTTCGTGGCCTGGGAGCTGGTCGGCCTGTGCAGCTACCTGCTGATCGGGTTCTGGTATCGGAAGCGCTCGGCGGCGTTGGCCGCCAAGAAGGCGTTCATCGTCAACCGCGTCGGCGACGTCGGCTTCGCGCTCGGGATCATGCTGATCTTCGTCAGCCTGGGCACCCTCGACATCCGCGAGGTGGTCGCCCGAATCGGCGAGCTGGACGGCACCCGGATCACGATCATCTCGCTGCTGATCTTCGCCGGGGCGATGGGCAAGAGCGCCCAGTTCCCGCTGCACGTCTGGCTGCCGGACGCGATGGAGGGCCCGACCCCGGTCTCCGCCCTCATCCATGCCGCGACGATGGTCAACGCGGGCGTCTACCTGGTCGCCCGTACCAACCCGATCTTCGCCCAGGCACCGTCGGCGCTAGTCGTTGTCGCGGCGGTAGGCATCTTCACGGCGATCCTGGCGGCGTCCATCGCGATGACCCAGACCGACATCAAGCGCGTGCTCGCCTACTCCACGCTCAGCCAGCTCGGGTACATGTTCGCCGCGCTCGGGGTCGGCGCCTGGACGGCCGCGATCTTCCACCTGATGACGCACGGCTTCTTCAAGGGACTCCTGTTCCTCGGCTCGGGCTCGGTCATCCATGCCGTCCATGAGGAGCAGGACATGCGCCAGATGGGCGGTCTCTCGCGCAGGATCCCGATCACCTATGTGACGATGCTGATCGGCTCGCTGGCGATCGCCGGGATCCCGCCGCTGGCCGGCTTCTTCTCCAAGGACGAGATCCTTGGTGAGTCGTTCAAGAACGGCTTCCTGTGGGTCTGGGCCGTGGGGTTCGTGGTCGCCGGCCTGACCGCCTTCTACATGTTCCGGCTGATGGGCCTGACGTTCTGGGGCTCGTTCCGCGGCCCCAAGGCGGTCTGGGACAAGATCCACGAGTCGCCGGCGGCCATGACCGTCCCGCTCATCCTGCTGGCGATCCCGTCGGCGCTGCTGGGCATGGTCCTCGGGCTGCCGTTCGGTGCAAACACGATCGCAACATGGTTGAAGCCGGTCTTCGAGGGCGGGCAGGCCGTGCTCCACGGGGGCGCCGAGGAGACCGCCTTCAGCCTGTTCGGCATCGACGGGACGCTGATCCTCGCCAGCGTGACCGTGGCCGTCGTGGGCGTCGCCATCGCCTGGCAGCTGTTCGGGGCCGAGCTCGCCGGACTTCGGCTGACGGCCCGTCCGGAGCGGGTCCGCGAGCTGAGCGCGCGGGTCCCGTTCCTCTATCGCGCCTCGCTCAACAAGTGGTGGTTCGACGACCTGTACCACCTGCTGTTCATCACCATCGGCGGCCGGGTCGCCGCGGCCATCTGGTGGTTCGACCGCGAGGTCGTGGACGGCACCGTCAATGCGATCGGCGTCGGCACGATCGACGCCGGCCGGGGCCTCCGCCGCATCCAGACCGGACGCGTCCAGAACTACGCCCTGGGGATCGCCATCGGGTTGATCGTGATGGCCGGCTCGTACCTGCTGCTGGCCGGGCGCTGACGATGGACGTCTCGAGCATCCCGCTCCTGTCGATCATCATCTTCCTGCCGCTGGTCGGCGCGTTCGTCGTTGGATTCGCTCCGGCATCGGCGGCGCGCCCGGTGGCCCTGGTCTTCGCCCTGCTGGCCTGGATCGCCTCGCTCCTGCTGCTGGTCGGCTACCTGCCGGGCCGGCCGGGCTTCCAGTTCGCCGAGGTGGCCGACTGGATCCCGTTCTTCGGGATCCAGTACAAGGTCGGCGCCGACGGCCTGTCCGTGGCGCTGGTGGTCCTCACCACGACCCTCTCCTGGATCGCGATCCTGGCCAGCTTCAAGCCGATCCAGACGCGGATCAAGGAGTAC
>JBGPVC010000110.1:0-9362 GCA_041491485.1 Candidatus Limnocylindria bacterium
ACCCTGACGCCGGCCGCCTCCACCTATCAGACGGGCCTGTATGCCTGGCTGACGACGACGGACCACAAGAAGATCGGGATCATGTACCTGATCAACTCGTTCGTCTTCTTCTTCATCGCCGGCACGATGGCGCTGGTCGTCCGCAGCGAGCTCGCTGCGCCCGGGCTCCAGTTCGTGAGTGACCTGCAATACAACGAGCTGTTCTCGATGCACGCCACGTTCATGATCTTCGTGTTCATCATCCCGATCCTGGCGGGCTTCGCGAACTACGTCGTGCCGCTCCAGATCGGCGCCCCGGACATGGCCTTCCCGCGCATCAACGCGCTGTCGTTCTGGATGCTGCCGCTGGCCGGGATCATCCTGTTGCTGGGTTTCGTGACCGGCGGCACTGCGGCGGCCGGCTGGACGAGCTATCCGCCGCTGTCCGAGGACCGGCCGCTCGCCGCGATCGGGGCCGGGCAGGACCTGTGGATCGTGGGGCTGGTCCTGATCGGCACGAGCTCGATCCTCGGCGCGATCAACTTCCTGGTCACGATCTTCAAGATGCGGGCGCCGGGAATGACCCTCTTCCGGATGCCCATCCTGGTCTGGACCGTGCTCGTGACGTCGGTGCTGGTCCTGATGGCCACGCCGGTCATCACCAGCGCCCTGATCATGCTGTTCATCGACCGCAACTACGGCGGCTCGTTTTTCGATCCGCGCGTGGGCGGCGATCCGATCCTCTACCAGAACATCTTCTGGTTCTACTCCCACCCGGCGGTCTACGTGATGATCCTGCCCGCGATGGGCATGATCAGCGAGATCCTGCCGGTCTTCAGCCGGAAGCCGCTGTTCGGCTACAAGGCGTTCATCTTCGCCACCGCCGGCATCGGCGCGCTTGGCTTCTCGGTGTGGGCCCACCACATGTTCACGACCGGCGCGGTCTACCTGCCGTTCTTCAGCCTGATGACCTTCCTGATCGCGGTGCCCACCGGGGTCAAGATGTTCAACTGGATCTTCACCATGTGGCGCGGCAAGCTGACCCTGTCCACGCCGCTCCTGTTCGCCCTGGGCTTCCTGACGATGTTCCTGATCGGCGGGATCAACGGCGCGTTCAGCGCGTCGGTGCCGGTCGACTTCGCCCTCCACGACACGTACTGGGTGGTGGCCCATCTCCACTACGTCCTGTTCGGCGGGTCCGTGTTCGGCGTGATGGCCGGGTTCTACTTCTACTTCCCCAAGATGACCGGCCGGATGCTGAACGAGACCGTCGGCAGGATCCACTTCGTGCTGATGCTCATCGGCTTCAACCTGACCTTCTTCCCGATGCACGAGCTCGGCCTGGCGGGCATGCCTCGCCGGATCGCGGACTACTCGTCCACGGCGGGCTGGAACGACCTGAACCTGCTGGCGACGATCGGCGGGTTCACGATCGCGGCGAGCATGCTGCCGTTCTTGTGGAACGTGTTCGTGTCACTCCGTAGCGGGAAGGTCGCCGGCGACGACCCATGGGAGGCGAACACGCTCGAGTGGGCGACCACCTCCCCACCGCCGCCGTACAACTTCGATCACCTGCCCGAGATCCGCTCGGAACGACCGCTGTTCGACCTCCGGCACGGCCGGACGGCCTCCCACTGAGCCGCCGACGATGAGCGTCGACAGCCACGCCCTCGCCACCGTCGAGCACACCCCGATCGCCGGGCTCTCGCACGACCGCCGGGGGGGGATCAGCAACCCCGTCCTGGGCATGCTCCTGTTCATCACTTCCGAGGTGATGTTCTTCGGCGGCCTGTTCGCCGCCTACTTCAGCGTGCGCGCGAACGCGGCGCAGTGGCCACCGCAGGAGTTCCACGACACGCTGAAGATCTTCCCGCTCGTCGGGCCGGCCACCGTCCTGCTGATCGTCAGCTCGTTCACCTGCCAGTTCGCCGTGTGGGCCATCCGGCGTGACGACCGGACGGCCTTCCTGCGGAGCATGACCGTGACGGTGATCCTGGGGATCACCTTCCTCATCATGCAGGCCACGGACTACACGGCACTCGGCGGCGAGGGGTTGACCCTCTCGTCGGGGACGTTCGGGACGACCTACTACACGCTCACCGGCTTCCACGGCGCACATGTCTTCGGCGGAGTGATCATGCTGTGCGTCGTGCTCTATCGCGGGATGGCCGGCCAGTTCTCGTCCAAGCACCACGATGCGGTCGAAGGCGCCTCGCTCTACTGGCACTTCGTGGACGTGGTCTGGATCCTGCTCTTCTCGCTCCTCTACCTGCTGCCCGGAAGGTAGGAGTCGATCGTCGTGCATCCGATCCGCCATCCGCGCAACGCCGCGCTCATCGGGATCCTGTTCGTCGTCATCGGCGTGATCTTCTGGGCAGCTCCGACCTTCGGCAACTGGCATGTCGACTACGCGGGCACCACCCTCCTGATCTTCCTCGGGGCGGCGATGGCCCTGATGGCCTACGTGCTCGTGGCCGGATCCAGCAAGGAGTGACCCGGATCGCTCGCCGCCGCGCGACCTGATCCGACCGGACCATGCTCGAACAGATCTGGAACGGCTTCCTCGACCTAACGTCGCAGTTCGTCATCCCGGACTGGGGCCGGCTCGTCGCGCTGGCGCTTCCGGTTGGAACGACTGTCCTCGTCGTGCTGCTCATGGCCCGGACTGTGATGCAGGTGGCGACGGTCCCGCCGGCCCGTCGCGGCAAGCGACGGATCGCCCCGGCGACGCCGGCCGGGGTGCACATGCCCGGCCCGTCCTTCGCTCCGATCTTCGCGGCGGTCGGCGTGTTCCTGCTGTTCCTCGGCCTGGTATTCGGAGGGATCGCCCTGGTCCTCGGGTCGGTCGCCCTCGTCCTGACCCTGCTCTACTGGCTTGTCGAAGGGTTGCGCATCTACGACCACGACGTCGCCCCGACGGCGACGGTCCTGCCGGCCGCGGTCCACGACGGGCCACCACAAGGCGTGCACGTACCCGGTCCGTCCTGGCGCCCTATCGTCGGGGCGCTCGGAACCGCGTTGCTGTTCATCGGGCTGGTCTTCGGCGAGTGGCTCCTCGCCGTCGGCGTGATCGCCCTGGTCCTCGGCCTGATCGGCTGGCTGCCCGATGCCCGCAAGGAGTACGTCAAGACCGTCGAAGCCGACCAGACCGGCCATCTCGAGAACATCCCGGCGCCGCGCGTGCCATCGCGTCAGTTCACGTTCCTCGCCATGCTGGTCATCGGTGCCGTGGTCATCCAGTCCGGCATCCTTGCGAACAAGTCGGCGAACGGCGAGGCGCCGCGAGGCTCGGCATCGGCGGCTGCGAGCGCTCCGGCGGCTTCGGGCGTTCCGGCGGCATCCGGCGGCGGCACGGCGGGTTCGGGCGGGCCCACCGGGTCGGCGGCGCCAGGGGGCGGCCAGGCCGCCGACGTCACGATCGAGGCCAAGGGCATCGCGTTCACCCAGACCTCCTGGACCGGGCCTGCCGCGAAGCCGTTCACGATCGCCTTCTCGAACCAGGACCCGGGCACGCCGCACAATGTCGAGATCAAGGATTCGACTGGCGCCGTCGTCTTCAAGGGCGACATCTTCAGCGGGGTCGACACGAAGATCTATCAGGTTCCTGCCCTGCCGGCGGGCGACTACACGTTCTCGTGCGTCGTCCACCCGAACATGACGGGGACCGCCACGCTCCAGTAGCGAGTCGTCAGCGATGCCGCGGCGACCCATCCTGCTTGCGCTCGCGATCGCCGTGGCGACCACCGCGGCGATCCTCTGGCTCGTCGGATCGCGCAGCGGCTCGGACAGCGCCCACGTGGCCGTCGGCAGCCGTGCGCCTGCGATCAGCGGCACGACCCTCGACGGTGGCACGTTCGATCTCGCCAGCCTGGCCGGGCACCCGGTCCTGATCAACTTCTGGGGGCCGTCCTGCGTCCCCTGTCGCGACGAGTTCCCGCTGCTCGAAGCCAAGCTGACCCAGCATGCCGCCGATGGGTTCGCCGTGGTCGGCGTCCTGACCGACGATCCGCCCGAGCCGGCGCGGGCCTTCGTGGCCCAGTACGGCGCCACCTGGCCGACGGTCCTCGATCCCGCCCAGTCGGCAAAGGCCGCCTATCGCGTCGCCGCACGGCCGCAGAGCTACTTCGTCGATGCCGAAGGGATCGTCCGCTCGATCCAGATCGGCGAAGTGACCGATGCCGACTTCGAGCGCCAGTACCAACGGATCGCTCCATGAGGTCGGGCGGCTCCCCGACGGGCGTCGCCGATCCAGCGATCGCGATCGACGGCCTCGTCAAGCGGTATGGCGACCGGACGGTGCTCGATGGCGTGTCGCTGTCGATCGCCGCCGGCGAGCTCGTCGCCCTGCTTGGGCCGAACGGCGCCGGCAAGACGACCACCGTCGAGATCGTCGAGGGTTACCGGCGTGCCGACGAGGGCAGCGTCCGGGTGCTCGGGGTGGACCCCTCGTCCGGCGGGCGAGCCTTGCGCGCCCGCGTGGGGTTGATGCTCCAGGGCGGTGGGATCGACCCTCGCGCTCAGCCGCGCGAGACACTCGTCCAGTACGGCCGATTCCACGCTGACCCCCGGGACCCCGACGAGCTCCTCGATCTCGTCGGGCTTCGGGCCGTGGCACGGACCAGGTTCCGGCGACTCTCCGGCGGCGAGCGGCAGCGGCTCGGCCTCGCGCTCGCCCTGGTCGGCCGGCCCGAGGTGGTGCTGCTCGACGAGCCGACCGCGGGCATGGATCCCGAGGGCCGTGCCGCCACCCGGGCGATCGTGGCCGGCCTGCGCGACACGGGCGTGGCGATCCTGCTGACCAGCCACGACCTGACCGACGTCGAGCGGATGGCGGACCGGGTGTGCGTCCTGGACCGTGGCCGGATCGTCGCGGCGGGCACGCCCGGGGAGCTCGCGGCCGGCGCGACGCCGCGGCTGCGGTTCCGCCTCGAGCCGGCACTGGACGCAGCCGCGCAGGCGGCCCTGACCCTGGCGTTGCGCGCAGCGCGTCCGGACGCCGTGCTGATGGCCGAGGCCGATGCCGGCTTCTATCGCGTCGACGGCGCGGTGCCGGACGCCGCGCTGATCGCCACGCTGGCCGGATGGTGCACCACGGCCGACCTCCTGATCCGCGAGCTTCGCACGACGGGCGGAACGCTCGAGGAGGTCTACCTCGAGCTGACCAGCGGGCCCGGACCCGCCGCCGGTTCCGGCGCGGCTGGCGGGTCCGGCGCGACTCCCGGAGCCGGTTCGTGAGCCGCCCGGCCTCGGCGGCAGCCGCCACCCTCGCCCAGACCGCGACGGAGCTCCGTCTGACCGCTCGCCGAGGCGAGAACGTGCTGGTCACGATCATCATCCCGGCGGTCGTGCTGCTCTTCTTCGCCTCGGCCGGCATCCTGCCGACCGGTGCCGGCCGGCCGGTCGACTTCCTGCTCCCCGGATGCCTGGCGCTTGCCGTCATTGCCACCAGCCTGGTGAATCTCGGGATCGCGACCGCCTACGAGCGGCACTACGGCGTCCTCAAGCGACTCGGCGGATCGCCCCTGACCCGCGGCGGCCTGCTGGCCGCCAAGATGCTTGCGGTCCTGGTCGTCGAGGCCGCCCAGGTCCTCCTGCTGGTGGCGATCGCGGTCCTGGCGCTCGGCTGGACCGTGCCTGCCGGCGCCGCGCCCGCCCTGCTGGTCGCGGCCGTGCTCCTCGGCACCCTCGCCTTCGCGGGTCTTGGATTGCTGATGGCGGGCGCGCTGCGGGCCGAGGCCACGCTGGCCCTGGCCAACGGCCTGTTCCTCGTCGCGCTCATGCTGGGCGGGATCGTGCTTCCGCTCGACCACCTCGCCGACCCGCTGGCCGCCGTCGCCACGGTCCTCCCAGCAGCGGCCCTCGCCGACACGTTCCGCGTCGCGCTGGGATCGGGCGGCGACGCCGTGGCGCCGGTCGCGATCCTCGTCGCCTGGGGCGTCGGGGCTGTGGCGCTCACCGTCCGGACCTTCCGCTGGGAGTAGGCCCGCCCCGGGCCCCGGCCGGCTCAGCCGGCGAGACAGCCGCCCGGCCGGGCGCTGTCGGCCCGCTACCCTAGCCGCCACCCGAGAACCCGGAGCGAGGGCGGCATGGTCCTGACCTCACCCTTCCACGAGCGGACGAGCGCGCTGAACGAGACCGGCCTGTGGAGCCACTGGTCCGGCCACCTGGCCGCCGACCGCTACCAGCTGTCGGACAAGTTCGAGTACTTCGCGGTCCGCAACAGCGCCGGGATCTTCGACTCGTCTCCGCTCTACAAGTACCGGATCCACGGCCGGGACGCGGAGCGTTTCCTGGCCGGTGTGCTCGCCCGCGACATCCGGGCCTGCCCGGCCGGCCACGCGCAGTACACCGCCTGGTGCGACGATCGCGGCTTCGTCGTGGAGGATGGCGTGGTCCTCCGTCGTGGCCCCGATGAGTTCCTGCTGACGGCCGCGGAGCCGAATCTCGCCTACTTCGGCGACCTGATCGGCCGGGACGACGTCCGGATCGAGGAGGTCAGCCACGACTACGGCGTCATCGCCGTCCAGGGGCCGCGCTCGCGAGACCTCCTCGCAAGGCTGGTCCCGGCCGTCGCGACCATCCCCTATTTCGGTCTGGCGACCGGGCGGATCGGCGGCGCCAGGGTGACGGTGTCGCGGACCGGTTACAGCGGCGACCTCGGGTTCGAAGTCTGGATCGAGAGCACCGATGCCCTCCGGGTCTGGGACGCCCTGTGGGACGCGTTCGACGGGTACGGCGTCCTGCCGTTCGGGCTGTCCGCGCTGTACATGCTCCGGATCGAGGCCGGTCTCCTCCTCCTCGACGTCGACTTCGCGTCGAGCCGCTTCGCCTGGACCGACGAGGACCGCTCGACGCCCATCGAGCTCGGGCTCGGCTGGATGTTGCGGGACCTGGCCGGCGACGACCGCGCCTTCATCGGCCGCCGGGCCATCGAGCGCGAGCTCGCCGACGGAACCTCGCGCTGGCGGATGACCGGCCTCGTCCTCGACTGGCAGGACTACGACCGGATCTACAACGCGGCCGGGCTGATCCCGCCCAAGGACCACACGCCGGTGCAGGACGAGTTGTTCGTGTACGACGACGACATCCGCCAGGTGGGCTACGCCACGAGCTTCATGTACTCGCCGATGCTCCAGCGGCACATCGCGATGGCTCGCGTTCGCCCGGACCTCGCCAGGCCCGGCTCGTCGGTTCGACTGGAGGTCGACGTGAACCACCACTACGAGTACGTCAGGGCGACGACCGCCCGGATGCCCCTCTTCAACCCGGCACGGAAGACGGCCTGACATGCCGAAGACGAAGACGACATCGAAGCCGCCGAGCAAGCGCGCCCCGGAGTCCACAGCCGCGCGGGCCGGCGACCGGACCTACGACGCCATCGTGGTCGGCGGAGGCCACAACGGCCTGGTCAATGGCGCCTATCTGGCCAGGGCCGGGCTCAAGACCCTGGTCATCGAGCGGCGTCCCGTCGTCGGCGGCGCGGCGATCACCGAGGAGCTCTACCCGGGGTTCTCGTTCACGACGTTCTCGTACGCGCTGAGCCTGCTCCGCCCGGACATCATCCACGAGCTCGAGCTGACCAAGCACGGCTTCATGCCGCTCCTGATGTCCTCGACGTTCGCACCAATGGAGAACGGCGACTACCTGTGGCTCGGCCAGGACCACGACCAGAACCTCAAGGAGATCGCCCGCCACAGCCAGCACGACGCCGATGCGTACGAGCAGTACTCGCACGACATGGAGCAGGTCTGCCACGCGATCAAGCCCATGCTCGACGCGCCGCCGCCGGACGTCTTCAGCGACGACCCGGAAGAGCTGCTGGCGCTGGCGTCGCTGGGCTCGCGCTTTCGACGCCTCGACAAGCGGGTCCTCCACAACGTGGTCCGGCTGCTAACCGGCAGCGCCGCCGACTTCCTCGACGACTACTTCGACTCGGACATCGTCAAGGGCTACCTTGCCTCGTCGAGCATCATCGGCACGAAGGTGGGGCCGCGTTCCCAGGGCTCGGGCCTCGTGCTCCTCTACCACTCGATCGGCGAGCACGATGGGGAATTCGGGGCTTGGGCCTTCCACAAGGGTGGCAACGGCGGATTCACCCAGGTGCTGGCGCGAGCTGCGCGCTCCTTCGGGACCGAGATCGTCCTCGAGTCACCGGTGGATTCGGTCATCACCAAGGGCGGCCGGGCGACCGGCGTCGCCCTCGCCGACGGAACCGAATACCACGCCACGACGATCGTCAGCGCCCTGGACCCGCGGCGCACCTTCCTCGAGCTCGTCAACCCGCGCGAGCTGCCGGCCGACCTGATCGAGACCATCCGGCGCTTCCGTTTCCAGGGGACGTCGGCGAAGGTCAACTTCGCCCTCGACGGGTTGCCGAGGTACCCGGCCCTCGGCGATCGCGGCGACCAGTACCGCGGCTTCACCAACATCGGTCCGTCGATGGACTACCTGGAGCGGGCCTTCGATGAGGCGAAATACGGCTGGTACAGCTCGCGGCCATACCTCGACTGTGCGATCCAGTCGACGATCGACCCGGACATGGCGCCTCCCGGCAAGCACGTCTGGAGCTCGTTCGTCCAGTACGCCCCGTACCAGCTGCGCGAGAGCGACTGGGGCACCGAGCGACAGAACCTGGGCGACACCGTCCAGCGGACCATCGAGTCATTCTTCCCGGGCTTTGGCGACCTGGTCCTCCACCGCGAGGTCGTGACCCCGCTCGACATCGAACGGACGGTCGGCCTCAGCGAGGGCAACATCTTCGCCGGCGAGTTCCTGGCGCCGCAGATGTACTTCTTCCGGCCGGCGCCCGGCTGGAGCCAGTACCGCACCCCGATCGACGGCTACTACCAGTGCGGCTCGGGCACGCACCCGGGCGGCTGCGTCATGGGCGCGCCGGGCAAGCTGGCCGCGCAACGGATCCTCAGGGACCTGGGCAAGACGTAGCCGCCCCGCGGGCGATCGATGCGTCGCGAGGCCGCCGTTCGAGACAAAGAAGAACCCCGGGCGGTCGGACCCGGGGTTCGCGGTGAACGCTGATTGGTTGCGGGGACTGGATTCGAACCAGTGACCTTCGGGTTATGAGCCCGACGAGCTGCCGCTGCTCCACCCCGCCCGCGTACGGTAGCACAAGGTCCCGTTCCTGGCCCGTGCCGAAGGTCCCGGAGTTTGCTCGCCGGACAGCATCGCGGTCGCCAGATCGTCGTTCGTCCCGACCGATCGACCCCGCCCGGGCGACCGTAGCTGGCGCAACCTGGTGCGCGACCCGGGCGAGCGCAACCTGGTGCGCGACCGGGGCGAGCGCAACCTGGTGCGCGACCGGGCCAGCGCAACGTGGTGCGCGACCGGGGCGAGCGCGACCAGGAGTCGACAACAGCGACGGAGCG
>JBGPVC010000111.1:0-9259 GCA_041491485.1 Candidatus Limnocylindria bacterium
ATCAGCTTCCTGAGCTTGAAGAAGCGCGGGCTGTAGCCGGCCGGCCTGTCGAGGTTGCAGTCCGTCTCGAAGTCGAACGTGATGGCGCCGGTCTTGATCTCATCGTCGGATGCCACGCAGTGTCCGGCAGTGATCACCAGATCCGGAGCGATCAACGTGGCGGTGCAGCTCGACAGACGGGTGAAGTCGATGTCCTCGGGCAACAGGTATTCCATCGGATCGCGGTCGACAACGACATACATGCCGACGCTTCGTGCCGTTGCCTGAATGACCGGGTTCGTGACGCACGCGGCGGGCTGCCACGACGGTGTTGTGTTTCCCTGGGTCAGCGAGAGGCTCGGGTAGTACGTCGGCTCGACGTATGGCGTGTCGATCATGAACAGGTCGCCGTTCGTGTTTCGCTGACCGCCATCTCGGATGGGCTCGCCGCGACCGTACTTGTCGATTCGCACGGTGCCGTTCGAAGCGCCTACTCGGACATATCGCAGGGTGACGGGTCCCGGGCCCTTGATCGGACGAGTCCAGAAGTCGGGGCCCCAAGCTCGCGTGAAGACGTCCGTGTCGTACCCGAGATCGACCTCCACCCGGTCGTTCGGCCCGAGGCTCGTTCCATCGAGATGAAGCGTCACGAACTTCGCGACGGAGTCGGCCGGGAACGCTATCTGCCACGTATTTGCGGGATTGGCGGCGGCCCCAGTCCCCGGACCGAAGATGATCGGCGTGGCGATTGGGAGGACGGACCCCAGTCGATGCATGAGTCACCACGTTCCGAGCATGCGGCGTTGGTGAGCGCAGCCTGAGGGGGCGCCGTCTCAACGGCGTCTCCAGGTGCAGGCGGGACGACGCGGCGCGAGGCGGCGCGACCGCCAGACGACACGGAGATGCGGCCTCAGGCGGACGCCCCGTATCCTTCGCGGACGAGGGAACCGAGGGGAGACACCGTGATCCGTCCGTCACAGGCCAGCCGCCGCGCGCTGCTCGTCGCCGCCTTGCTGGTTGGCGCCTGCCTCGGCAGCGCCGCTGCTCCGCCGGCCGAGGCGGTCACCGTCGTCCCGTTCTCGAGGCCACTGATCATTCCCAGGGTCCTGACCGGCTCGAACATCACGCTGACCGCCAAGCTGGCCGACGTCCAGGTCCTGCCGGGCGCCAAGACGAAGATGTGGACGTACAACGGCACGTTTCCTGGCCCCACCATCCGCCGGCCGACGGGCCAGGCGACCACCGTGACCCTGGTCAACGACCTGCCGGCCGAGGCCGGCGAGCTGACGCTCCACAACCACGGCAACCACTCGACCCCGGAGAACGACGGCCAGCCGGACGACCGCCTGGCGGCGAACGGCGGCGGCTCCGTGACCTACACGTACACGGGCACCGAGGACGGCGGGAACGAGCGGGGCGCCATGCAGTGGTACCACGACCACCGGATGGACGTGACCGGGCGGAACGTCTGGATGGGCCTGGCCGGCATGTACATCATCGACGACCCGGCCGACCCGCAGACGCTGCCGAAGGGCTCGTTCGACGTCCCGCTCATGCTCACGGATCGCTCGTTCGACGCCAACAACCAGCTCTCCTACAACCTCACCTCCAACAATGGCGTCCTGGGCAACCGGATCCTGGTCAACGGCGTCCCGCAGCCCTACTTCAACGTCGGCGACCGCAAGTACCGCTTGCGGATCCTCAACGCGTCGAACTCGCGCTCGTACGAGCTCGCCCTGAGCAACGGCCAGGCGTTCACCCAGATCGGCACCGAGTCGGGCCTCCTGCCGGCGCCGGTCAAGCGCACGAAGATCTCGATCGCGCCCGCGGAACGAGTCGACGTCGTCATCGACTTCGCCAAGAAGCTCGGTCAGAAGATCGTCCTGCAGAACCTCGCCGCCGACGGCTCGCTCCGCCAGCTGATGCAGTTCCGGGTCACCCGGCACCTGACCGACACCAGCTCGATCCCGTCGAAGCTGCGGGCGCTCCCGAAGCTCGACGCCGTGTCGGCGGTCACCCGGACGTTCGTGTTCAGCCGCTCGCGGACCACCGGGCAGTGGCTCATCAACGGCCTGGCCTTCGATCCGAACCGGATCGACGCCTCACCCAAGCTCGGCACGACCGAGACGTGGATCTTCAAGAACGGCAGCAGCTCGAACCACGTTGTCCACATGCACGACGTGGATCAGCAGCTCGTCAGCCGGAACGGCGTCCCCGCCAAACCCTGGGAGCGCATGAAGGAGACGTGGAACCTGGACATCGGCGAGACCCTCGTGCTCAAGGTCAAGTTCACCGACAACCTGGGCAAGTTCGTTTTCCACTGCCACATCCTCGAGCACGAGGACAACGCGATGATGGCCCAGATGGAGGTCGTCCCCTAGCCGCCAGACGATGCGTTCGACGGGTCGCGGAGACGCCGCGATGACGCCGGGGTCGTACCGTGCGCGCCGAGACTCAAAGAGGGAGGGGACCATGTACCAGCATGTCGTCTCGAACGCGCAGGGCTCCTTCACCGCCCGCGCCCTGGTGGGATCGCGCAGCATCATGCTTGCGTGGGATCACGTCGGGCCGGCGGCTGAACGGGACGACCTGCTCGGCTTCGCGATCCACCGGTTCGACCTGACGGTCCCGGACGACGACTGGCTCCAGGGCCAGAAGCGGTTCGCGTTCCAGCAGCACCTCGGCGACAACCTGCCCTCGAACGTGGCGCCGTTCCAGCGGTTCCGCTGGGGTGACTACGGCGCCTATCCCGGCCACAGCTACCGGTACGAGATCCATCCGGTTCGCGGGACGCCCACCAATCCGCAGCCGCAGGCACCGATCACGCTGTCGCTGGAGTCCGCTGCCCACCTGGACGGCAGCATCGGCGTCTACTCGAACAGGGGTGTCTCAGCGTCCCTCGCCTACAACGTGAAGTTCGGCAAACCACCGCAGGATCTGCCCGAGCCCAAGCGAACGCAGGCCTACGACTGGCTCACGCGAGACATCAAGCCGGCCCTCCTGTCCTTCATCGGAGCCGCGGGGGCCGGCGACGAGCTCCGCGTCTGTATCTACGAATTCGAGGACGAGGAGATTCGGGCGGCCTTCCTGGCCGCGATCGGGCGCGGCGTCAAGGTCCGGGTCGTCTACCACGCTCGACCGGACGATGCCCAGTCGGCCGTCAATGCGACCAACCTCGGGCCGCTCGCGGCCGTCGGCGCCGAGGTCATCGCCCGCACGGCGGTCGAGAAGATCAGCCACAACAAGTTCATCGTCCACCTGGTCGGCGGAGCGCCAGGGGCGGCGCCCACGCCGAGGCGTGTCTGGACGGGCTCCACGAACTTCACGCGGGCCGGGCTCTACCTGCAGACCAATCTCGGGCTCGTCTTCGAATCCACCGACGTCGCCTCCGGATTCGCCCGGTACTGGGAGCTGCTGCGCTCGAACCCCGACAAGACGGCGGTGAAGGGACCCGTGGGGGCGCTCGTGACCAGCGTCCGCTCGACCCTCCCGAACGGCCCGACGGTCTACCTCTCTCCGGTGGCCGGAAAGGAGCTGCTCGACACCGCGATCGACCTGGTCTCTCACGCCAACCAGCTGGTGGTCATCAGCTCGCCGTTCGGACTCGACGTCAAGATCCGCACCGCGATCAACGGCAACGACCCGGACATCGTCGAGTACGGCCTGGTCAACACGTCGTCCGGCGTCATGGTGAAGCAACTGCCGCATGCCCTGAACAAGTTCAGCTGGTTCACGACGCCAGCCTGGCTGCCAACATTCGATGGCCGGCCATGGGACAACCAGCCGTTTGGCCAGCACAAGATCCACACGAAGTCGATCGTGGCCGACCCGTTCAGCCAGAGCCCGAGGCTGCTCGTCGGCTCCGCGAACTTCAGCGACGAGTCCGTCAACAAGAACGACGAGAACGCGTTCCTGATCGACGGCGACGGCCGCGCCTCGGCGATCGTCGCCACCGAATTCCTTCGGATGTTCGATCACTACAAGACCCGCAAGTTCCTCGCCGACCTGCAGCAGACCCCGGACGACGAGTTCCTCGCGGAGGACGGCAGCTGGTCCAAGCCCTACTACGAGCCGTTCCGCCTCAAGTTCCGGGAGCGCCAAGTGTTCGGCGGCAACTGAGGGACGCAGCCCAGCCCACGCACGACCGCGCCGGACAGAGAACGGCCGGCGGCGGCGATCGAGAGCGCCTCGACGACGATTCTGGGCTATGCGGCCCTATCGGGCGGTCACGGCGATCGCCGATGATCGCCAATCGCGGACGGTGCTGACGGCGGCCGTCATGCGGGCGGTTTGGGCGATCCAGGAGGGCCTTCTCGGGTGGACGGCATGTCACGCTGGGCGCTCGGTCTTGCGGCCGCGGTGTCCATGGTCCTCCTCGTGGTCGCCGGCGCCTACGGCTTCCATCGAGACGAGTTCTATTTCATCATCGCCGGCCGCCATCCGGCATTGGGCTATGTGGACCAGCCTCCCCTGACGCCGATCCTGTCCGCGGCGGCGGTCGCCCTCTTCGGCCCCACGCCGGTCGCCGTCCGGATCCTGCCGGCATTGATGACCGGCCTGGCGGTCGCCATGTGCGCCGACATGGCACGCCGGTTCGGGGGCGGTCATGGCGCGCAGGTGATCGCGGCGGCAGCGCTCGCCACGACCGGTTTTCTCGCGATCGGGCACCTGGGTTCGACAACGACCTACGACCTGTTCGCGTGGACGGTCGTCTTGTGGCTCGCCGTCCGCCTTTTCGCCGGAGGCGATCGTCGACTCTGGCTGGCGCTCGGGCTGGCCGCCGGCCTGGGCCTCGAGAACAAGTACATCATCGCCTTCCTCGGGCTGGGCCTGGCGGTCGGGCTCGTGCTCGCCCGGCGCTGGGACGTCCTCCGCTCGCGATGGGCGTGGGCGGCGGTCGGGATCGCGCTCCTCATCTGGCTGCCGAACCTCGCCTGGCAGGCCGCCAACGGCTGGCCACAGTTCGACATGGCGAGGGTGCTCGCGGCGAAGGCGCAGGCTGAACGCGACACCTTCCTGCTCGAGCTGTTCCTGATCGGCGGAACACTCATGACGATCGTGCCGATCATCGGCGCTGGACGGCTCCTCGCGGCCCGCGACGCCCGCCCCTGGCGCACGATCGCCTGGGCGTCGATCGTCGTCGTCGGGCTGGTCGTCTGGACGTCCGGCAAGAGCTACTACATGGCCGGGCTGCTCCCGGTCCTCATCGCGTCGGGGGCCGTGCCGGTGGAACGGTGGATCCGCCGTGGTCGCACGCTCGTCCGACCCGTCGCGTTCGGTGCCGCGGCGCTGGCCGCGGGCACGCTCATGGTGGTCCTCACCCTCCCGATCGTGCCCGCCGCGTCGCTGGCATCGACACCTATTCCGGACACCTACGGCGAGGCGGGCGAACAGGTCGGCTGGCCGGAGCTCGTCTCTGGCGTCCGATCGGTCGTGGCGGCGCTCCCCGCGACAGAGCGTGACGGGGCGGTGATCCTGACCGCCAACTACGGGGAGGCCGGTGCGCTCGAGATCCTCGGAAGCGACCTGCCGCCGGTGTTCTCCGGCCACAACGGGTACTGGGATTGGGGTCCCCCGCCCGCGGGATCGACCGTCGGAATCGTCCTGGCGGGCGGCGGCTGGCGGGCGCCTGCCACGGGCGACTGCACGGTCGAAGGCCGGGTCGACAACGGGGTGCACCTCTCGAATGACGAGCAGGGCACCATCATCCAGGTGTGCCGGCGCCTGCCCGCCGATTGGGCCGAGGCCTGGCCGCTCTTCCGCCACCTCGACTAGCAGCCTGATCTCGGGCGTCAGGACCGTCCTGGTCGTCGAGGATCGCCAGGTCCAACCGGCCAAGGCGCTCAGGGTCCGCGAGGATCTCGATCCCGACAATCCTGCCGCCGGCGATCGTGAAGCCGAAGACGACCTTCGGCTCGCCGCCCGGGGCCCACACGGCGCCGACGGCACCGTCGATGAGCGCCGGCTTGGCGACGCGAGCCCGCCCGGCGAACACCTGACCCACGGCCGTCGCGCCCCGGACCTCGTCCGGCGAGCCCATCCCGGCGGCCACGCGGTCGGATCGGAGGACGACGTCAGGGTCGAGCAGCGCGAGCAGCGCATCGAAATCGCCGCCCCGCGAGGCGGCGAGGAAGGCATCGACGACCGTTCGTTGACGCGCCACGTCGGTTTCGCGTGCGGGCGAGGCGCCCTGCACACGACGTCGGGCACGGCTGGCGAGCTGCCGTGTCGCCGTCGACGACCGCCCGACGATGGGCGCAATCTCGTCGAAGGGCACCGCGAACAGGTCGTGCAGCACGAAGGCCAGTCGCTCGGCAGGCGCCAGCGTGTCGAGCACCACGAGCAGCGCGAGCCCGACGGAGTCGGCCAGCAGGGCCTGGTCCTCCGGGTCGGGGGCTCGGTCGCGGCCCACGATCGCCTCGGCGTCGCGAACGGCCAGCGACTCCTCGCGCCGCGATCGGGGTGAGCGCAGCATGTCGAGGCAGACACGCCCGACGACCGTCGTCAGCCATCCGCCGAGGTTCTCGATCTCGCTCGCGTTGGAGCGGCTCAGCCGGAGCCAGGCCTCCTGGACGGCGTCGTCGGCTTCGCTTGACGAGCCGAGCATCCGGTAGGCCACCGCCCGGAGGCGCGACCGGTGCTCCTCGAATCGCTCGGCCAGCCAGTCTTCTTCGTTCACGGTCACACTTCCTGGGCGAGATCCGACATAGGGGTGTCGAACGAAGTCCGGCCGATGTGACAGCGCCGACCGACGAGACAAGGAGCGTTCAGATGACCCAAGGGATCAGCGTAACCATCTTCCCCGTCAAGGATCTCGCACGAGCCAAGGCGACCTACGGCAGACTCGTCGGCGCAGAGCCATACGTGGATGCGCCGTACTACCTCGGCTATCGAGTCGGCGACCACGAGATCGGCTTCAACCCGCACGGCCACGCCGAAGGGATGACCGGGCCCGTCGGCTACTTCGAGGTCGCCGACATCACGGCGAGCATCGGGGAGCTGCTGGCCGCCGGCGCGGTGGTCCAGCAGGACCCGACCGACGTCGGCGGCGGCAAGCTCGTTGCCAGGCTCGCGGACGCGGACGGCAATCCCATCGGGCTGATGCAGCAGCCGTAGTCGTCGGGGCCGCGTCTTTCCGCCTGCCCCGCAGCTCACGAACGGGCGCTCTGGCACTGGTCCAGGACGCCCGATTGGCTGCATATGGATCGTGGCCGCAGGTGCGGTCGGGCGCTGCGGAGCGACGCATGGCGAACTCGAGGTCAGGCTTCCAGATCGTCCCGGTTCCGCGCGCCCAGCGCCAGATCGGTGACTGGCTCGTCGAGGCGGCGCGCCGCCACACGATGCAGGCCCTGCTCGAGGTCGACGTCACCGACGCGCGCCGACAGATCCGCGCAACCCGCGCCCGGACCCGCGAGCCGCTCTCGTTCACGGCGTTCGTCGTGGCCTGCCTCGCTCGTGCGATCGACGAGGACAAACAGATGCACGCCCACCGGAAAGGTCGCGCGCGGCTTGTCCTGTTCGACGACGTCGACGTCGCCGTCGCGGTCGAGCACACGGTCGAGCGGACCAGGATCCCGGTCCCGCACATCATCCGCGCCGCCAACCGCAAGTCGCCGGTCCGGATCACCCGAGAAATCAGCGGCGCCGTCATCGAGGCCGATCCGTACGGCTCCCTGCGCCGCCTCCTTCCCCTGTGGTTGCTGGTGCCGGGCCCGATCCGGCGCCTCCTGCTGTCGACCTGGCTCGGCGATCCGGTTCGCCGCAAGCGGGTGACCGGGACGACGTTCGTCAGCGCGGTCGGCATGTTCGGGGCGGGGACCGCGTGGGGGATCCCGACGGGGCAGAACTACACCGTCGGGCTCACGGTCGGGGGGATCGCCCGCAAGCCAGGCATCGTCCGTGACGCCGATGGCGAGCGCATCGAGCCGCGCGAGTTCCTGTCGCTCACGCTCACCTTCGATCACGACGTCGTGGACGGCGGCCCGGCGGCCCGGTTCACCCGCCGACTGACGGAGCTCCTCGAAGGGGCCGAGATCCTCGATGCACCCATGGCCGGTGAGCCAGTCGTCGCGACCGGCTCCGATGAGCCCGAGCTGCTCGAAATCGAAGATTCGGCGTCGCCCGGATGAGCGCCTTGATCCCCGCTTCGCACGTCGACCTGGTCGACTGCCCGCCGGTGGCCGCCCTGTCCACGGTGATGCCCAACGGCGACCCGCAGACCTCGGTCGTCTGGTGCGACTTCGACGGCATCCATGTCCGCGTCAACACGATGCGCGGCTTCCAGAAGGAACGGAACATGCGTCGGGATCCGCGGGTCACCCTGCTGTGCTACGACCCGCGGCAGCCCCAGCGGTTCCTGGAGATCCGGGGCACGGTCGTCGAGATGACCGAGGATGGCGCCGCCGAGCACCTGGATTCACTCTCGTCCAGGTACCTCGGCAAGCCGGTTCGGTATTTCGGCGACGTCATCCCGCTACGGTTCGCGGAGACCGAGGTCCCGGTGCTCTGCCGGATCCTGCCGTCGCACGTCGTGGCGCTCGACGCGACGCCAGCGGGCATGACCGCATGACACCGGCGACCGTGGCGGCCCCCACCCTGCCGATCCCCGGGTCGCACCTCGACCTGCTCGTTCGGCCCATCTGCGGCGTGCTCACCACGATGCTGCCCGACGGCCAGCCCCAGTCGAGCCTGATGTGGATCGACTTCGATGGCGAATGCGCCCGGGTCAACACGACGCTGCAGCGTCGCAAGGGCCGGAACCTGCTCGCGAACCCACGGCTCAGCCTCCTCGTGGTCGATCCCGACAACACGGGCCGGTTCATCCAGATCCGCGGCGACGCGGAGCTCGTCACCGAGGGGGCGCTCGAGCACCTCGACGGGCTGACCCGCAAGTACACCCACCATCCGTGCTTCTACGGTCATGTCTACCCGGTCGCGCAGCAGGCGCGCGAGACGCGGGTCATGTGCCGGATCCGGGCCCGGCGGATCAGCCTCGACGCGATCCACGCGTAACCACCAAATGGGCAATCCGGCACTGGCGGCGGCACGCCCGTCTGGCGCAAATGGACCGCAGGCGAGTGTCCGGGGTGACGACCGCGGGACACGAATGGCTCCAGGGAGGCACGGCATGGTCACCACCAAGCGTCAGATCGACGACTTCTGGGCGCTCAGGCGACTGGCGATCGTCGGGGTTTCGCGCTACCCGAAGCACTTCTCCAACCAGATCTGGCAGGAGCTGCGCCAGCGCCGGTACGACGTGGTGCCCGTCAACCCGAAGACG
>JBGPVC010000112.1:0-9219 GCA_041491485.1 Candidatus Limnocylindria bacterium
GTGAAGCGATCGTCCGCGTAGGTGACAGAAAGCGCCGGCCCCAGGACCACGTCGGCCGGGTCGTTCGCCGCGACCAGGCGCCAGCGGGCGACGATCGGCGTGTTCGGCAGCAGGTGCCCATCGCCCGAGGTATCGAGGAGGTGGCGAAGCGTCGTCGGTCCCGTTCCGTCCGGAGCAGGCAGCTGGACGACCGTCGGGCCGATCGCGTCGGCCACGGTCAGGAGCAGCTCCATTCGGCCCACCGCCTTGTCGACCGTCACCGGCTGGCTGAACTCGACGCCGGTCCCATACGTGGACCTGGCGGTCGGCGTCCCGAACGTCGCCCAGGTCGCGGCCGCGGTGACGGGCGCGACGTCCAGGGCGAGGGCCGTCAGCAGCCCGAGGACTCCGAGACGGAGGGTCAGTCTGCCCATGCCAACCCTGCCATCCGGACGATGCCCAGCCCGTTCTGGGTGGCGCCCAGCAACCCCGTCCGTGACAGTGCCCAGCCTGGCCCGTAGGCGACCGGCACCACCGGCACGTCGTCGCGGACGATCGTCTCGGCCTTGTCGAACGCGGCCGAGACGGCGGCGGGATCGATCGCCGAACCGGCCTCGGCGATCGCCGCATCGAAGGTGGCGGAGCTCCACCGTCCGTAGTTCGCCGATGCGCCCGTCCCGAGCAGCACGCCCAGGAAGTCGTTGCGCCCCGGATAGTCCGCCACCCAGCCGAGCGCCCACATCTGCGGCGGATCGGTGGCCAGCCGGTCGAAGTAGCCATCACCCATCGACTCGAAGGAGAGGCTGATCCCGAGCACGCGCCTGACGTCGTCGACGATCGCCTCGTCGAACGGCCCGCCGCTCGTCATCAGCGTCGTCACGGGGAAGCCGGCACCCCCCGGATAGCCGGCGTCGGCCAGCAGCTTGCGGGCGGCCGCCGGGTCGTACGCGGGAACGTAGTCGGCGGCGCTCCGTCCCGGGATGCCGGGCGGGACCATCGAATTCGCGACCTGGATCGAGCCGTTGGCGCCCGCCAGCGTCGCCAATCGTCGCCAATCGACCGCCGCTCCGATGGCACGCCGGACGCGAACGTCGTCGAACGGCGGTCGCGACGTGTCGAACCCGTAGTACTCGACCGACAGCGAGGCGACCTGGCGAAGCTGCGGTCCGAGCGTCTTGTCATAGGCGATCCACGTCGCATCGGCGCCGTTGAGCGGCGCGTAGTCGAGCTCGTTGGCCTGGAAGGCGTCGACCTCGCTCCGGCCGCCGAGATCGCCAACCAGCTCGATGGTCCCGATGGCCGGCTGGCCTGCCCAGTAACGGGGGTTGGCGGTCAGGGTCAGGCCCGTGTCCGTCGTGCCGCTCAGAACGTACCCGCCGCTCGCCACGAACGACGCACCCGGCCGGAGCGCAGCGGGATCCGTCCCGACCCCCCGCGGGACGACGGAGAACGTTGGCCCGGACACGATGGTCGGGAAGTCGGAGGCTGGTCGGGCCAGGTCGACGGTCAGGGTCCTGGCGGCATCGTCGGCATGGAGGCCGACCGATGCCGGGTCGGTTGACTGCCCGCGCAGGTAGGCCTCGGCGCCGGCGATATCCAGGGCGAGCGATGCCAGGGGGGACGGCGTCCGGGGATCGATCAGGCGCAGCCAGCTCCGAACGACATCGGAGGCGCGTAACGGGCTCCCATCCGAGAACGTCAGGCCAGGCCGCATCCGGAAGGTGATCCGTCGGCTGCCCCCGTCGAACTGCCACGATTCGGCGAGCGCCGGGCGCAGGTGGAGATCGCTGTCGAACGTCGTCAGCGACTCGAACAACTGGGCGCTGATCGCGGCGCTTCCGGCGTCACCCTGGATCGCCGGGTCGAGCGAGGTCGGCGCGCCGGTCAGGATCCGGACGGTTCGGTCCGATGAGCCGACCGGCGATGGCGCACAGGCCGCGGTCGCCGCGACGAGCACGAGAACGGCGACCACGAGGCGGCGCATCGCGCGGAGTATACGAGCGAGCGCCCAGAGGACGGCCAATGCCCCCGCTGCCGCCTCCGGGCGCTCGGGTCACCCCCAGCCGGTGGGCAAGCGATGAGGCCTCGCAGGTCCACACCGCCGGGGGAACGATGGACGGGCCGCGAGGCCTCTGCAGCGATAACGACAACCAGGCCGGAACGTTAGGGGTTCCGTGCCGTGATTCTCTGGCGGTTTCCGCCGTCGCCGTACCATGACCGGGCCCAGATGCCTGCCGCCCTGACCCTCCGCCTCCGCAATACACTGACTCGTCGGGTCGAGCCGGTGGAGCCGCTCGAGCCGGGTCGCGTTCGGATGTACTCCTGCGGACCGACGGTGTACCGGTTCGCCCACGTCGGCAACCTGCGCAGCTTCCTGCTGGCGGACCTGGTCCGCCGAGCCCTGCTCTACCACGGGCTGGAGGTCCTGCACGTCAAGAACGTCACCGACGTCGGGCACCTGCGCGACGAGCGTCCCGGCCACGTCGTGGACCCGATGCTGGTCCAGGCCGGGCTCGAGGGCCGGAGCCCGGCCGAGATCGCCGCCGCGTACGAGGCCGCCTTCCACGCCGACGAGGCAGCCGTGAACATCCTGCCGGCCCACGTCTACCCGCGGGCCACCGAGCACATCGACGACATGGTCCGCCTGGCCGAGGCGCTTCAGGACGCCGGCCATGCCTACGCGACCCCGGAGGGCAACGTCTATTACGACGTCGCGAGCTTCCCCGGATACGGCCGGCTCTCCGGCAACACGCTGGCCGACCTGCGGGCGGGCCATCGCGGCGACGTGGAACCGGACAAGCACGACCCGGCCGACTTCGCGCTGTGGAAGGCGGCCGGCGAGGGGCGTCTCCTCAAGTGGCCGACCGCGCGCTGGGGTGAGGGGTTCCCCGGCTGGCACCTCGAGTGCTCCGCGATGTCGATGCGCTACCTGGGGCCGCGTTTCGACATCCACACCGGCGGCATCGACAACGTCTTTCCGCACCACGAGGACGAGATCGCCCAGTCGGTCCCGATCGGCGGCGACGTCCCGGCCCGGCACTGGGTGCACGGCGAATTCCTGCTGATGGACGGCCGCAAGATGGCGAAGTCGGCCGGCAACTTCCAGCGCATCACCGAGATCGCGGAGCGCGGCCTGGATCCCCTCGCCTTCCGCTACCTCGCGCTCACATCGCGGTACGAGCGGAAGCTCGGCTACTCGGACCGGTCGCTCGGCGGGGCGGCGGCCGCGCTGACCTCCCTGCGGGCGCGTCTCCGGGCCCTTGGCGCTACGCCGGCCAAGGGCCCCTGGGCCGCCCCGTCGCCGCTCGTCGCCGGTAGCGCCGGCGATCGTCCGGAGGGCGTTGTGCTCGGCCCGGCCGGACATGGGGACGGTGCGGGGTTCGTGGCGGGTAACCGCGCCGACGAGCCCGGCGCGCCGCTCTCCTCGGCCGGGAGGGCATTCCACGATCGTTTCGTCGCGGCGATCGACGATGACCTCGATATGCCCACCGCGCTCGCCCTGGTCCGCGAGATCCTGCGATCGCGCCTCAGCGCGGACGAGCGCCGCTGGCTGGTCCTCGACGCCGACCTGGTTCTCGGACTCGATCTCCACCTGGCATGGGACGAGCCGGCCGGCGGCTCGCCGCCCGACACGGTCGCGGCGCTGGCGGCCGAGCGCGAAGCGGCCCGCGCCCGCCGCGACTTCGGCCGTTCGGACGCCATCCGCGAGGAGCTGGCCGGGCTCGGCTGGGAGGTCGTGGACGGCCCCGACGGTTCGGCGCTTCGACGGGCCTGACGGCCCGAGCCTGACGGTTCAGCCCGGCCGGATCAGCAGGTCTCGGCGATCGCGAAAGCGATCGAGGATCCGGTAGAAGTTGCGCTTGCTCTGTCGCTCGCGCTCGGTCTCCGGCAGGCTCGCGTACCCGCGATGCTCGTGCCGCCGCAGCGGTAGGCCGGCCAGGCCGACCGCCCGACGCGGGGCACCGTCCACGCCCCCGTCACGGAGCACGAGGCTCCACCAGATGTCGAGGTTCCGATAGAACCGGAAGTGCTCGTCGAGCGGGCCACGGACCGCGAAGTCGGCGCGACGGAACGCCTGGCAGTAGCCCTCGATCGCATCGACGTCGCCGGGCGGCGCGTCCTCGAACTTGCGCAGGTCGTGCGACACGATCCCCCAGGGCCCGGTGACCGCGACCGTGGCATCGTCGAGCGTTCGAACCTGCGGCGTGACGATGTCGCCGATCGGTTCGATGCTCGTGTCGAGGAGGATGGCCACCGGGCCAATCGCGCGGCGGAGGCCGATGTTCGTCGCCGCGGCATGGCCGAGACGCTCGCTCGTCCAGATCACCTCGGTCGCCAGCGATTTGGGCGCCTCGTCGTCGGCTTCAGCCTCGATCGCCAGAAGCGTCGCCTCCTGCTCCGGCGACGGCCCGTCGGCGACGATCGCGATCGAGGTTCCCGCCGGCGACGCCGACCGCAGGGCGTTCATCGTGCGGGCGAGATCGTCCGGCCAGTCCGTCGCGACGAGCACCACGGTCGCAACGCCGACCGCCGGGTCGTCGAGCCTCGACGGCACGCTCTGGCTCGACCCATAGCGGATCCAGTCACCCTCGGCGACATCGGGGGGCGCCACGGGCGTCAGGGCAAAATCCGTCCCGCGGTCCACGATCTTCCAGCCAGCGGCCTCGATCTCCGCGCGCAGCCTGTCGGCTTCCTGCCAATCCCGGGTTTCGCGCGCCCGGGCGCGGGCATGAGCCGCCGAAAGGACGAGGTCCGGGATTCGCTGGCGCGTCACCCGGAAAGCATATCCGCGGCGCGCCCTTCGCTACGGGGCGTGCCGTGCCGGCCCACGGTGCGGGAGCGGGACCAGGCGATGGCGGCGCTGATCGCGGCCCCGATCACGAGCCTGTCGAACTCCGCGGCGGGCATCGGCCGCCCGAGGGCATGCGATCGGGCCATCCTCGGCCGAGTAGTCGGTCGCCGCCGGCCGAGGGTCAGGCCTCCCGAAGCGGATAGACGAAGGCGTCGATCGGCGGGTAATGCTCGTAGCGGGCGACGAGCGGGATCGCGTCATCCTTGGGAACAGCGTAGCGCGTGACCGCCGCGGCCGTTAGCAGCGCATACGCTCCGTGGCCCACGAGATCGGCGGCGTCGTTCTTCAGCAGTCGGTGGGCCATCACGACCTCGGTCCCGGCCAGCTCCGCGCGTCCGGCGATCTCCTGGATGACGAACGAACCCGAGTGCAGAATGAACTTCAGATCGAGCGCGTCGATCCGCATGCAGGCGCCGCAGCGACACGTCCAGATGTCGTGGGCCGCCGCCAGGCGGGCTCGGAACTCCGCATAGCACGTCTCGATGTAGGCGAGCAGGCCGACGCCCTGCGGCAGCGGCGTGGCATCCGTCGCGTAGGCGAAGACGGCGTCGCCCTCGAGCTTCGACAGCGTGAACGGCGGGACGAGACGCCCGACGATTCCGTCGAGCAGGCTCGACATCATCGCGTAGGCGTCCGGGATGGCGCCGTTGGCGAAGGCGTCGGCCTCGTGGGCGGTGGCGACGGCCCGCAGGAACGAGGTGTAGCCGCCGATGTCGGCGAGCAACAGTGGGCCGTCCGCGACCCGAGGCGGCGCCGGGCCGAGCGCGCCCAGGTCAACCACGGATGGGGTACGTCCCGAATTCCACCGCCGCGTCGACCATCGCGAGGACGTTCTCGGGCGGCACCTCGTTCATGATCGTGTGGACCGCGGCGAGGAGATAGCCGCCGCCCGGCCCGAGCGTTCCGATCGCGCGACGAACCTCCGCCCGAACCTCCTCGGGTGTGCCGGTCGGCAGCACGTGCTGGGTGTCGATGGCACCGCAAAAGGCGAGGTTGGTGCCGTAGCGTCGCTTCACCTCGGCCAGGTTGCCGAGCTTGCCCGAGCCCGACTGAACGGGGTTGAGGATGTCCACCCCGATCTCGACGAGGTCGTCGAGCAGGTCGAACACGTCGCCGTCGGTGTGGAAGAAGACCTTGGCCTTCGTGCGCTGCCGGATGAAGGCGATGTAGTCCGCGTGGATCGGCTTGAGGATCCGCCGGTACATCGAGGGCGACATGAGCAGGCTCTGTTCCGTGCCCAGGTCGTCACCGATCTTGATCATGTCGACGTCGTCGCCAAGCTCATCCAGGAAGTGGCCCATGAGGACCTTGCAGCGTTCGGCGATGGCCCGCAGGAGCGCCTCCGCGAAGTCCGGCTCGACCGCGAGGTTCATCAGGAACTGCTCGAGGCCCTGCATGGCGAAGGCGCGCTCGAACGGGAACAGGAGCCATGGCGTGGCGAGGATCGCATAGCGCCCGTCCGTGGCCAGGCGTGCTGCCACGTCGTGGACGTGGGCCACGCGCGAGGGGTCGTCCATGTCGGGCCACGGGTAGCGCTCGATGACGTCGATCGTTGTGGCCTCGGCCATCGGGTGGACCGCCGGGTACCACGTCCCGTCCTCGATCTCGACCTGCCCGCTCCCCCAGTCATCGATGAACGGGCTGTGTGGCGGCCGCGCCCGGTTGCGGGCGATGGTGTCGGCCGGGAAGCTGTCGAACACCCCGCGGACGTCTGCGTGGAGTCGCTCGAGCACGGCCTCCTCCGGAAGGATCGTGCCGAGCTCGGGCCAGTCGTACATGTAACGGTCCTCGCCGTCCAGGCCGAGCAGTCGCTTCAGGCCGTGATACGGGCCGGCCTTCATGCCGGTCGCGTTGCTCGCCCCGATCACGATCGGCACCCGGTCTGGTTCCTCGTGGTTGATGGCGGCCAGGACCCGATCGCGGCCCGTCATGGTCACGATGCCGCCGTCCCGATCGCGTTCCCGGCGGATCCACCGGCCCCGGCATCGAGTCCGAGGAGCTGCCGGGCCACCACGACCGCCGCGCCAGCGTCGCCGGCATAGGCGTCGGCGCCGATCCGCTCCGCGAACTCGGCGTTCACGGGGGCGCCCCCGACGATGATCCGCGCGCCGCGCAGGTCGGCCTTGCGCAGCGCGCCGACGATCGAGCCCATCGACGCCATCGTCGTCGTGAGTAGCGCCGACAGCCCGACGAGGTCGGGACGGTGCGTCTCCACGGCGGCGACGAACTGCTCGGCCGTCACGTTCGTCCCCAGATCGATCACCTCGATGTTCGCGCCGCGCCACATCATCGCGACGAGATTCTTGCCGATGTCGTGCAGGTCGCCGCGCACGGTCCCAATGACCGCCCGAGCCTCGGGCTGGATACCGGCCTTGACGAGGATCGGCTCGAGCAGGGCCATCGACTCGCGCATCGCCCGGGCGGCAACGAGCATCTCCGGCACGAAGATCAGGTTCGCCTGGAAGTCCTCGCCGACGGCGTCCATCGCGTCCGTCATCGCGTCGAGAATCGCCTGCGGCGTGACGCCTTCGGCGATGGCCGCCGCGGTCAGCGCGACGGCGCCGTCCCGGTCGCCGGCCTCGATGGCGTCGCTGAGGCCGGGCAGGTCAGCCATCGGATGGGCTCTCGTTTGCCGGGGCGACATCGGGCATCAGGGCGCGTCCTTCGCATGGGTCCGATGACCCGCACGTCGCGGGTGTCTCGCCGTGAGTATGGTCGGCCCGGCGCCGCGCATCGTAATGACCAACGACCGACGCTGGAGGCAACCCTCGAGCACGGGCACCGCCGAGTCGACTCGGCGACACCTGGCAGTCCAGAGTGGGACGCCGCGCAGGCCAACGTCGACGCTCTCGAACACCGCCTCGACGCGCTTCGGCCGCTGCCGACCGTCGGTGGCGAACACATCGTGTCGCGGCTCGGACCGATGATGCTCGAGGACGGGTGGTTGATCCACGGCATGGTCGCGGCGCTCGGCCCAGGCGGCGATGCGCTCCGGCGCGAGATTTCGCGGATACCCGATCGGGTCCATTCCGAGACGAGTTCGTCGTGCAACTCGAGCGCTTGGCCAATCGCTCTGACTACATCCTCGAGATCGAGAACGGCGAGCAGGAACTGAGCTTCTACGCCTGGGATCGCGGACTGCACGAGTCCATTCGCTCGCCGACCGAGTAGGGATCCTCGAAGGTCGAGCCCAGACTGGCCCACCGGCCGTTCTTCGCTGGCAGGAACTTGCTTCTAGCGCCCCCGGACGGACTCGAACCGCCGCGAGACAAAGCGCCTGATCGGCTCGCGTGGTACGCGACGCGTTCATGACGAACGCCTCTGGCGTAACACGAGAGAGCAACTATCGTCTCATGAGCGCATGAGGCACTGAGGCGCCACCCGCCCAACCGCCCGCCAGGGCCGCGCCCAGTCAGCAAACGACCATAGGCGGCGTCAGGTAGGCCGTTCGAGCCCGTCGCCCCTGAAACGGTGCGGGTCGTCCCCTCAGTGCGGCCGAGGAGAGTCGGCATGTCGCTCGACGGCGCCGATCCGGGACTGGTGCCCGAGTCGATCCCGGACCTGAAGCCCCCGCTGAACGACCCGACGGCGAAGGTGCCTCGGCCCCGCCTCACTCCCGAGAGACGAAGCGCCGCGCGGCGGCTCGGAGTGCTCACCATCGCCTCGGTGCTCGTCGCGACCGTCGGCTTCGTGGCGGGCGACAGCCTCTCATCACCGCGGTCGCCCGACGCCAGGCCTACTGAGGGTTCGTCGGCAACCGCCGACGCGCAGTCGCCCGCGCCAGGCGTGGCAGCCCAGTCATCCGAGCCAGAGGAAGCCTGGGCGAAACTCGAACCGCCGCCGCTCGAGCCAGTCGCGACGCTCGTCGCTTCGGAAGTCGATCGGACGGGGATCTCCGGATCATCCCGATTCACCCTTACCAGCCTGACCGAGACTCCGGCCGCCGTGCTCGCCAAGGGCGTTACGGCCGTGCCACCGATCAACTTCGCGGTCAAGCCCGGGCGGGACGCGGCCCACGCCATCCTCGTGCCCAAAGCGCCCCTGGCCGCCGGCGTCTCGTATCGCCTCACGCTGCGCACGTCCGAGGCGGCCCTCGCCGGCTCGTGGCTCTTCCAGACCGAGGGCCCGCTCGGCGTGGCCTCGACGCTGCCCGGCCATTCTGCGACGGGCGTCCCTGTCGACACCGGCATCGAGATCACCTTCGACCAGGATGGAGTCGGTCCGATCGCCCCATTCTTCTCGATTGAACCGAACGTGGAAGGCAGACTCGAGCAACATGGAAGGACGTGGGCCTTCGTGCCCGAGCGTCTCCACCTCTCGACGATCTACACGGTGACCGTGCGCAAGGGCGTCACCATCGACGGGTCGGACCAGGTCCTCGAGGACGA
>JBGPVC010000113.1:0-9174 GCA_041491485.1 Candidatus Limnocylindria bacterium
GCGATGATCGTGCCTTCCTGGGGCTTCTCCTTGGCGGTGTCCGGCAGGACGATGCCGCTCTTGGTCATCTCCTCACGGGCGCTCGGCTTGATGACGACACGATCGCCGAGGGGGCGAAGCTTCTTTGCGATGGCGGTGGCTTTGGCCAACGTGCATTCCTCCTGTGACGGCCAGGACCGACCGTCGGGCGTGGACTCTGGGAGATCGTCCGGCCGAATGGGACGGAGGCGAGACCTCCCCGACACCTGTGTGGTGCATCGCCGTCTGACCTGTCCGACCCTCCAGCCGGTTCCTTCCGGCGACCGTCGGATGCGGTGGTTCGCGATGCTTTAGCACTCTCACGTCGAGAGTGCTAAGCGGAGACTAGCGAACGCGGGTCGAGACTGTCAACCCGCCGGTGCATCGGGGTGGGCGATCAGTACGGTCACGTCGTTTCCATCGCGAACGAGCGTGACACAACCGAGCCCGTCATAGCCAACGTACCAGCCGACGATCCCTTCGGAGGCGTCGTACTGGATCGCCTCGCGGAGGACGGTCAGGTCGGGTTTCACGTCCATTGGCCCGCGGTACGTGGCCTCGCCCGACTCGCTGGCGATCGTCATGCCGCTGAACCGAAGCTGGACGGTGTGCTGCCCGAGCAATGTGAATTCCAGGCCGCTGCCGGCGAAGCTGAACGGCGGTGCGGCCGGCTCCAACGTGCCGCGCGGCGGGCCGGCCGGGCCGGGCGTTGACGCCGCAAAGACAAAGTTGAGCAGGTCGTGCGTCGCCGTCGACGAGACGGCGAGATCGACCAGCCGATCGGACGGCAGCAACCCGGTCTGCATGGTGACCGGGCAGCCAACCGCCGAAGCTGCCGGCGACGTGGGCACCGGGCCCGATGGCGAGCCGGAGGCCGTGCTGGACGCCGAAGGTGCCACCGTCATCGTCGGCGTGGCCGAAGCGCCCTGCGTGGGACTCGCGGTCGGCGGCGGATTCGTCGAGCCGCAGCCAATCAGCGCGAGTGCCAGGACGATCGAAAGCGCCGTCGCCGGACGGAGCCGAGTGGGAGTGCGCGTCAAGCAGGCCTCCGTTGGCTGGGCAGCGTTCGGTCGTATGCCGAGACGAGGCCCGCCCCCAGTGACTCGTCCGTCTCGCCACGCTGCCTGGCCAGCCAGCGCGCGGTGACGGCGACCCATTCGGGCTCGTTGCGCTTGCGAGGCGCACCCGGCGGCGACAGGAACGGGGAGTCCGTTTCGACCAGGAGGCGATCCGGAGCCGCGAGTGTCGCGGCCACCGCGGCCGCCTCCTCGCCACGGCGAAAGACGAGGCCCGAGAAGCTGATCGCCAGGCCGAGGTCGACGACGATCCTGGCGTAGTCCGCGGGCCCGGAGTAGGAGTGGATGACCGCCGGCGGGCGATCGCCGAACGCGGCCGCCCAGACCGGCCCGCCGATCCCGGCGGAGCGCAGCTCGTCGACGAGCGCATCCTGCCCATCGCGCGCTCCGTCGGACGATCGGCAGTGGAGGATGGCCGGCTTGCCGGTGTCGAGCGCGAGGCGCAGGTTCCGCCGCAGGTTGGTCAGCTGGTCCGGGATCGGACTGAAGACCCGATCGAAGTCGAGGCCAGTCTCGCCGATCGCCACGACGCGTGGATCGTCGGCCCAGCTGGTGATCGTCGCCCAGCCGGCGTCGTCGACCTTGGCCGCGTCGTGCGGATGGACGCCGACCGCCACGTCCATCCACGGGTAGCGCTCGACCACGTCGAGCGCGCGGTGGCTCGAGGTCACGTTCCAGCCGGGGACGAGGATGCGCTCGACGCCCGCCAGCCGGGCGCCGCCGACCACGAGGTCGACGTCGCCGTCGAACCGGTCGGCGTTGAGATGGCAGTGGCTGTCGATCAGGCGCACGCCGGGGATGGTACCGGTCGTGCGGCGCACGCGGGGGATGCTGCCGTGGCCTCTCAGAGTCGCTCGGATTCGGTTTCGAGGCGCGGGAAGAGCGGCTCCGCCGCGCTCACCCGGCCCTCGCCACCCGTCCGGCTCCCCCACCCCAACAGGCCCTGGATCGGCGGCCCGCCGTTCCCATCAGCGGCGTACGGATAGTCGTGGCCGAGCTGCGCCATGACCCGCGGCGCGGTCGCCGGCAGGAATGGCGCGCCGGCCAGGCCGAGCAGCCGGCAGGCTTCGAGCAGGTCACCCAGGACGCCGCGGAGGCGTCCGACCGCATCGGCGTCGCCGGCCTTGGCGAGCTTGGCCAGCTCCCACGGTTTCTCCAACTCGACCAGTCGGTTCGCGGCCCCGACGAAGCCCCACAGCGCGCCCAGGGCGTCATGGAGCAGGCACGCTTCGATCGCGGATCGATAAGCGGGCAGGGCCTGCATCCACGCCACCCGGAGCGATCCGCCCTCGGTCGGGGCGGGACGTTCGCCGTCCAGGTAGCGGTTGGTCATCGACACCGTGCGATTGACGAGGTTCCCGAAGTCGTTGGCAAGATCGGCGTTGTAGCGCCGGACGAACGAGTCCCAGCTCACCTCGGCATCGCGATCGAAGGGCACCTCGCGCAGCGCGACATACCGCGCGCCGTCCTGGCCGAACGCCGACACGAAGTCGTTCGGGTCGAGGAAGTTGCCGCGGCTCTTGCTCATCCGCTCGCCGCCGGCGGCCAGGAGCCAGCCGTGGACCCAGACCTGGCGAGGCGCCTCGAGCCCGGCGCTCCACAGCATGGCGGGCCAGAAGATCGTGTGGAACCTGGCGATGTCCTTGCCGATGACGTGGAGGTCGGCCGGCCACCAGCGCCCGAAGGCGGCCTTGTCGTCGGGGAAGCCGGCGCCCGTGATGTAGTTGATGAGGGCGTCGAACCAGACGTAGATCTTGCCGGCCTCGGGATCCCAGGTGCCGTCCTCGCGGAGCGAGGTCTCGCCGTTCTCGGCGACCGGGAACGGGATCCCCCAGTCGCCGGGGGTCCGCTCGCGGCTGATCGAGAAGTCCTCGAGTCCTCCCCGAATGAACCCGAGCATCTCGTTGCGCCGGTAGTCGGGTTGGACGAATTCCGGATGCTCGGCGAAATAGCGCTCGAGCCGCTCCTGGTAGGCCGACAGCCTGAAGAACCAGTTGCGCTCGGTCAGCCACTGGAGGGGCACGTCGGGATGGTTCGGACAGATCGTGCCGCGGGCCGTCTCGACCACGTCGGTCGCGTTTCGGAACCCCTCGTTCGGGCAGTACCAGCCCTCGTACGTCCCGAGATAGATGTCGCCGCTGCCGTGGGCGCGCCGGACCATCTCCTGGGCGGAGCGAATGTGGTCGGGATCCGTGGTCCGGACGAACCGATCCGGGCTGATCCCGAGCGCGGCTTCGGCCGCCTTGAAGAACCCCACCTTCTCGTCGACGAAGGCCCGTGGCGACCGTCCCTCGTCGAGCGCGCTCTGGGCGATGTTGATCGAGTGTTCGTCCGTGCCCGTCAGGAACCGCGTGTCGTCGCCGCACATGCGGTGCCAACGGGCGATGACATCGGCGCCGATCACTTCGTACAGGGTGTGCAGGCCCGGCTTGTTGTTGGCGTAGGCGATCGAGGTCGTCAAGTAGTAGCGGGGGCGATCGCCCCGGGCGCTGCGCTCGGTCATGGGACGGCGATGGTAGCAGCGGCGAGGGTGCGAGATGGACGGGCGAGCCGATCCGGTCGCGTCAGGTCACGGGACTATCTGATGGCGTTCCATGGCCGATTGGTCCGTCGACGCCTTGCACCGGCGCGGCCAGCATTGGGAAGCGACCCGGATGTCGGTCGAGTTCCCATCTCGTGCGAGCGTCTCCACGGTCTCCGAAGGGCCACCTGTGCGCCAACCGATCCGCCGGCGAATGCTTCTGTCATTGACGGCCGGCCTTGCGTTGGTCATCGTGCTCGCCACCGCAGGGATCGCCTTGATCGCCTCCTCGCACCAGGCGCTCGCCGCACAGACGGCGACGATGGACGGCCTGTCGGATACGCGCCGACTGCTGATCCAGGCGGTATCCCTCCAGGAAACAGCAGTGCTCGACTACGAGCTTACGCACGACCAACGGGCATCGGGGGAGTTCGAGGCCGCGGCAAGGGATTCCGTGGCATACGCGGCTCGCCTTGTTGACATCGCACGCGACGACCCACATCTGACCGTCGTCGTCGACAACGTTTCTGCGCTGGCCGCTGCGTGGCACGAGGAATGGGCGGACCCGCTCGTCCGGTCGCTCCGAGCCGGGAACCCGAGGCCGTCTGCCGGACCGCTCGCGTCCGAAGAGGGTGAGCGCCGGTTCCAACTCGTGGAAGGGGCGTTCGCCGAGCTGGACCGATCCATCGAGGCCCGCCGAGCGGCCCTCGCGGCTGCACAGGAGGGCGACACCAACCGCATCATCACCATCATCGCGACGGCAAGTCTTGTCCTGGGGGCTGCCCTGTTGGTCCTCGCAATCTGGCTGTTGCGGGTTGTCAGCGCGCCGCTCGCCCGATTGAGCGAGACGGCGGGAAGTCTCGTTCGGGGTTCATCGGTCAGCTTCCGCGCCGAGCGTGACGACGAGATCGGCACGCTGGCGACGGTCCTCGAACAGCTCCGTCTGGACGTCGAGGGCCGCTACACCGCGGCGCGGTCCGACGCCGAGCGCTCGGCAACGTATAACAAGCTAGCCGACCTCATCTCGTTCTCGGCATCTGAAGACCAGCTCGTGGACGCGGCTATCCGCGCAATCCGCCACCTGACGTCGGTCCCGGGTGGACATATCGAACTGGCGAACCCGAGCCAGAACCGACTGGTGTACGTAGGCTCCTGGGGCGAGCCCGGGGTCGAGATTGGGCAGCTCGTGCCGATGGACCGAATGGACCGCTGCCCGGGTATCCGTCGCGCGTCGTCGTACGTGGTGTCAGACCTCGAGGACGGGCTCGTCATTCGCTGCCCCGCACAAAGGGCCGTGACCGGGGCCGCGGCCTGTGTGCCAATGATGGCGCTCGGCCAGGTGATGGGTGTCATTCACCTGTCCATGGCAGACGCCTCCGCGGCGGCCGACTCGGTCGCCGTCGTCACACGAGTCGCCGAACAGGTCGCGATCGCCATCGCCAATGCCCGCCTGATGAAGACGCTCGAAGGGCTGGCGATGACCGACGCGTTGACCGGCCTGCACAACGCCCGGTTCTTCGATTCGTTCCTGGAGCAGCAGCTGGCCGCCGCGGACCGAGACTCGAAACCGCTCGGTGTGATCATGATGGACATCGACCATTTCAAGCAGTTCAACGATACGCACGGCCATCCAGCCGGCGACGAGGCGCTGCGCGCCTTCGGCCGCGTCGTCAGGTCTGTCCTGCGGGCCTCCGACGTGGTCGCCCGGTACGGCGGCGAGGAGTTCATCGTGGCGTTGCCCGGAGCCGGCCAGGAAGAAGCGCGTCGAGTCGCCGAGAAGCTGCGAGCGGCCGTGGAGGAGATGGTCATCGAGATCGGGCCGGGTCGGTATGCGCGGACCTCGATCTCGCTGGGTGTCGTCGCCACCGACGAGCAACGGCTGGATCGAAAGGGCCTCGTGGCGATGGTCGACGCGGCACTCTATCGAGCCAAGGAGGGCGGACGGAACCAGGTTGCCAGCGCCCCTACGTCCGAGCGCGAGCTCGAGACGGCCTCCGGTCGGCGGCGCGGCCGATCGACCGCCCGACAGCCGATCCCGATCATCGGTCCGGCGCAGAGCAAACCCGCCTGAGGATCGCCCCGTCAGTGGCGGAAGTGCCGGGTACCCGTGATCAGCATGGCCGCAACGGCCCGATCCGCCGCGGCGATGGCATCCTGGTCGTGGATGGACCCTCCCGGTTGGACGAACGCACGGACGCCGGCCTCCACGCAGACCTCCACCGCGTCGGGGAATGGATAGAAGGCGTCCGAGGCGCATGACGCTCCCAGCAGCCCGTCATCCCCCGCGTATGCCAGCGCCTTCGCGACGGCGCCCCGGGCTGCATCCACCCGTGACGTCTGGCCCGAGCCCATCCCGATCAGCCGACCGTCCTTGACGAGCACGATGGCGTTCGAGCTGACGCCACGGACGAGCCGCCAGGCGAGATCGAGATCCCTGCGTTCGGCGGCCGTCGGTTCGCGTCGAGTCGCCACGGTCCAGGCCGTCGGGTCGTCGGGCGCGGTATCCGGGGTGGTCACGAGCACCGACCCGCCGGCGGACCGGACGGATCCGACGGGCTCCGGCGGCGGGCCCGGCTCGTCGCGGGCGAGCTGCGGATCCACGACCAGCCGGAGGTTCGGTTTGCGCGCCAGGACCGCGAGTGCCGCCTCGTCGAAGGCCGGCGCGACCACGACCTCGAGGAAGATCGCGGCCAGCGCCTCGGCGACCGCCTCATCCACCGGTCGGGTCACGGCGACCACGCCGCCGAAGGCCGAGACAGGATCGCCGGCGAGGGCGGCCTGCCAGGCCTCCAGCAGCGTGGGGCGCTCGGCCGCGCCGCATGGATTGGTGTGCTTGACGATCACCACGCCCGGGCCGCGCAGCGCACGCCCGAGCGCATCCGCCGCGGAGGCGTCGAGCACGTTGTTGTAGGACAGCGCCTTGCCCTGGAGCGGCGCATCTCCGGTCGCGAACGGGCCGTCGGTCGGCCCACTCCCCGGACGCCGGTAGCGGGCCGCCGGCTGGTGCGGGTTCTCCCCGTAGCGCAGCGACTCGACCTTCTCGAGCGCGATCGTCAGGCTCGGTGGGTAGGGATCCGTCGCGCCGGGCAGCCCCGGCTCATCGGGGAGCGCCAGCGCCGCCGGCAGGCGGGCCGGCAGGACCTCGGCGGTCCGGGCGTCGTACGCGGCGGTGTGACGGAAGGCCTCAACGGCCAGGGCGGCACGGAGCCCGTCGCCCACCCGCCCGTCGCGGCCGATCGCGGCAAGCACCGCCTCGTAGCGTGACGGGGACGTCACGATCGCGACATTCGCGTGGTTCTTGGCCGCCGCCCGGACCATCGACGGCCCGCCGATGTCGATCTCCTCGACCAGCTCGTCGAAGGTGATCCCCGGCCGCTCGGCGGCGGCGGCGAACGGGTAGAGGTTGACCACCACCAGCTCGAATGGCGCGATCGCCGCGGCCAGCAGCTGGCGGCGGTGGTCGGCCAGCCGGCGATCGGCCAGGATCCCGCCGTGGACGCGCGGATGGAGGGTCTTGACCCGTCCGTCGAGCATCTCGGGGAACCCCGTGACGGCTGCGACGTCGGTCACCGGCAGGCCGGCGTCGCGAATCGCGCGCGCCGTGCCGCCCGTGGACACCAGCTCGAAGCCGGCGCGGACCAGACCACCCGCAAACGGCACCAACCCGGTCTTGTCGGAGACCGACAGCAGGGCGCGCCGTGGCAGCGGCATGGCGCCGTCCGCGCGCTCGAGATCGACCAGCACGCGCCGCCCGTCGGGCCCAACGGCGAGTGCGCCCGCCAGGGCGAGCGCCACCGCGCGCGGCAGCAGGTGGTGCTCGACGGCGCGGATCCGGGCATGGAGCGTCTCGACGTCGTCCGAGGGCAGGATGGCCACCGCTTCCTGGGACACGATCGGGCCGCCGTCGAGGGTTGCGTCGACGAGATGCACCGTGCAGCCAGTGATGCCGACCCCGTGGGCGAGCGCGTCGGCGACCGCATGGGCGCCCGGGAAGGCGGGGAGCAGCGATGGATGGGTGTTGAGGATCCGCCCGCCGAAGCCGGACAGCACCGCTGGCCCGATGATCCGCATGTAGCCGGCCAGCACGACGACGTCCGGCGCGACGGCATCCAAGGTCCGCGCCAGCGCTTCGTCGTGGCCGCCCGGGATGAGGGCCGTGTCGATCCCCTGCTCGGCCGCCCAGTCGAGCGCGGGACAGGCACGGTCGGCGAAGACGAGGACGATCTCGCCACCGAGCTCGGCGCGACCGGCAGACGCCGCGAGCGCGCGCAGGTTCGAGCCGCCTCCCGAGACGCCGACGGCGATCCGGCCGATCACGCCACGCCCTCGAGCGCGGCTTCGACATAGCGAGCGCCCAGCTCGGCCGCTTCCACGACTTCTCCGATGCGCGTCGCCTCGATGTCGTGCTGTGCAAAGCCCGCGATCGTCGCCTGGACCGCGTCCGGTGGCAGGACGGCGATCATCCCGATGCCTCCATTGAACGTGGCCCGGATCTCGTCGTCGCCCATGCCGCCCAACGCCCCGACCAGGCGCATGACCGACGGCATCTCCCAGCGTGCCGGGTCGACCCGGGCTCCCAGGCCCTCGGGGAGGGCGCGCGGCACGTTGCCGGGCAGCCCGCCGCCCGTGATGTGGGCGAGGCCGCGGAGATCCCAGCCGCGGTCGACGAGGGTCTCGCGGACCCGAAGCAGGGCTCGAGCATAGATCCTGGTCGGCGTCAGGAGCGTCTCGCCGAGCGTGGCCATGGCTTCATGTGGCGCACGGGCGAGCACCTGATCGGTGGGGCCGTCGCCGAGCGTCCGGCGCAGGCGGACCTGGTACGGCTCGGCCAGGTTCAGCTCCCACTCGGTCAGCAGTGCGCGAACCAGTGAATAGCCGTTCGAGTGGAGGCCCGACGACGCCAGGCCCACGATCGCATCGCCGGCCCGGACCGCGGAACCGTCGATCATCCGCGAGCGCTCCACGACCCCGATCGCGGCCCCGGCCAGGTCGAAGGTTCCGGCGGCCATCAGCCCCGGGTGCTCGGCCGTCTCGCCACCGACGAGCGCGCAGCCCGCCTCGCGGCAGCCGGCCGCCACGCCGCTCACCAGCTCGGCCACGGCGACCGGATCGAGCTCGCCCACGGCGACGTAGTCGAGGAACGCGAGCGGCTCGGCACCGGTGCAGGCAATGTCGTCGACGCACATCGCCACGAGATCGATCCCGATCGTGTCGAACCGCCCGACGCCGGCAGCGATCGCCGTCTTGGTCCCGACCCCGTCGGTCGAGGCCACGAGCACGGGCTCGCGATAGCCGGCCGGCACCGTGAACGCGCCGCCGAAGCCGCCGAGTCCGCCGAGGACCTCGACACGACGGGTCGACTCGACGTGGGCACGGATCAGGTCGACCGCGCGCGACCCGGCGTCGACGTCGACGCCCGCCCTCCGGTAGGCGCGGCGGGCGTCAGCCATGGGCTCCCGGGGCCACGGGCTCCTCGAGGATGAACTTGCGACTGGCGGCGTCGTATGGGACCGGGTCGGGATAGTGGCCGTCGAAGCAGGCGAAGCAGAAGCGCTCGTA
>JBGPVC010000114.1:0-9120 GCA_041491485.1 Candidatus Limnocylindria bacterium
CCTCGCCGCTCGGATCTTGACCGCCCGCAGGACCGTCTCATCGATCGTCAGGGTCGTGCGCACTTTCGGCATCTCAGCATCATAGCATTGAGATGCGGTGACGCAAGCCGGACCGAGCCAAGGTGCGCAGGCGCCCACCGTCCTCCTCCAGCGGCTATCCTTGACGTCGTTAGCCGGCTGGTTAGACTTCGGTGTATGACACTCATCCAAGTCGCTACCGTCGAAGCTCCAATCGACGAACCCGCGCTCGTGGGCCCGACCATTGGCTTGCTCCGTCGCGCGATCGCGCTCGGGCTGCTTGGCCAAGATGAGGTGGTCGAGCGCCTGGACCTGGAGCTCGTCCGTCGGATCGCGAGAGCAGCCTCGAATGCGGGCATCGGCCAGGATGTCGCCGTCGCCCTGCTCCACGGCGACCCCCGATCGGACCGCCTCGCCGCGCTCATCCGCCGACTCGACGAGGCGCTGACAGCATCCCCGCTGCCGGATCGCGAGCTGCCCGAGGTCCTTCGCGTCCTCGATCGCGAAGCGGTGGCCGAGTTGATCGGCACGTCGAGCGTCAGTCTCGGGCGCTACCAGGCGGGTGCACGGAGGTGGCCCGATCAGCTCGCGGCACGCATTCATTGGCTGGCACTGGTGCTTGCGGATCTCGCCGGCGCATACAACGAGTTCGGCAGCCGGCGATGGTTCGACCGCAAGCGGTCACAGCTCGGTGGGCGCTCACCTCGCGAGGTGCTCGTGTCGGGCTGGGATCCGGCGGACGACGAGGTCGAGCGGGTCCGTGAGCTTGCGGCGGCGCTCGCCGGCGCGGGAGCGGCCACGTGATCGTCTTTCGCCATGCCGATTCCCGGTTCCCGTTCCTCTGGGAGACGGCGGACCAGCCAGCCGCCCGATGGCACGATTCGGGCGAGGGACCGGTGCACTACTTCTCCGAGACGCCCGACGGTGCCTGGGCCGAATTCCTCCGACACGAGGAAATCGTCGACCCCGCCGACCTTGCCGGGATCCATCGGTCGCTCTGGTCGATCGACCTGCCGCGAACGCCTCGCGCCCAACCGCGCCTGGTGGCCGCGACGCTGACCGGCGACACCTCCAGTTACCCGGCGTGTCAGCGCGAGGCGCGCCGAATCCGATCGATGGGTGGACGCGGCCTCGTTGCGCCGTCCGCCGCCCTCGAGTCGCCCTCGCCGAGCGGGTTTCGGACGGACGGTGGTCTCCAACCCGGTCCGTCAAGGCAGGAACGCGTCTTCGTCATCTTTGGCGCGCGGCCGGATCTCGTCGGCTGGGCGGCCTGTCACCGCGGCCGACCCAGGGCCGACCTCCTGGCCCGAGTGCGCCAGCTCGCCGCATAGGTCGTCAGCTGCGGCTCGTTGGTTCCCGCTTCCGCCGCGCGTAGCTCGGGACGTCGAGGTCGACTGCATCGGCGGCCGGCGACCCCGGCCGCGTCGAACGCCTCGGCGACTCTTCGGACTCAGGGATCGAAGGAGGGCCATCGCTCGAAGGAGCCCCCAACGACAGCGCCTCGGCCGGCTCGTGCGGCCTCAGGCCGGTCGCGATGAGGGTGATGAGGACATCCTCGCCCAGTGACTCGCTGAAGCTCGCCCCAAAGATCAGGTTCGCATCCACGTCGGCGCGCGCACGGATCTCGTTGGCCGCCAGGCGGACCTCGCTCAGTCGGAGATCGGCCGGGCCGGACACGTTGAAGACGATCCCACGGGCGCCCTCGATGTTCGATTCGAGCAGTGGACTGGCGATCGCCTGTCGTGCCGCGTCGGCCGCGCGGTGCTCGCCGCTGCCACGACCGAGACCGATCAGCGCGGGGCCTGCGTCCTTCATCACTGCGCGGATATCGGCGAAATCGAGGTTGATCAACCCCGGCGAGGCAATCAGGTCGATGATGCCTTTGACAGCCTGAAGCAAGACGTCGTCGACGACTCGGAAGGCGTCGATCACGGAGACGTCCTCGGCCAGAACGTCGGAGACGCGATCGTTGGACACGACGATCAGGGCATCGACATGTTCGGCCAATGCTGTCGCTGCGGCGTCGGCGACGCGACTCCGTTGCGTGCCCTCGAATCCAAAGGGCTTGGTCACGACTGCGATCATCAGGGCGCCCTGCTCTCGCGCACTCGCTGCCACGATCGGCGTGGCGCCGGATCCGGTTCCACCACCAAGCCCGGCAGTGACGAACACGAGGTCTGCGCCGGCGACCGCTCGCGCGATCCTCCCTGAGTCCTCCTGGGCCGCCCGGCGCCCGATCTCCGGGTCGCCGCCTGAGCCAAGGCCACGCGTGACGGCGTTTCCGATCCGGATCTTCGTCTCCGCGCTCGAGCGACGCAGCGCCTGGGCATCGGTATTGCAGGCGACGAAGTCGACCCCGTGGATCCGTGCCCTGACCATCCGATCGACCGCGTTGCTGCCGCCGCCTCCGACGCCGATCACGCGGATCGCGCGCGCCTCTGGCCTGCCCGCCCGACGGACCCAGCCGGGGATGGTGGTCAGAATGCGAAGGACCAGGAGGACGGCGAGGCCGACGACGATGACGATGACCACGGTCTCGCCGATGGCAGGCACGCGATCGAGTGTAACCGGGGTTGACCGCAATTTCGACGAGAACCTCGCCCCGACGGCGGGGCTGCCAACCCTAGACGAGGCCTCGCACCGCCCAGGCTCGAGCCGTGATCGTGAACGGCGCGTCTGGTAGCTGAGCGCGGCACCGCTCGCGCAATTCGATCTGGCGATCCGCGTCAAGTTGTGCGACATACGAACCGGCCGGACCGACGCCCGCGCTGAACGGCTCCCACCAGTCTTCGAAGGTCGGGTGCTCCAGGTCGGCTGACAGCGTCATGGCCTTGACGTCACGGAGCCCGGCCGTCTCGAACAGCTCTGCGAGATGCCCGTCGCGGGTGCCGGGAAGCCCGGATTCGTCATCGACGAGGGGATCGAGCTCACGCGCGGTGCCCCAGAACAGGCCGAGCGGGCCCGTCCCGCCGGCGTGATCCCAGACACACGCCGCCACGACGCCATCGGGCCGTGTCACCCGGCGCATCTCGGCCAGCCCGGCGACCGGATCGGGCATGAAGTGGACGACCAGCTGGGCCAGCGCCCGGTCGAACGAGCGCTCCGGGAACGGCAGGTCCTCGGCGGCCGCCCGTCGCACGGTAACGCCCGGGTAGCGTGCGGCGGTGGCGGCAACGAACGACTCCGACGGATCGACCGCCGAAACCGCGGTCGCGCCCAGCCGCCTGACCAGCTCACCCGTGAGAGCACCCGGTCCGCAGCCGACGTCGAGCGCCCGTTGGTCGCCGGTGACCCCGGCGAGGTCCGCCAGCTGCGGGGCGAGCAGGACCGAGTAGCGGCCCATGAATCGGTCGTAGGCTTCCGCGGCGACCTCGAAGCTCACGTTCGCAGTCTACCCGGGATCCTCGGCGCCCCAACCTCCGGCGGCTCGACGATCGGATGCCTGTTTCGAATGCCCATTGACATCGGGGCATCCCCGAGGTCCAGGGTTCGGCATGGCAGTGACGCCCGAAAAGGAGCTTCCTCGTCATCGCGGACCTCACCGGGTACACCGCGTACCCGACCTGGATGCTGTCGAGGATGGAACGCGGATCCGGCTGCGCTGGAAATACGCGGGTGAGGGGTCGGCCGACGCCGGCTCGGTGGAGCGCGTCCGGATCGAGAAGGAGGCGGCATTTAGTCGCCTCGGAGGGATCGTGACCCGCGCGTAGGTCGCGGCGGCGATTGGCAGTTGCCGTCCATCGGTGGATGTCCGTCCGCGCTAGTAGACCTCGTCGTGCGAACCGAGGTTGACCAGGAAGGCCTCGTCCCCCTCCCAGCGAAACAACACACGAAGGTCGTCGTCGACGCTGAACGCCCAGTAGGCGTCGAGGTCGCCCTTCAACTTGTGCGTTCGGAGCAATACGTCCGTCGGGTCCGCGGCAAAGCGGCGAAGCGCCGCCCGAAGCATCGATGCCTGGGGTTCTCGAAGCTTCTTGGCCTTGCGCAGAAAACGGCTCGACGCCGTGAATCGCAAGTCAGCCTCGGAGCTGATCGAGCAGCTGCTCGACGTCGTCGAACCGGTGAGACTCGCCCGTCTGGTATTCGGCCTCGGCCTCGCGAACCTCGGCGACGAACAGTGCTCGGCGGAGCGTCTGCAGCTCTAGCTGGTCGCGCTCGTAGCGCTCCGGATTGACGATGTACGCCACCTTTCGCGATCGCTGCAGCACGACGGTTGGCTCGGAGGTCGCCTGGACGTCGTCGATGACGTCCGCCACGCGCTGCCGCAAATCGCTCACAGGGATCGTCTTCATACGTTCAACTGTACGGCTGGTTGTACGGTTGTCAAGACGGCCGGCTCTCCTCCCCATCGCCGCCTCTCCGACGACGACATGGGTTGGATCAAGCTCGTCCAGTGCCTTCGGGCGACGGGCATGCCGATCGAGGACCTCCATACCTACGCCGAGCTCGCCCAGGAGGGCGACGCGACGGCGGCAGAGCGCCTGCGGCTCCTCCAGGACCACAAGCGCCGGATCCAGGCCGACATGCGGGAGCTGGCGACCGCGCTCGACCTGGTCGAGCACAAGATCGAGGGCTACGACCAGCTGCTGGCCGGCCGGTTGACCGAGGAGCCGCCGGCCTCCCGACCCGCGCCGCGGCGCGTGCGAGTTCGATCCGCCGACTGACCGGCCGCGGCTGGGCTGTCAACTTGGGGCGGCTGGGCTGCCAACTTGGGGCGCTGGGCTGTCAACCGGGGGCCGCTGGCCGTCTTCCTGGGCCCGCGCCCATCAATTCGGCGGACGATGCAGGCCTGGACTACAACGGCCAACCTGTGGCCACCGCGGCGGACCCGGTGATGATCCGAGCCGGTCGCTGAGCGTGGGATCGGCCGGAACCTGCCTACGCACGGGCGGAATCGACCGACCTACTGGTCATTCCCGGTCGAGACTGGCCGTATGAGTCCCTGCATGGCTGTTCCGCCATCTTGGGGCGGTCGCCCTCGTGGACGCCCCCATCGGGCTGGCCTTGGGCCCTATTCGGCAGCCCGGATCAGGCGCAGGGCCTCGGCGAGGCCGCCGGTCCAGGCCTCTCCGTGACCGGGAAGGACCAACGTCGCATCGATCGCATCCAGCTTCGCCAGTGAGGCCAGCGCTTGCGCCGGGTCCAGCGTGAACGGGGCGAGGTGCGGCCCGACCTCGCCGGTCAGCACGCTCCGGGTCGTGAACGCGTCGCCCATGAACACGGCGTCCACGGCTGGCACGTGGATGGCCACGCTCCCCGGCGTGTGCCCGGGCAGATGGATGATCCGCGGCGAGCCGGGCAGGTCGAGCGTGGCGCCGTCGCTGAAGGTCTGGACTTCGGTCAAGTACTTGATCCGCAAGGCTCCGTGCCGCGCACCGTAGGCCAGGAACCCCAGAAGCGCCCCGACCTTGATCGGGCCCCAACCGGACATCGGCTTCCTGACCTCGCCACGAGCACGCCCGGCATCGAGCTCGTGGACGTAGACCGGGATGCCTCGCTCGCGGCGGATTTGCTCGGCAAAGCCGATGTGGTCGGTGTCGCCGTGGGTCAGGACCACGCCTCGGACGTCATCGAGCGAACGGCCCATCGCGGCCAGCTCGGCCGGCAGGTCGCGCCAGTAGCCGGACAGGCCGGCGTCGATGATCGTGACCAGGCCGCCCTCTTCGACGAGGTAGCTGTTGACGGGGCTCAAACCGAGCCGATGAAGGGACGTGGAGAGCTGCATGTGACCTTCCCGTGTTGCGCGATCTTGCGTTGTCCGCTGTCATCGCTATACTACATAGCCATCATAGCTACTGTCAATAGCCATGGGAGATCCAGACCATGCCGACACCATCTCGAACGTCAACCGACGGGATCGTCGCCGCTGGCCGTGTCATTCTCGATACCGAAGGGCTCGATGGGCTGACCATGCAGCGCGTTGCCGTTGCGGTCGGCGTCCGGGCGCCCTCCCTCTACAAGCGGGTTCGAGGGCGCGGGAACCTCGTCCGCCTGATCGCGAACGACATCGCGGGCGAGCTCACCGTCGTGCTGGAGCGGGCCGCAACGAGCGGCGACCCGCGGGCCGACCTGCGCGCCATCGCCGGCGCGTTTCGAACCTGGGCGCTCGCCCACCCCGAGGCCTATCACCTGCTGTTCGATCGACTGCCCGAGGGCGAGCGCGTGGATCCCGAGGTCAACGCGCGGTCGGCTGCGGCACTCCTCCGGACTGCGGCCGAGCTGGCCGGCCCGGAACATGCGCTGGAGGCCGCCCGGACGGTCGTGGCCTGGGCCAACGGCTTCCTGAACATGGAGCTGGCCGGCGCGTTCCGCCTCGGCGGCGACGTGGACGAGGCGTTCGATTTCGGCATCGAACGCCTGACGAGGGCGATCCAGCACTAGGCGCGGGAGATCTCGGCGCCTGTCGATCCAAGGGAAGCCTGTTCGTCGTATCCGTAGGCAGGCGAAGTGCCGCCGCGCGACACCGTCGGTGTCGTGGAGCGCATTCGGAGGGTCAGACCCATGGCGAACTATCTGCTCGTCTTCCACGGTGGCTCGATGCCCGAGAGCCAGGAAGAAGGCGCCAAGGTCATGCAGGCCTGGACCGACTGGTTCGGGAAGCTCGGCAGAGCGGTCGTCGACCAGGGCAACCCCGTGTCGCAGGTCCGGACCATCGCCCCGGACGGGACCGTCAAGGCCGGTGGCACCAACCCGTCGTCGGGCTACACCATCCTCAAGGCCGACGACCTGGACCAGGCGGTCGAGTTCGCCAAGGGGTGCCCGGTGCTGCAGGGCGGTGCGAGCGTCGAGGTGGCCGAGACGTTCGCGGTGACGTAGGGGGGGTTCGGGCGCGTCCGTTCGGAAGGCCCCTCCCGGTACGCCCGATCGGCCCTTGACGCTCCGATCGGGCGGGCCCACGGTTCCTCCAACGCCACGGAGGAATGTCATGGGCTCATCGAAGAAGAACCGGGCGCAGCGGAATGCCGGGGCCTTCCTTGGCCCGGACCTGCTCATGCCGGTCCCGATGCACACCCTGGACAACGAGTACCGGGACGAGCCGGCCGAGCCGGAGGATTCCGATCGCGAACCGGAGCCCGAGCCGCCCGGTCGCGTCCGCCGCGTGCTCGACAAGCTGACCGGTCAACCGGAACGCCGCTGATCCACGCGCCCCGCTGAGGTCCGCCCCGCCGCGCCCGAAAACCACGGGCCGAATGGACCTGTTCCCACGAGGGCACGCTCGCTACCTTCACCCGGATGCATCCGAGTCGTCGCCGGCTGTCGGTTGTCGTCGCCACGGTCGTGGCGATCGCGGCGTGCTCGAGTGCTGCGGGGGCGCCCACCATCGGGCAACCGTGGGCGCGATCGGCCCCGGCCGGCGGCAATAGCGCCGCGTACCTCACGATCACCGGCGCGTCGGGACAGGCGGATGCGCTGCTCTCGGCGTCCAGCCCGGCGGCGGACATGGTCCAGGTCCACGAGGTCTCGACCGACGCATCCGGCATGACCGGCATGCACCCGATCGACCGGCTCGACATCCCGGCCGGCGCGACGGTCACGCTCGAACCCGGCGGCTACCATCTGATGATCATGGGCGTGAAGAGCGAGCTCTCGGTCGGCGGGACGATCGAGATCGACCTGGTGTTCGAACACGCCGGCAAGGTCGTGGTCCAGGCGGAGATCCGACAGGGCTGACGTGTCCGATCGTCCCACGACCTCGAAACCCGATGATGAATCCGTCCGCGTCCTGGACGGCGGCTTCTGGCTGGTGGTCGCCATGGCGGCCATGCTCGGTGTCCTCGTCCTGGCCGTGCTGGCCCGCGGTGTCCTGGCACCCGAAGGCGGTGGCTCGCAGCCCGGATGGACGGCACCGGCCGCGGCGGACACCAGCGGGAGCCCGACCTCGGCGGCCAGTTCGGCAGCGCCCATCGACGTCGCCTCCTTCCTCTATCCGGCGCCGCGCGAGGCGCCGTCCATCGAGCTCACCGACCAGGACGGCCGTCCCTTCTCGATCACCTCGTTCCGTGGCGAGCCCACCCTGGTCTTCTTCGGCTACACCCACTGTCCCGACGTCTGCCCCGCGACGATCGGCACGATGGGGCTCGCGATGAGCGCCTTCGGTCCCGGGCTGCACGCCGCGTTCGTGACGGTCGACCCCGCACGCGATACCACCACCTGGCTCAAGGAGTACGTCCGCTTCCTGCCGGCCGGCTTCGTCGCCCTGACGGGGACCGCCGACCAGATCCGGGCGACCGCCGACGCGTGGGGAGTCCGCTACGCACGAGTCGAAGGCGCGACGCCCGACACCTACTCGATGTCGCATACGGCGGACGTTTACATCGTCGATGCGAACGGCATCCTGCGCGGGCGCTTCCCGTTCGGCACCGGGGCGCCCGCGATGACGGCGACCCTGCGCAACGTGGTCGCGACGACCGCCGTGGCCATTCCGAGCGAGGCCGCGAGTGCAAGCCCGGAAGCCAGTCCGAGCACCACCGCGGCACCTGCTGGATCGCTGGACGCAACCGTCGTCTCGTCGGCCGTCTGGGCGGGAAGCTCGACCCCGGTCATCCTCACCCTCGCGAGCGGCGGCGTGCCGCTGAACGACGCGACGCTCCACCCGGCGGTCCAGCTCCAGAACGCGCTGGGCTCGCCGGTCGGCACGCCGGTCGACGCGGTCCCGGTCCAGCCGCCCGGCCTCGACACGGTGTCCTACGTCGCGGAGGTCACGATCCCGTCGCCCGGCGCCTGGCGACTCGAGATCTCGACGACCCACAACGGCGCGACCGTGACCGGGTCAGTGGCCGTGACGGCCCTGGATCCGGGAACGACCGCTTCGATCGGCGCTCCGGCGCCGACCGTCCACACGCCGACGCTCGATGACGTCGGTGGCAACGCGAGAGCCGTGACGACCGATCCCGCGCCGGATCTCCGCCTGTCGCAGACGTCGACGACCGACGCGCTCTCCGCCGGCAAGCCCTTCGTGCTGGTCATCGATTCGACCAAGTTCCGCGTCTCGCCGGCCTGTGGACGGGCGATCATCATGGCCCGCTACCTGCTCGACCGGTGGCGCGACGTCGGGTTCATCCACCTCGAGCCGTATCGCTACTCTGTCGTGACGGACACCCC
>JBGPVC010000115.1:0-9119 GCA_041491485.1 Candidatus Limnocylindria bacterium
ATGCCGGCCGACAACATCAAGCGCACGATCGACAAGGCGACCGGCGGCGGCGACGCCGAGCAGTTCGAGGAGATCGTCTACGAGGGATACGGCCCGGGCGGGATCGCGATCCTGGTCGAAGCGCAAACCGACAATCGCAACCGGACGGCCGCCGAGGTCCGTTCGATGTTCACCAAGGCGGGCGGCCAGCTGGCGGGTTCCGGGGCGGTCGCCTGGCAGTTCGAGCCGCGCGGGTTCATCGAGGTGCCGCGGGCGGGCGTCGACGTGGACGAGGTGACCCTCGCCGCGATCGACGCGGGCGCCGAGGATGTCGAGACGGACGACGACGAGACCATCGCCATCTACACGGCGCCGCACGATCTCGAGGCGGTCCGCAAGAGCCTGGAGGCGAGCGGCGTGCCCGTCGAGTCGGCGGAGTCGACCATGGTGGCCAAGCAGACCGTCGAACTCGACTCGTCGAAGGCTCGCCAGGCGCTCCGCCTGGTCGAGCTGCTCGAGGACCTCGACGACGTGTCGCGGGTGACCGCCAACTTCGACATCCCCGAGGACGTCTACGCCGAGGTCGCCGGGTGATCGTCCTGGGGATCGACCCCGGGACCGCCTCGCTGGGCTACGGCATCGTCGAGCGGATCGCCGGGCGGCTCCGCGAGGTGGACCACGGCTGCCTGACGACCAGTCCCGACACGAGCCTGCCCGAACGGCTGCTGGAGATCCACGCGCTCGTGGACGATCTCATCTCGCTCCATCAGCCCGACCTCCTCGGCGTCGAGCGGCTCTTCTTCTCGCGCAACGTGCAGACCGCGTTCGCCGTCGGCCAGGCGCGCGGTGTCGTGCTGCTCGCGGCGGCCCAGCACGGGACGCCGGTTCGCGAGGCGACGCCGAACGAGGTCAAGAGCGCGATCACCGGGTACGGCGCGGCGGACAAGGAACAGGTGCAGCGGATGGTCCAGCTCGTGCTCGGCATGAGCGAGCTGCCACGGCCGGACGACGCCGCCGACGCCCTGGCGATCGCCACCTGGGTTGCCAACACCGAGCGCGCCGGGCTGAAAACGACGGCTGGCGTCCTGGATCGGGCCGCCGTGGCTCCGATCGTTCGCGGTGAGACGAGCTACGACCGGGCGGTCCGCGAGGCAATCTCCGCCGAGCGCGCCGCCAAGCGAAACGCGTCGTAAGGTGGCGTGCGCGCCGGGCGAGGTCGGATTCGGCGCGTGGGCCAGAGACCGCGACGGGATTCGATGCCCCACCGCGGCCTTGTGGCTGCCAGTCAGCACCTGGGTCCTGAAGGCGTCCGTCGCCGGCCGCCCCGGGTCGCTTGGGCCGGTGGCGTGCCTGGGACTCACGAAACCGCGCCGAGTCGGGCCGGCTTGGGGTCGGCGGTCCGTTTCGCTGGTCCAGTGTTGATTCACTCGCACCAGGGGATGAACGGCGACACCGGAGGCGAACGGTGATCGCGTCGGTCGAGGGCGTCGTCGGCGCGGTTGCCGCTGACTCGCTCGTGATCGAGGTCGGTGGGATCGGCTATCGGGTCTTCGCGGCGCCGTCGATCCTCGCCGGCGCACAGCCGGGGAGCCGGCTCAAGCTCCACACCTACCACCTCGTCCGTGAGGACCAGCAGGCGTTGTACGGGTTCCGCAACGCCGAGGAGCTCGGGTTCTTCAACCTGCTGCTGACCGTCACCGGGGTCGGGCCCAAGGTGGCGCTGGCGATCGTCGGCAGCCGTCCGACGCCCGACCTGCAGCTCGCGATCCTGCTCCAGGACCAGGCGGTGCTCGTGTCGATCCCGGGGATCGGCAAGAAGCTGGCCGACCGAGTCATCTTCGAGCTCAAGGAGAAGGTCGCCGCGGCCGGGGTGGCGGCTTCGGGCACCGCGGCGGGTGGCCTCGGGGCGGCGGAGAGCGAGGTCATCGCCGCGCTGCAGGCGCTTGGCTATTCCCTCGCGGAAGCCCGCGAGGCCTCCCGCATCGCCCTCGCCGACGCGACGATCGGCGGCACGCTCGAGGACCGGGTCAAGGCCGCGCTCCGGAGCCTGCTGCGGGACTGAGGGGACCGGCACCTGCGACCAGCGCGGGGGCCACCGCCCGCGCGCCGGGCCAAGGCCCCCGCGCCGGGCCAAGGCCCGCGCGAGCCGCGGCTACGGCCTCCGGCCCGCGAGCGCGTCGGCATGGCGACCGCGGGGATCGATCGAGTCGCGACCGCGGCGAACCGCCAGCTCGGCGAGGGTCTCCTTGTCGAGGATCTCGAGCATCGCGTCGCGCACGTCGATCATGACGTCGCGCAGGCTGCACGACGCCTCGTCGGGGCACGAACATGGCTCGTAGTAGCGCAGCGAGACGCATGGCAACGGGGCGAGCGCGCCATCGAGCAGTCGAATGATCCGGCCGATCGAGACGGCCGACGGGTCGGCGGCCATCGCGTACCCGCCGTGCGTGCCCAGCGTCGTCCGCACGATTCCGGCGTGCTTGAGGGTGGCCATGATCTGCTCGAGGAACTTGGCCGGCAGCCGGTTGCGGCCGGCCAGGCTCGTCAGCGGGATCGGGCCCTCACCGTCATGGCGGACCAGGTCGACCAGGGCCCGCAGGCCGTATTCGGAGCGTCGAGACAGGCGCATCGGCTGCATCCTAGCGCGCATCTCCTAGTCGAGGAGTGGGATATCCACGCATAGAGAACATCCGTACGAAACGGATGCATCCATGCTAGACTCACGCGCGATGGCCGACGACCTCTCGCACATCCTCTCGGCGGACCTGGATGATGCCGATCCGGTGATCGAGGGAACCCTGCGCCCGAGGACCCTGGACGAGTACATCGGCCAGCGCGAGGTCAAGGCGAACCTGTCCGTGCTGCTCGCCGCGGCCCGGGGGAGGGGAGAGGCGGCCGATCACGTCCTGCTCTACGGCCCGCCCGGCCTGGGCAAGACGACGCTGGCCACGATCATCGCCCGCGAGCTCGGGGTCAACGTCAAATACGCCTCGGGTCCGGCGATCGAGCGAGCCGGCGATCTGGCGGCGATCCTGACCTCGCTCGAGGAACGCGACGTGCTGTTCATCGACGAGATCCACCGCCTCAACCGGGCGGTCGAGGAGATCCTCTATCCGGCGATGGAGGACTACGCGCTCGACGTCATGATCGGCAAGGGACCGTCCGCCCGCTCCCTCCGGCTCAGCCTCAAGCCGTTCACCATCGTCGGCGCCACGACTCGAGCCGGCCGGATCAGCTCCCCGTTACGGGACCGGTTCGGCGCGACCTACCGGCTCGACTTCTACGCCGAGAACGAGCTGGCCGCGATCGTCGAGCGCTCGGCCACGATCCTGAACGTGACCATCGAACCCGCCGCGACGCGGGCGATCGCCCGGCGCGGTCGGGGCACGCCGAGGATCGTGAACCGGCTTCTCAAGCGGGTCCGCGACCACGCCCAGGTCCACGGCGACGGCCACGTCGACGAGGCGACCGCGACGGCCGCGATGCGGGCGATGGAAATCGACGACGAGGGGCTGGACTCGACCGATCGCAAGCTCCTGGCCGCCATCATCCAGAAGTTTGCCTCGGGGCCGGTCGGGGTGGCGGCGCTGGCGGCCGTCCTGTCCGAGGAGACCGAGACGATCGAGGACGTCTACGAGCCGTTCCTGCTCCGCCTCGGATTCATCGATCGGACCCCGTCGGGGCGGATCGCCACCGATCTGGCGCGCAACCACCTGTCGGGCCTCGGCTACGAGATCCCGCCGCCGCGGCGGTCGGAACCCGGCATGGTCGGCCTGTGGGACGAATCAACGCAGCCGGACGCGTGAGCGGCACGTTCGTCGGAGCGGCGTCGCGATTCGAGGTCGTCACGCCGCCCCCTGAAGACGGGACGACGCGCGCGCGGCTCGGACGGCTGACGCTGACCCATGGTGTGGTCGAGACCCCGCAGTTCATGCCGGTCGGCACCAACGCCACGGTCAAGGCCCTGTCGCCGGACGACCTGCGCGAGGTCGGCGCCTCGATCATCCTGTCGAACACCTACCACCTCTACCTGCGACCCGGTCACGAGCGGATCGCCAGGCTGGGCGGGCTCCACCGGTTCATGGACTGGGACCGCCCGATCCTGACCGATTCGGGTGGCTTCCAGGTCGTCTCGCTCGGCGACCTGCGCGTCGTCGACGAGGACGGCGTCACTTTTCGCAGCCACCTCGACGGCTCCACCCACCGGTTCACGCCGGAGACCGCGATCGGGGTCCAGGAGGCGCTCGGGTCGGACGTGGCGGTCGCGTTCGACCAGCCCGTCTTCCCGAGCTCGCCGCGCGAGGTCGTGGCGGACGCCACGCAGCGGACGCATCGCTGGGCCGAGCGGTCCCTGGCCGCGCACGGGCGTCCGGATCAGGCGCTGTTCGGGATCATCCAGGGCGGTCTCGACCGCGACCTCCGGATCGAGTCCACCGATTTCGTCGCCGGGCTGCCGTTCGACGGGCTGTGCATCGGCGGGCTCGCCGGTGACGAGACGCCGGCGCAGCGCGACGCGACGCTGGACGTGGTGGTCGGGCGTCTGAAGGACGACCCACGGCCGCGGTACCTGATGGGTCTCGGGTCCCCGGCGGACCTGCTCGAGGCGGTGCATCGGGGCGTGGACCTGTTCGACTCGGTGCTGCCGGCGAGGGTGGCGCGCAACGGCCAGGTCTGGATCCCTGGCGGCCGGCTGAACCTGCGCAACCAGGTGCACCTGGACGATCCGACCCCGGTCCAGGAGGGCTGCGCGTGCCTGGGCTGCCGGCGCTTCTCGCGAGCCTATCTCGCCCATCTGTTCCGGGCCAACGAGCTCCTCGCGTACCGTCTCGCGACTTGTCACAACCTGACCTTCACCCTAGACTTCATGGCCAGGATCCGAGCCGCCATTGGGGCCGGAACCTTCCCCGCCGAGATGGCCGCATTGCGGGTTCGCGCTGGCCGGTTGAGTGGCGGTGAAGGCGCTGTGAAGTCGGCGTGAACCGCCGGTCGGTAACCTTCAGAGAGACGCGGAGGCGCATCGATGGGCTCGCGAGATCGACCGGGCAAAGAGGCAAAGAAGAAGCCGAAGGCCAAGCTAGCCCAACCCAGCTTGTCGCCGCTGGCGGAGCCACCGCGCAACGTCGAGGTGATCCGCAAGCCGCGCAAGGAGCGCCAGGTCGTGGACGACACGGAGGAAGGCTGATCGACCGGCGGACGCCATCACGGTCCGCCCCGGCGAGCGGTCCCATGGATCGGATGAGGAGCGTGACGGACAGATGGCGATGACCGACGAACGAAGCGCGGAACGAACCGCGGAACGGGCCCTGGCGGAACGCGGCAAGGCGGTCGAGGCCGCCCTGGCGTCGATCGAGAAGCAGTTCGGTCGCGGCGCGATCATGAAGCTCGGATCGCGTGAGCGGCAGAACGTCGACACGATCCCCACCGGCTCGATCGCGCTGGATCTGGCCCTCGGCGTCGGCGGCATTCCGCGCGGCCGGATCACCGAGATCTTCGGTCCGGAGTCGTCGGGCAAGACGACCGTCTGCCAGCACGTCATCGCCGAGGCCCAACGACGCGGCGGCGTGGCCGCCTTCATCGACGTGGAGCACGCGCTCGATCCGGGCTACGCCCGGGCCTGCGGGGTCAACGTCGACGAGCTGCTGGTCAGCCAGCCCGACACCGGCGAGCAGGCGCTCGAGATCACCGAGACGCTCATCCGCTCGGGCGGGATCGACTGCGTCGTGGTCGACTCGGTCGCCGCACTCGTGCCGCGGGCCGAGATCGAGGGCGAGATGGGCGACTCGTTCGTCGGCATCCAGGCGCGGTTGATGAGCCAGGCCCTGCGCAAGCTGACCGGCGCGGTCTCGCGCTCCAATACGGCGTTGATCTTCACCAACCAGCTGCGCGAGAAGATCGGGGTCATGTTCGGCAACCCCGAGACGACGCCGGGCGGGCGCGCGCTCAAGTTCTATGCCTCCGTCCGGCTGGACATCCGCCGGATCGAGACGATCAAGAACGGCACGGACTCGGTCGGCAATCGCTGCCGGGTCAAGGTCGTCAAGAACAAGGTCGCGCCGCCGTTCCGGGTCGCCGAGTTCGACGTCATGTACGGCGAAGGCGTCTCGAAGGAGGGCGGGCTGCTCGACGTGGGCGTGGCCATGGACACCGTGACCAAGACGGGCGCCTGGTTCACCTTCGACGAGACGAGGCTCGGCCAGGGTCGCGAGGCGGCCAAGGACTTCCTCAAGGCCAACCCGCCGATCGCGGAAGAGATCGAGCGGCGGATCCGGGCCAAGATCAACGAGGTGACGATCCCAGTCGAGGGCATCGAAGAAGCCGAATGACGCTCGCCGTGATGCGGGCCGCCTGACGGCGAGCTAGTGATGGATCGTCCCCGCCGTCGGCAGTCGCCGGCCGAGGCTCGCGAACGCAAGGCCGCGGTCGACGATCCAGCGGTCGTGTTCGAGGCGGCGGCGCGTTTCCTCGAGGCACGATCGCGTTCGGTCCATGAGGTGCGGCGGCGCCTGACCCAGGCCGGCTACCGGCCGGATCTGGTCGAGGGCGCCATCGAGCGGATGCTCGAGCTCGGGATGCTCGACGACGAGGCCTTCGCGCGTGCCTGGGTGGAATCCCGCGACCGGGCGCGGCCGCGCGGGGAGCGCGCGATCCGCGAGGAGCTGCGGCTCAAGGGCGTGGATCGGCTGTCGGTCGATCTGGTCCTCGAGGAACGACGAGAGGCCGCCAGAAGCGGTGTGGAGGCCGGTCACAGCTCCGCAGCCGGTTCAGCTGACCGCACCGCCGCCGAACGGTTGCTCGCCCGGCACGCCCGCGCCCTTGCGCGCGTGGCGGACCCACGACAGCGACGCCAGCGGGCGTATGCGTTGCTCGCCCGGAATGGGTTCGACGCCGAGACCTGTCGCGAGGTCGCGAGCCGCCTCGACGCAGAGGCGGCCGGTGGGACCAGCGCCGATGGCGACGACGAGCCGACGGGTCTCGACTGCTGACCTGCGACGAGGATCAGCCGCTTACCAGAGCGATGCCAGGTAGGCCGCGTCCACGGCCACGCCGGAGAGGTTGGCCGAAGCGTTGTTGAGCTGCCAGAGCAGCCCGATGAACGTCAGCCCGGGCACCTCGCTCACGCCCCGGACGTGCCGTGGGACGCCGAACTCGTCGAGGATCGGCAGGTCCAGCCAGCGGTAGTCGGGCGCGTAGCCGGTGGTCCACAGGACGGTCGAGATGCCGGCCCTCGCCAGGTCGAGCTCGGGGACCTCCGGGGGCTCGTAGTCCGGCCAGACTCGGTCGTCGGTCGTCGATTCGATGCCGGTCCGCTCGATGAACGTGTCGCACAGGTCCCGGAAGCGCAAGTCGAAGAACTCGTCTGCGAAGCGCAAACTCTCGTGGAGGTCCTCCGCGAACGTGGCCTGCTCTGCATCGGCGCCGGCGAACCGCCCGACGAGGTGGATCCCGTCGCGCGCCATCTGCCGCAGGTTCGTGTCGTGCCCGCCGTGGTGGCCCGAGAGGTGCGGGTTGCAGGCGAACCTGAGGCGCGGCTCGGGTAGCTGATCCACGCTCGGCAGCGGAGTCCCGAACTCGGGACCGCGCGTCGCGAGCTGGCGCATCCAGAAGAACATGTCGTGGCCTCGGTACCGCCGAGGCGCCCGGCCACACCGACCAACCGACAGCCAGACCTCGCGGCCGGCTTCCTGCAGCTCCTCGGCGAGCTGCACGCCGGTCTGCCCGGACCCGACGATGAGGACCCCGCCCGCCGGGAGGTGCGACGGGTTCCGGTAGTCGTGCGAATGGATCTGTGTCAGCCGCCTGGCGAACCCGTCGGCGGCCGGCGGGATCTTCGGCTGGTGGAACGCCCCGGTCGCCACAATGACATCGTCGGCATCGATCGCACCCCGCGACGTCTCGAGGTGGAATCGCCGGCCCGCGCCGCCGGGGACCGACAGGCGGGTCACCCAGGTCGAGCGATGGACCGGCGCTCCGATCACCTCAGCGTACCGGCGCGTCCGGGCAGCCACGGCGTCGCGTGGCATGAATCCGTCGGGATCGCCGTCCTCGTAGGGGAAGCCGGGCAGCGAGGTCGTCCAGTTCGGCCCGACCAGGACGAAGCCATCCCAGCGATCCTGCCAGCCTCCGCCCAGCGTGTCGCGCCGATCGACCACGACATGCTCGCGGCCGGCCTGCTGGAGGTGCCAGCTCATGATCAGGCCGGCATGGCCGGCCCCGATGACCACGGTCTCGACAGACCGCGGCAGCGCTTCGTCCATCGCCCTTCTCCCGGTACGGCGCCAGTATCGGCCGTCAGGCGGATCAGGGTCACCCATCGGTTGCCGTTCGGGTCGTGTCGCCGTAGGCTACGCGACAGACGGAACGGCACCGCCGGCAACGGTGCTATACGTGCGCCAAACGGGCCGATCGCCGCCCTTCATTCGGATCTCCATCGCCCTTTCGCGATCGCGCCTTCGTATACGTCAGACGTCCGGCCGCAGAATCCGGTCCGGATGGGAGGAACACAGCATGGATACGCCAGTTGTCCTGGCGGTGGCCCTCGGGGCCGCCGTCGGCGGAGCCGTACTCGGCGCCCTGGTCCGGAGCCTCTGGGCGTCGCAGACGATCAAGGCGGCGAACGCCGAGGCGCGCCGGATCGAGGCGGAGGCGCGGACCCGCCAGAAGGAGCTGATCCTCGAGGCGAAGGACGAAAAGCTCCGCCTCCAGCGCGAAGCCGAGGAAGAGGCCAGGGCGCGGCGGGGTGAGCTGTCCGGCCTCGAGCGTCGCCTTCTCCAGCGCGACGAGCAGCTCGACCAGCGCACGGACATGCTCGAGCAGCGCGATCGGAAGCTGCTGGAGCGTGAGCGGGAACTCGACAAGACGCGCGACGAGCTCGCCCGGGCGCATTCGGAGCAGGTGACTGCCCTGGAGCGCGTCTCGGGGCTGTCGGCCGACGACGCGAAGGCCATCCTGATCGAGGCGGTCCGCGAGGACGCCGAGCACGACGCGGTCAAGCTCGCCCGGGCGATCGAGCGGGGCGCCCGCGAGGAGGCCCAGGACAAGGCGCGCGACATCGTGATCACCGCGATGCAGCGGGTGGCGTCGGAGCACACGGCCGAGCACACCGTCTCGGTCGTCCACCTGCCGTCGGACGAGATGAAGGG
>JBGPVC010000116.1:0-9099 GCA_041491485.1 Candidatus Limnocylindria bacterium
CCGACGATCACGACCCGAAGGCCGGGCGCCCGGCCACGGGTCGACGCGAACGTGGCGACGTCTTCGGCAACCGCCGTCCGGATCTCTTCGGCGATGGCCCCGCCTTCGAGCAATCGCGCGCCCGAGGCGGTCATCGCGTCAGGCTCGGGCCGGCGCCGGGACCGGCTCGCGCGGCTCCCCGCGACCGACGGCTTCCCGGGTCGACGACGCCAGCCGCTCGACTTCGTGGAGCAGCTCGTCGACGCGGTCCATCGTCCGGGTCATGAAGTCGTCGTCTCCCACACTGGGAAGGTTGACCAGGACGTTCGCGGCGGCGCCACGAGCCGCGGCCTCGCCGAGCAACGCCGCGACATTGAGGTCGCTCGAGGCGTTCTGGTTGCTCCGTCCGGCGAGCGCCTCCGCGACGCCGACCAGCTCGACGCACGCCTCGACCGCGATCAGCGGCACGTCCGCCGCGTGTCGCGCAGCGGTACGAAGGGCTGCCGTCCGGATCTCACGTTGCTCGTCGGTCTCGCGAGGGAGCTTCATGGCCAGTGCGAAGCCGGCATAGGCCAGCGCGTCGTCGTCGGCAATCGCCAGGAATCGATCGGCGAGACCTCGCCCGGTCTGCGCTGCCCACATGAGCAGCTCGGTGTGCTGGATGTACTTCGGCCGATCCATCGACAGGGATGCCACCATCGCGACCAGGCCGGCCGCCAGGCTTCCCGCCACCGCCGAGGCACTGCCGCCACCGGGCACGGGCGCGCCAGATGCCAGCTCCCCCACGAACTGATCGAGCGTCAGATCACGAAAACGCGACCCCGTCGATGGCTCCACGCCGGAATTGTACGGATGCGACCGAGCATCGGCCGGCCCCGCGGGCATCGGCCGGCCCGCGGTCGATTTCCGACGCCCGGCGCCGGTCGAGGCCAAGGCGGCCGGCGAGCACGGGAGCGAGCGCACCCATGTGCGTGAGCGAGTGCGCGGAGCCGGCCAACGCGGGCATCGGCCGGCCCCGGGCGTCAGGAACGGGGCGGGCACGGTACCGGCGCGCCCGCCCCGCTCCTGAGCGGTCGGCTTCCCGGGCGGAAGGCCGACGGGGGCGGCAGCGGAGGGAGGACGCCGCTGCCGGGACGAGTTGCTGATTCAGGCTGTGCGGCGTACCTGATCGTCCAGACCCGTGACGGTCCAGCGCCTCGAGCGGTGCTGGAACGTGAGGGAGAGCCGAGCCCGAGGGGTGTCCACCTCGAACAGCGTTCGTGGTCCGGTGATCACCGGGTAGGCCGCATCTTCTACGCGGACCGCCGCGAGGCGAGTGATCGGCAATCGCTCATTGCCCCAGGTGATCTCGCGGGGACGTCCGCTGAACCAATTCGTGCGGACCTGGACCTGGACGGGTTCGACTCGGATGAATGCCACGGTCGATGGCTCCTTTCCGGGGGCGCTGGGTCGTGTCGTCCGGGGCACTCGTCCGACAGAACGTCTGTTCGATTGCGACAGCAGCCTAGACCGAACAGGTGTTCGATGTCAAGCGTCGTCGGGCGGAATCTCGTCGACGTCCGTGCCACCTAGACTGTCACGCTCGCCAGGAGCCGCCGCTCCGCCGGCCAGGTCGGTCGCGTCCACAGGATCCGGACGTCGACCTCGCGCCCGCCGGTCCAGCGGGTTGCGTGGGTCGCGCTCGAACGGCGCCGGCAACCCTGCGCCGAGCAGGCGCGCGCGGGTCACGACGCGCTCTCCGTAGCGGTGCCGCAGCGCATCTGCGGCCTCCACGGCGCGACGCCGCCGCGGCTCGCCTGCTTCGAATAGTGAGAGCTGCTCGCGCTCGCCGAGGTTCGACGCGGTCACGCCGAGCAGGCGCACCCGGATCCCCTTGACCTCGGGACGGGCAAGCTCGATCGCCGCCCGGAAGATCGGCTCGGTCATGTCGGTCGGCTCGGCCAGGGTCCGCTGCCGGGTGATCGTCCGGAAGCTCGAGTCGCGGATCTTGACCGTGACGGTCGACGCTCGCACGCCCGCAGAGCGGAGCCGTCCCGCCACGCCGTCGGCCATCCCGAGGAGCGTCCGCTCGATCGTCTCCGGGTCGCTCGTGTCGACGTCGAAGGTGTGCTCGTGGCCGACCGACTTGGCCGGGTCGCCCTCGTGGACCGGGTCGGAGTCGATCCCACGAGCCCGCTCCACCAGCGACGAGCCGTGCTTTCCGAACCGGCGCTCGATCAGGTCCGGCGGCAGCGCCGCCAGGTCGCCGATCGTGCGGACCGAGTAGTCGGCCAGGACCTTCGCGGTCTTCTCGCCGACGCCCCACAGACGCGAGATCGGGAGCGGCGCCAGGAAGCTCGCCTCGTCGCCGGGAGCGACGACGACCAGCCCGTCCGGCTTGCGCAGGTCGGACGCGATCTTGGCAACCAGTTTCGTGCTGGCCACGCCGACGGACGCCGTCAACCCGACCTCGCCGCGAACGTCTTGCTTGATCTGCCGCGCGATCGTCGGACCGTCGCCGAACAGGGCGGCCGAACCGGTGACGTCCAGGAACGCCTCGTCGATCGAGATCGGTTCGACCTGCGGCGTGAAGCGGCGCAGGATGGCCATCACCTCGCGACTGGCCGCCTGGTAGCGGCGGCCGTCGACCGGCAGGAAGACGCCATTCGGGCAGCGCCGGTACGCCTCGCGCAGCGACATCGCCGAGTGCACGCCGAAGACACGGGCCTCGTAGCTGGCGGCCGACACGACGCCGCGCGCGTCTTCGCCGCCGCCGCCGCCGACGATCACCGGCCGGCCGCGCAGCTCCGGACGATCGCGCTGCTCCACGGCCGCGAAGAAGGCGTCGAGATCGACGTGGAGGATGGTGCGGACTGCCACGGCACTATCATCGTCCGGCCGTGGCTGCCAGTGCCGAGAATCCACCCGTCGACGCGATCGAGCCCGACGCTCCCCTGCCGGCACCAGACGCGGCGCCGGCCGGGATCGCGCCGCTTTCGCCGCGCCGCCTCGCAGCCGTGGCCCTCGCCGTCGTGGGGCTCGCTGCCGCCACCTGGGCATTCCCGCCGGTCGGATTGATCGCCGCCTGGCCGATGCTGTTCTTCGTCCCGGGCTGGGTCCTCATCCAGCGCGTCGCACCCCACCTGCCCGCGCCCGGCCGCGTCGGACTCGCAATCGTGACGAGCGTCTACCTCTCCGCCCACCTGGTGAACCTGGTGGCCCGCGTCGACGGTTTCGGGCGCGAGGCCGTCCTGGTGAGCGTGGCGGCGATCGCGCTGGCGACGATCCTCCTCCTTCGCTTCCACCATCCATGGCTTGCGGCGCCGGTTCGGCCCTCGATGAACCGGGTGCTCGAGAGCGCCCGACGGGACCTGGCAGGTTGGGTCGTATCGGCTGCGGTCGGCTTGACCGTGCTCGGGATCCTGGGCTGGAACGGATGGCGGCAGACCACCGACGGATTCGTCTCGGGTGGCTGGAACTGGAGCGACCTGCTGGTCCACGTCTCGATCGGCTCGAGCATCGTCCACGGCAACTTCCCACCCGAGGTGCCGTTCTTCGCCGGCGTGCCGCTCACGTACCACTGGTTTGCCGACTTCCATGGGGCGATTGCCGCCACCGTCGCCAGGGTGGACATCATCCCGGTGTTCTTCCTCACGAGCGCCCTGTTTGCTGCGGTGCTCGCCATGCTCGTGTGGTCGCTGGCGCTGACGCTGACCCACCGTCGCGGCGTCGCGACGATCGCGGTGATCATCGTGTGCTTCGGCGGCGGACTGGGGTGGCTCCATCTCATCGGAGACGTCCTCGCCGGTGGATCGACCCCGCTGGACCTCGTGACGCGCAACTCCTACGACAACAGCTGGGCAGGCGGTTGGCCGTTCTTCCGGATTGCCTCGATGATGAGCACGGCCTTTCTCCCGCAACGGGCGACGACGCTGGGTTTGCCGGGCCTCGTCGCCGTCGTGTTGCTGGTCGTGTCGTGCCTGGGCCGGCGGCCGGCGGCGATCCTCCTGGCAGGCGTCCTCGCGGCACTGGTCGCCCCGTTCGACTTCTACGCCTATCCAGCGAGCTACGCGATCGTATTGACGTTCGTGATCTTCGCCGGGAGGTGGCGCTCGCCGTTCGTCGCGCGCGACGCCGCGCTGTTCCTCGTCCCGATCGTCCTGTCGATCCCGTTCGTGGCGGGAGCGATTGCGCAGCAGGGGGACCTTGGGACCTTGAAGCCGGTCCTCGGCTGGAGCGATGCGCCGTTCGCCGATGGGCCGGCGGCCGTGCTGTTCTTCTACCTGACGAACCTCGGGTTGCCGTTCGTGCTTGCCCTCATCGCCGTTGGCAGTCGCGGGCTGCCCAACCGGTGGTTCCTCGTCGCCTGGGTGGCGGCAATGTTCCTCGTGCCCAACCTCGTGGTGGTGAGCTCCTCGTTCGACATGAACCGGTTCTTCCAGATGATGTGGATCGCCGTGGCCGTGCTTGCCGCCTGGCTCATCCGCCGGTGGCCGGCTCCGGTGGTTGGGGCCGTGCTGGCGTTCTCGGCGATCTCGCCCGTGCTCGTGGGGCTCTGGCATCTGTGGAATCCCGCGGTCGTGTTGTCCGTGGGGCAGCAGACCGCGGGCCGCTGGATCGAGGTCAACACCCCCGATGACGCCATCTTCATCACGGATTCGAACATCAACAGCCCGGTCGACCTCGCCGGGCGACGGCGTATCTCGACGTTCGGGCCCTTCGTGTCGCACCTTGGCTACGATCCGGAGCAACGCGGCATCGACACCACGGCGATCTACTGCGATGGGGCGGCGACGGCCACCCGGCTGATGGCCCGGTATGCGGCGACGTACGTGCTCTCGCCGGGCGGCGTGCTCGACTGCGGACACGAGCCGACTGACTTCGGTGCCAGCAGCCAGTTCGAGACGGTCTACGACGCGAACGGCGTCAAGGTCTGGCGGTTGGCCGGGTGACGCCAGGGCGGTGAAGCTTCGCGACGGTCGCTAGAAGGCCCAGTGACCGATGACGAAGAGCGTGAGGAAGACGCCGAAGAGCAGCGTCGACGCCACCAGCAGCGGCGGGCCCAGCCACGGCCGGCGAGCGAGGCTCGCGGTGACGATGTAGATCGGGAAGATCCCGATCAGGTAGCGCGGCATGCTGATCGGCCAGGTCAGCGTGGCGAAGCTGAGCATGGTCAGACCCGTGTAGACGGCATAGGACGCACGGCTTTCCTTGCCGACGAGGGTCCAGGCGAAGGTCAGACCCAGGATGACGAAGGCCACGAACGGCGCGAGATAGACGGTGGCCCAGGACTCCGTCGGCTGGACGGCCAGGGCGCCATTCAGTGCGTCGGTCAGGACGACCCACGGAGCGGCCGTCACGTGCTGGAACAGGGTTCGCTGGACGGTGAGGAAGTAGAGCGGATCGCCATACGCCGCGATGTTGAGGCCCAAGTAGATGAGCGGGCCACCGAGTCCCAGCAACAGCCACGCGGTCTCCCGATCGATCCGCCGTCGCGACATCCAGTATTCGACGAGCAGTGCCGGGAGCAGGAACACACCCTGCAGACGGGCAAGGCCGGCAAACAGGGCACAGATGCCGGCCGCGGGCCAGCGTCCGGTCCGGGCGAACACGAAGGACCAGATGGCCAATGCCAGGAACAGTCCCTCCGAGTACGGGGCAACCAGCGCGAAGGCCGTCGGAAAGATGCTTACGGCGAGCACGCCGAGCCTCGCCGATCGTCGGCCCTGATCGAGCCGCATGAGCCTGTAGAGGCCACCCGCCGAGGCGAGGGTGGCAACGAAGGCAACCAGCATCCCGGCCACCATCGGCGCCACGAACAACGACCCGACCGCAATGAGGGCTGGGAGCAGCGGGAAGAACGCGATCAGCGCCGGGTCACCCGGCGGACCGTACCCGCTGCGAGCGATCTCGAGGTAGTGGGGGGTGTCCCAGCGATTCCAGATGTCGAGCAACGATCCGCCGGGCAGCGCTTCGGGCCGAAAGATGACGACGGTCAGCACCCCGAACACGAGGATGACGCCGCGCAGCAGGATCGTCGGCAGCACCGCATCGATCCAGACGGGGTCGCGCATCAGCCGTGCCCACCGCAGGTCGATCGCCGGACCAGTCATCCCATCTCGCCCTCGCCGGCAGGCGTCTCCTCGGCATGGGCGATCGCCTCCGGGCGGACGTGGAGCGCCCAGATCGAAACGAGTCCGATGAGCGCGGGCGGGAAGGTCGTGACGATCCGCATCAGGAGGATGGTGGCGAGTCCCTGTTCCGGCGTGTAGCCGAGACCCGTGACGATGGCGACCCCGACGAACTCGTAGGTGCCGATGGCACCCGGTGCCGCGGGGATCGCGAGGGACAAGGCGATCCCGCTCAGGAACAGCACCGTCTGGATCGGACTCAAGTGCACTCCGACCGCCTGCAGGACCGCCCAGGCGACGAGCGTCGCCGTCGTCGCGAGCACCGCGGTCAGGCCGAGGAACGCGGCCGCCGATCGGAGGTGCCGGAAGGCCCCCGCTCCGGCCGAGAGCCGCCTGACGATTCCCGTCATGGCCGTGGCGATCCGGGTCGAGGCCAGCGCCGACCTGGAGATCGCGAACCACCCGACCGCCGCGACGACGAGGCCGCTCGCGACCAGGATCACGGCATAGCCGGTCAGCGACCGAAGCTCGGAGCCACTGGCGACGACCAGACTGGACAGGATCGCGAGGACGAGGAAGGTCAGTCCATCGCTGACTCGCTCGATCAGGATCGTTCCGAAGATCGAGAGGCGGGGCGCCTTGAACGTCCCGGCCGCGAGGATGGCGCGCGCGATGTCGCCGAGCCGGGCTGGCAGGACGAAGTTGGCCGCGAATCCCAGCGTGAGGTAGCCGAAGGCGAGCCGGTACGGCGGGCGAACCGTGGCGTCCTCCACGTTGAGGAGGAGAACGTGCCAGCGCAGCGCGCGGAGACACAGGTCGATCAAAACGATCAGCAGCGCGGCGACCAGCCCGATCGGAGCCGCCCGCCCGATGGCGTCCGCCGCCTTGCCGAGATCAACGTTGCGGAGCGTGACCGCGAGGAAGGCAGCGCTGATCGCGACGCCGACCAGCAACCGCGCGAATGCCGAGCGTCGAGCAGGCATCCGCTAGCTCTTGGGGATGTCCGAACGAACGTAGAGCGCCAGGTCCACGCCCGGTCGCAGGTTGAACTGGCCGACGCGGTCGTACTTGCCGGCGACCTTCGGGGCGAGGTCAGCCTCCTGGTTGACGTTGGCCACGATCATCGCCTCCTGGGTGTCGACGATCTCGCCGAAGAAGCCGGCTCGTGGGTAGTCGCGGAAGTACCACGGCAACGGCCAGTAGTCGGGCGTCACGAAGACGATCCCGGTCTGCTTGCCGGTCCCGGCGCGATCGGCCGTCGACTCGATCTCGTCGACCATGGCGAGCATGTCCCGGGTCGAATGGACGTAGACGTAGCTGTAGGCCTGATCGTCGTAGTGGTAGAAGTTCAGGTCGATCGCCTGGTAGGTGCTGACGGCGAGCGCCGCACCGAGAACGATCGGGACGCCGAGGCGGAACCGGGACCTCCAGAGCTCGGAGATCGCGAGCCCGGCCAGCAGGGCCAGCGGCAGCAGCATGTTGGTGATGATCCAGGGTGTCTTGTACTGGATGATCGAGTAGGCGGACGCGATCCCCGCCGCCCACAGCCCGACCGTCACCCAGAGGCGGTCATGCGCCCTGATGGCCGCGACCAGGCCACCCGCCACGCCCAGGAGCAGGATCGGCAGCTCGAGCGGGATCATCCATTCGAGGTACTTGGTGATCGGCTGCACCTGGGTGGACTCGCCGTGCTGCGCCCAGATCGTGAACGTCGCCAGCGAGTCGGTCAGACCCTTCGGAAAGTTCGTGAAGAACGACGAGTAGAGCAGGACGTAGATCACGACGAAGACGACGGCCGCGGCGGCCAGATGCTCGCCGGGGATCGCCAGCCGCGTCGTCAGCCCGAAGCGGCCGGCCTCCGCATCGTTCGCGGCCGGCCGGTATTCGACACCGCGGATCCAGACCGACCCGCGGCGTTGCCTGGGTTGGCCGGCCGTCGCCCGGCGGCTCGCCGGCCTTCGCCAGCTGACGTAGAGATGGGCGACCGCGACGGCGATCAGGAGTACCGCGATCGTGATGATTCCGGTTTCCTTGGTCGCGAACAGCAGGGCCAGCGAGACCGCGCCGAGGAGCAGGAACCTGGGTTCACGGCGATCCAGATAGAAGATCGACGCGACCACCACCGCCAGCGTCAGCCCCACCAGCAGCATCTCGTGGATGAAGTAGCGCGAGACATACACGGCACCCGGAGATACCGCGAGCAGGGCACCAGCGGTCAGCACGGCGACCGAACCGAGATATCGACGCAGCGGGAAGACCAGGCCGACGGTCAGCAGCCCAAAGAGGACCGGGACGAGCCGCATGGCCTCGGTCGTCAGGCCGAAGACGATCTCGGAGAGGAACGCGAAGTAGTAGAGGCTCGGGCCGTGGTAGTTCGCCGGGTCGTAGATGTACGTTCCGTTGCGGACCAGGTTGGTCGTGAAGAAGCCATTCACGCCCTCGTCGTGATGGAACGGGTTCAGGGCGAGTTCCGGCAATCGGAGCGCCGCGGCGACGAACAGGATCCCGAGCGCGGCCGGCACGAACCACCGCTCGAGCCACCCCTCGCCCGCGTCCAATCCAGCGTTCCGGTCGGCAGCCGATCCGATCGCGCGTCGGTTCGCCGGGCGTACCGAAGTCGGTGGGACCTCGAGGTCCGCGTCTCCCACCACCTGTTCGGGCGGACGGGCAGTGGCTCGCCCCCGCCCCTTTCTACGGTCGCGCGACTTCATAGAGCCTGTATTCTCCCGCCTCAGCCACCGTCGTGAACCGTCCGAAATACGCGTCATTGACGGTGAGGCCATTGTCCGTCTCGTACGCACGCTCGAGCGGGCTGACCACGATGTACTGGATCCCGTACTTGGCCAGCAACCGGTCGGCGTCCGCCTCGCCGGCGTAGATCCGCTTGATGTCTGCCTCGCGGTCGCCGTAGGGCAGCCCTCGCGACCAGACATGGCCGATGTAGCCCAGCAACGACGGCCTTCCGGTCAGGAAGACCGGGGTGTTCCAGGTCGGCGCGGCGAGCAGGAGG
>JBGPVC010000117.1:0-9032 GCA_041491485.1 Candidatus Limnocylindria bacterium
GGATGTACCCGAGCCCGACGACCAGCTTGACCGGCGCGGCGGTGGCCGACGGCGCGGCCGGCGAGCCGGAGGCAGGGGCAGATGGGGACGCCACGCCCGATGCCTGCGCCGACGTGGTCGGCGAGGAGGGCGACGTACCGGCGCCACACGCCCCGGCTGCGACCGCGACGAACGCGGCGAGAACGGCGAACCGGCGGGACATCGACGACACGAGCACCTCCAGGATTGCGGACGGTCAGCGGGTGCCGACGAGCCGGCGCTCGAGGGCGACCACCATGAGGTAGAGGACAATTCCGAGCAGGGCGATCGTCACCAGCGTCGCGAACATCAGCGGGATGTCGAACAACGATCCGCGGGCGAGGTTGATCAGCACCCCGAGGCCCTGGTTCGCACCGGCCCATTCGCCGACGAGCGCCCCGACCACGGCCAGCGTGACGCCGACGCGCATGCCGCCGAGGATGTTGGGCAGGGCCGCCGGCACCTCGAGGGTCAGGAGAACCTGGCGGCGGCTCGCCCGCAGGCTGCGTCCGAGCTCGAGCAGCCGGGCGTCCACCGAGCGAATGCCGACCATCGTCGCCACGGCGACCGGGAAGAAGACGATCAGGGAGCAGATCACGACCTTGCTGAGCAGCCCGTTGCCGAACCACAGGACGAGCAGCGGCGCGAGGGCGAGGATCGGGATCGCCTGGGCCGCGACCAGGTAGGGCGACAGGAGCCGCTCGACCAGGACGCTGCGCGCCAGTCCGTATCCCGCGACCAGGGCCAGGGCCACGCCGACCGCGAAGCCGAGCCCGACTTCGATCAGCGTCGTGCCGAGGTGGGGCTCGATGATCCCGTCCCGCCAGGCGTCGACGAACCGGATCGCGACCGTTTCGGGCGCGGGCAGGATGAATGGCGGCAGGCCGCTGAGGATGACCACGGCCTTCCAGATCAGGACGAACACCGCGAACGCCAGGAGCACGGAGAGCGCCGCCGAGCGGGTCATGATGCGAGCTCCGGAGCCATCGGGATCGTGGCCGCGCGGCCGGCGGTGGTCGCGCCGCCCTCGTCGTCCTCGAGGAACGCCCGGATCCGATGCGAAGCGCGACCCGCGGCGGGGTCGTCGAGCGCGGCAATCGTCCGCGGCCGGGGCAGGTCGATCGGGACGTCCGCCACGACCCGTGCCGGGCGCGCCGACAGCACGACCACCCGGTCGGCGATCAGGACCGCCTCCGGGATGCTGTGGGTCACGATGACGATGGTCGTGGCGGCCCGCTGCCAGAGCCGGAGCAGCTCGAGGTCGAACCGCTCGCGGGTCAGCGCATCGAGCGCGCTGAACGGCTCGTCGAGCAGCAGGACCTCGGGCTCGAGGGCGAGGGCGCGCGCGAGGGCGACGCGCTGGCGCGTGCCACCGGAGAGCTCGGCCGGCCGCGAGGTGCTGACCGCAGGGTCGAGGTCGACCAGCTCGCTCAGCCTCGCCAGCCGCTCCCGACGTCGGGCCGGCGGCCAGCCGGCAAGCTCCAGCGGATACGTGATGTTGTCCGCCGCCGAGCGCCACGGCAGCAATCGCGGCTCCTGGAACACGAGGCCGATCCGGGGATCCGGCCCGTCGATTGGCGTGCCGTCCAGGAGCGCCTCGCCGCCGGCGGGCACGAGGAGGCCGGCGATGACGCGCAGGAGCGTCGACTTGCCGCAGCCGTTCGGACCGACCAGCGCCACGATCCCGCCGCCGGGAATGGCCAGGTCGACCCGGTCGAGGACCGGCAGCGAACCGCCGCCGCGGGTCGCGAACGCGAAGCTCAGGTCGCGCAGCCGAACCGCCCCGGGACCGATTCCGGTCAGGCTCATGCCGAGAGCTCCTGGAGCGGCCGCAGCAGCGGCGCGGTGGCCGGGTAGAGCGCACGGTACGCCTCGAACAGGCGGTCGTAGAGCGGGGCAAGGGCGAGCGTCGGCTCGATCCGCGATTCGATCCGGGTCATCGCCTCGATCGCCGCCCGCACGTCGCGGTGCTCGCCGATCCCGACCGCTCCGAGGATGGCCGCGCCGAGGACCGCCGTCTCAAGGACGGCCGGCACCGCCACTGGGAACCCGGTCACGTCGGCCTTGACGCCGTTCCAGAACCGGCTTCGGGCCGGGCCCCCGCAGACGCGCATCTCGGTGACCCGGACGCCGGCCGCGAGCATCGGCTCGGCCACGTGTCGGATGGCCAGCGCGGAGGCCTCGATGATCGCCCGGCTGATGTGGGCACGCCCGTGACCGAGCGTCAGGCCGGCGAGCACGCCACGTGCCTCGGGATCCCAGATCGGCGATCGCTCGCCGGCGAGGTACGGGAGGAAGACCAGTCCGTCCGCGCCGGGCGGGGTCGCGGCGGCCTCGGCGAGCAGGGCATCGACCGCGATCGTGTCGACCAGGACCTGGTCGCGATACCAGTCGAGCGCCCGACCCGTGGCGGCCATGGCGGCCCCGACGCTGAACCGGCCGGCCAGCGGGGCCGGGGTCACGAAGGCCCCGGGCACCTCGACGGGTCGATCCCAGTAGACACCGAAGCCACCGGCGGACCCACCCGGGTCATAGGCGTCGCCGGGTTCGAGCAGCCCCGCCCCGAGATAGCTCGAGAAGGCATCGACCGTGCCGCCGACGACCGGCCGTCCGGCGCGGACGCCGAGCGCTGCGGCGGCCGTCTCGGTCACGCTGCCGACCACCTCGCCGGTCCGCGCGATCCGGGGCAGTCGATCCGCCGGGACACCGGCGTCGCTGACGCGCCCTGGGTCCGGAACCAGCTGGTCCGGGACCAGCGAGGCCGCCGCCTCGCCGGTCAGGCGGTAGGCCAGCCACTCCCAGGTCGTGAGGTACCAGCAGGTCGCCTCGGCGACGTCTGGCTCGTGGCGCTCCACCCAGAGGGCCGCCGGGAGCCCGCCGAGCGCCCAGCCGCGAACGCCGGTCGCCGCTGCGAGCTCGTCCGCCTCGGCGCTCGCGCGCGAGTCCAGGAACGTGATCGCCGGCCGGGTCGCCTCGCCCCGGCGGTCGACCGCGACGAGGGTGGGCCCGTGGCCATCCACTCCGATCGCCACGATCTCGCCGATCTCCCCGGCCCGCAGGGCGCGGACCGCACTGACGACCGCCGACCACCATGCCCCGGGGTCCTGCTCCGCCCAACCGTGCCCGCCCCGGCGATCGAGCTCGTAGCCGCTTCGAGCCAGCGCCAGCACCCGCCCATCGAGCGTCACCAGTCCCGCCTTGACCTCGGCCGTCCCGAGGTCGAGCCCGAGGATCACCGGCTCGTGAGCGCTCATCGCGACCGGCCCGCGTGCGCCGCACTCGTCGCCGCGTCGAGTGCCACGACCGACTCGGCGGTGGCGACGTCGGTGACCAGCGTCCGGACGATTCCGGCCCGCAGGGCACCCAGGATCGGACGCACCTTTGCCTCCCCGGAGGCCAGCCCGATCGCCGCCGGGACGCGGCCCAGGTTGCGGGCATCGAAGGCGATCACGCGGTCGCGAAGGGCGGGGCAAACGAACCGGCCGTCGATGTCGAACGGTGCCACCAGCACCTCGCCGACGGCCTCGGCCGCCTCCAGCTGTATCTCGATCGCCTCGCCGACCAGGGACGCGCTCCAGGCTGGGCCCCCGATCCCGAACAGCGCGACGTCCAGGCGATCCCACAGCTCGGCGATCGCCCGGATGCCGGCGTGGGCGACCAGAGCGGTCCGCGTCGCCGCGTCGTCGACGAGCCCGGGCGCCATGAGGCCGCGGACCTGCGCGCCGAGCGCCTCGGCGATCCGCCGATACGGCTCGCGCTCCTGCCCGGTCGACCAGAACCCGCCGCAGAGCGGCACGACGGTCACGGCCACCGGGGTGGCCGTCTCCTCGAGCGCGTCGGCAGTCGCCAGGACGGACGCGCCGTCGCCGATCCCGACCGTCGTGCCGGGCCGGACCGCGACCCGCAGGACCTCGGCCGCGAGCCGGCCGACCATCCGCCGGGTGAGGTCCTCGGGTCCGGCGATGGTCGGGGCGAGGTGAACGTGGTCGAGGTCGTACCGCCGCCGGAGCACGTCGCCGGCGGGGCTGTCGACCGCGGTGGTGTCCACGATCCGGATCTCGACGATCCCCTCGGCGCGAGCGCGCTTGAGCAACCGTGAGACCTGCGGACGGGTCACGCCCAGCAGCTCCGCGATCTGGTTCTGGGTCTCGCCCAGCTCGTAATAGAGCCGGCTGGCGCGCACGAGCTGCTCGAAGTCGCTCATCGCGCGCCGGCTCGTCGCGGCCGCCACCCTCGGACGGCCCCTGCGTGCACGTTTGTACTTATCAGATGTGCATCCATGCATCGGGCATCATCCGGTTCGCGGTCCACCCGTGTCAAGCCGCCCGCTGCGACCTCGACAGGGGGATTGACTTTCGCGGCGCTCCACGGTTTGCTCCGCGGGTGCGGAGGACCACGTGAGCGACAGACCGACCAACGAGGCGATCGTGCGCCGGTACGCGGCGAGCTTGGCCAGCCACGACCTTGACGAGCTGGCTCGACTGCGTCACCCGGAGTGGATGGTGGAATGGCCGCAGTCCGGCGAACGGGTCCATTCGAATGAGTCGTTCGCGGCGATCGTGGAAGGCTACCCCGGTGGCCGTCCGCAGGTCGAAGTCAGCCGGATCGTCGGCAGCGAGGATCGCTGGGTCGTGACGCCAGGCAATACCGTGCTGCGCGTCGGCGGCAGCGGCGACTTCTGGTGGAGCGAATGGCGGATGACGTACCCGGACGGACAGGAGTACCAGGTCGTCGCCCTCATGGAGCTGCGCGACGGACTGGTCCATCGCGAGACGGTGTACTGGGCTCCGCCATTCGAGGCACCGGACTGGCGACGCCCGTTCGTCGAGCGTGCCGGAGGGAGCGCCTGACCGCTCGTTGAATCGGAACGACCCGGGCGGCAAGCCCGGGTCGTTCGACGTGCCGTTGAGCGGTGCTCAGGGCATCGGGTTGGGGCCGGCCTGATGGTGGGTGTGCTCGTACCCCTGGTGCGGCGTGGCCACGTACGGGAACGACGACAGGAACGGCATGTCGTTGGCGTCGACGCCGTCGCCCAGCAGGTTGTTGGGCGAGCGGTTGGGCACGCCGAGGACGGCGTGGAGGGTCGGGCCGTAGCCCTCGACGAGCGCTCGGAGTTCGATGTCCGTCACGTCGTCGAGGAGGCGTCGGCCGTTCGGGAAGCCGCACAGGTCGCCATCGATGGCGCCGAGCCGGCTGGGTGTGCCGCCGCCGTCGACCCCGAAGACACAGGCACCCGCCGCATTCGGCTTGATTCCCGTGTTGACCCGGAGCAGGTCGGCCTGGGTCTTGCCGGTCGAGGTGAAGTGCAGACCGGTCGGCACGACGTCGCTCTTGGGAATATCGAGACCGGTCAGCAGGATGGCGACGAGATCGGCGCGTCCGGACGTGGCCGGCGTGTCAAGCGCGTCATACAGGACGTTGGCCACCGCGGTCACCTCGGGGGCGAGGTAGTACTTGGCGAACTGTGAGTCCTGATATGGCTGATGGGTGTTCCAATAGTCCTTCTTGGTGCGCGGGATGATCACCTCGTTGATGAGGGGATTGCCCAGCCGCGAGATCTGCTGCCACGGACCGGATGCGCTCGTGGTGCCGTTCGCGTTGAGGATTCGCACCTTCTGACGGCTGGCCGCGGCCCACACGCCGAGGACGGCGTCAGGATCGTTCGGGCCGGTCGGCAGGGCGTGATCCTTGGTCAGCTGCTGGATCGGGATCTGGATCGCGATCGTGTCGACGTTGTAGCCACCGACGCCGTCGATGCCGGCGGCAGCCGGAAGCGAGATCGCATGGAGGGTGTTGAGCGGCCGCAGACCGGCCAGGTCGAAGATCGAGCCGAGGTCCACGAAGAACGGATCGTCGCGCTGCCCGGCGAAGAGCTTGGTCCCGTCGCCGAGCGACTTGACCGCGGTGGCGGCGAGGCTCGCGTAATCGGGCGTCGAGCGGGGGCCGACGTTGGCCGGCGGGGTCATGACGTTGGTCGCGATCCGCGTCCCGTTTCGATCGACGTTGTACGTCTGCGGGACGAGCCAGTTCGGGTCGGTCAGGCTGGTGATCGGGCCGTCGTTGTACAGGAAGGTGGGAATGCCGGCGAAGTTGTTCGCCTTGGGACGCGTCTTGAACTTGAAGTCGTAGCTGACGTCCGACTTGCCGTCGCCGTTGTTGTCGATGTGGATCTCATACCGGACGTTGTCATCGAACGGCGAGAAGTTCGGCCCGCCGGCGGGCTCCTGAAACGGCGAATAGTTGGCGATGATCGTGAGGCTGTTGGGATTGTCCGGACTGACGAAGGCGTACAGGTCCGTGTTGTCGGCCCCGGGATCGCCTGAAATGAGCGGCGCCTCCCGGTGGCTCGAGGCGAAGACGCCGGTGATCGACGTCGCCGTGATGAGCAGCGCGCCGATAACCGCGGCGGCGCTGGACCGTTTGGACATGAGTGGATCTCCTGATAGTGGTGCGAGATGGGCCCTCAATTCCCTCCGGGCCCCTTGATCGACTGTCCAGCGGGGGCGTGTCGCGACCAACGCCGAGTGCTGTCGCCATCCATTCGCACGGTTCTCGGAAATGGATGACTGGGTGCTGTGAGACCGCCCTATCCGAGTGCGGCCAGGAGCCGGCGGGCCTCTGCCGCGCCGGTCGCCGAGAAGCCCGGGTCCGTGTCGAGCGCAAGCTCCAGGTTGTGCCGTGCACCGCCGGTATCGCCGAGGGCCGCGTCGATCGCTCCTGCGTGGTACCGGATGACGGGGTCGATCGAGCCCAGGCGCAACGCCTCGTCGGAATGGGCCTTCGCTTCCCGGTCGCGGCCGAGCCGATGGAGCGCCCAGGCGATCGCGTCCGCGGCACGAACCGTTGGTGTCGCCTTGTACGCGGTCAGGGCGAAGGCGAGAGCCCGGCCTGGATCGCCGTGGTCGGCCTCCAGGAGCGCCAGATCGAGATCGACGACAACCCCGGTGGCCTGGAAGAGCTGGATCTCCGCCCTGGCCAACGCGTAGCTGCGCGACGCGTCCGATGCGCGACCGGCGACTGTCTGGGCATCGCCCAGCGCGATCACGTACTCGGGCAACGGCACGATGTCCGCCGCGCGCTGGAAGAGGGCGATCGCCTCGTCGAGCTTGCCCGCGGCGACCGCCAGGCGACCTTGCCCGGCAATCGAGGGAGCATGGTTTGGCACGATGCTCAGGGCGGCCCGGTAGGCCTCGGCACCGCCCGAAGCGTCGCCCGAGTACACGAGGAGGTTTCCCAGCAACGCCTCGGCGAAGGCGGTGTTCTCGGGGGCCAGGCCGCGGGACTTGGCGGCCAGGCGCATCGCGGCGAGCGCGACGTCGAGCTTGCCGCGGAGCTCGGCGAGGTAGGAGACACGGGTAAGGGTGGTCAGGTCGGACCCCAGGGCCAGCATCTCGCCGGCCGCCTGGTCCGCTTCGTCATACCGACCGAGCTCCACCAACGCATCGACGACGACCGCGCGAGCCGAAGGGAGGGTCGGTGACAGCGCGGCGGCCTTCCGGCCGGTGACCAGCGCGTCGGCGAACTGATGCTTGCCAAGCTGCAGGCCGCCCATCCCGACGTAGGCCTCGGCATCGTCCGGGGCAATGGCACGGGCAGCGTCAAAGGCCGCCTCGGCCGGCGCGTAGAGCGAGGGGTCGGCGGTCTCGCGGATCCGTTGGAGCAGCGCGAACCCGAGGGCGACCTGGGAGGGCTCGTCAGCGGGGTCGGCGGTCACGGCCGCCGTCAGGCGGAGGATCTCGGCCTGGGTCGGCGACGTCCGGACCGGCGTCACGATCACGGGCGACGGCGGTGGAGCCGATACGCTCGCGGCACTCGAAGTGGCGGCGGACGGCGGCGGGCCCGAGGTTGCCGGCGGGGACGAGGCGCAGCCGGCGGCGACGATGGCGATCGCGAGGACGGCGACGGGCAGCAGGCGACGGCAGGTGCGCGGTGGTGACGGCATCATGACGATGGGTTCGCACCGGCGCGGGCAACGGATGAGGTTCAGCTGCAGGCCAGCGCGGCTAGATCACGCGCCCCGGGTTGAGGATGCCGAGCGGGTCGAGCGCGGCCTTGATCGCTCGCATGAACCGGACGGCGTCAGGGCCGCGCTGGACCTCCAGCCACTCGCGTCGCGCGGCCCCGATCCCGTGTTCACCGGTGACCGTGCCGCCCAGCTCGAGCGCGGCCCGGTAGAGGTCCGCCTGGACCAGCTTGGTCAGCGATTCGGCCCGTGGGTCACCGCGATCGAACACCAGGTCCGGGTGCAGGTTGCCGTCTCCGACGTGGCCGAACGTCCCGATCCGGACATCGTGCTTGGCCGCTATCCGCTCGATGGCGCGGAGCATGTCCGGGACGCGTGACCGCGGCACGCCGACGTCCTCCATCCGGACCTCGCCGAGCCGTTCGAGCGCGTAGTGGGCGGCCCGCCGGGCCTGCCGCAGCCAGTCTGCCTCCTGGGCGTCGGCGGCACGGATCACGTCGGTCGCACCGGCGACCCGGCAGGCGGCCTCCGCGCCGGCCAGCTCGTCGTCGGCGGCGCTGCCCGGCATGTCCGACTCGACCATGAGCATGGCGGCGGCGCTGCGGTCGAGGCCGAGCCCGTGCATGTCGTCGACGGCTGCGATCGTGAAGCGATCCAGCAGCTCGAGGGTGACCGGCGCCAGACCTGCGGCGGCGATCCCGGCAACCGCGTCTCCGGCGCCGTCGAGCGTCGGGAAGAAGGCGAGCATCGTCGACCGCGGCGGCGGAGCCGGACGCAGGCGAAGCGTCGCCTCGGTGATCAGGCCGAGCGTCCCCTGGCTGCCGACGATGAGGTGCGTCAGCGAGTAGCCGGCGACGTCCTTGAGGTTGCGCCCGCCGGTCCGGATGACCGAGCCGTCGGCCATCACGACCTCGAGCGAAAGCACGGACTCCCGGGTCTGGCCGTACTTCACGCAGCACAGCCCGCCGGCATTGGTGCCCAGGTTGCCGCCGATCGAGCAGATCTCGTAGCTGGCGGGATCGGGCGGGTAGAACAGGCCGACCTCGGCGAC
>JBGPVC010000118.1:0-8868 GCA_041491485.1 Candidatus Limnocylindria bacterium
AGGCTACCACCCACCCCCGGGAGCGGCAAACAGCTCGGCTGTCGCAGGGCACGCGGGCGGCCGTGCTGCGGGGTGACGCGCCCGGCAACATGCCCATCGGGACCTCGTTGGACGCCGCCTCGTCACAGACGTGCACGGGAAGCAGGATTCCGGCGGCGCGTTGCACAGCATGCATGTCCGGTCGGAACAGCGCTCGATCCGGCCTGGCGACTTGGGTTTGGCGCATGGAACAGGCAGCCCTGAGGCCTCCACGGAAACGGAGGGTCGCGATCGTTTCGCGTGACGCAAGCCACTCGCAAGGTTCCAGCGGGCGACTGGTTACCGGCGACCTTGGTTGCATCCGGCGCAAGCAGCCTGGCGGGACGCGACCGTCGCCCCACCGATACCGCGAACTCGCGCTACAGCAGGCCCGGGGAGATCGGCAGGTAGCGCGAGAAGTCGGCGTATGGGCGGTCCCAGCAGAGCAGGACGGGGAAGGCTTCCAGGCGGAAGCCGGCCTGCAGGAGGGGAACGAGGGCGCGGTCGGCTGCCCCGCCGATCCAGATCGCTGAGGCTCCGCGCGGAATCACGACCGAGGTCAGGTGTCCCAGCACCGGCGCGAGCAGGTCGGGGTCCCGAACGGCGACCGGCCCGAGCCGCCCGGACTCGCCCGCGTAGCCGTATCCGACCGGCGCTCCATCGGGTCCGGTATAGAGCCAGCCGTGGCGGCCCTCCATCCGCAGGTAGCGATGCTCCTGGGGGTGGGCGATGCCGACGATCTCGCGGTCGAGCGCATCGATCACGCGCACGAGGCCCTCATGGCCGCCCGCGCCGGCCGAATCGTTCGCGATCGTCTCGAACGAGACCGGCACGATCCCCGACGGCAGCGGACCAAAGGCCTCGGGTCGCTCCGGCAGGCCGATGAGGTTGAGCAGCGGCATGCGCGGCGCGATCCCATACGTGCTGTAGAGCGCATTGGAGATCGGCTGTGCGCTGTCGGTCGCCGTCGAGCGGGTGATCTCGCCGTCGGCCGGCAGGACCCGAGCCAGGAGCTCGCGGCCCACGCCGACGCCCTGGAGCTCGGGCAGCACGAACAGCATCGACAGGTACCACAGGCGCTCGCGCACGATCGCCGAGACGAACGCCACCAGTCGCTCGTCCTCGCCGTTCGCCCTTGCCGTGGCCACCACGAACCGGTCCGGATCGGTCGACTGCAGGTGCATGAACAGGCGCGTCACCTGGTTGGTGTCCGGCGGGATCTCGTGCTGGCCGAGGCGGACGATGTAGTCGTTGATCGAGGTCCGCCAGATCTCGGCGCAGGCCCCGATCTCGTCGGGGCGCGCCGGTCGATAGGTCAGCTCATCGGCGCGCGGTCCCGGTCGAGCCGCGAAGCTCACGAGACGACCGCTTCGTCGCCGATGCTTCGTTCGAGCTCCGCCTGCATGAACGCGTCGAGGTCACCATCGAGCACCGCCGCCGTGTTGCCGGTCTCGTGGTTTGTCCGCAGATCCTTGACCATCTGGTACGGGTGCAGGACGTAGCTCCGGATCTGGTTGCCCCAGCCGGCCTCGACGTGCTCGCCCTTCAAGACACGGATGGCGGCCTCCTTCTCCTCGAGCTGCCGCTCCAGCAGGCGGGCCTTGAGGACCTTGATCGCCATCTCCTTGTTCTGCGTCTGCGACCGCTCGTTCTGGCTCTGGGCCACGATCCCCGTCGGCAGGTGGGTCAGGCGCACAGCTGAGTCGGTCTTGTTGACGTGCTGGCCGCCGGCACCTTGCGAGCGGAACGTGTCGACCCGGATCTGGTCCCAATCGAGCTCGATCTCGACGTCCTCGTCCGCCTCGGGCAGGACCTCGACGAGCGCGAACGTGGTCTGCCGGCGGTTCTGCGAGTCGAACGGGCTGATCCGCACCAGCCGATGGACCCCACGCTCGGCACGCAGCCAGCCATAGGCTCGGCGGCCGTTGACGGCGACCGTCACGCTCTTGAGGCCGGCCTGCTCGCCCTCCTGCTGGTCGAGGATCTCGGTCGGGAAGCGATGGCGCTCTGCCCAGCGCAGGTACATCCGCAGGAGCATCTCCGTCCAGTCGGTCGCCTCGGTGCCCCCCGCACCGGCGCTGATCGACAGCAGCGCCGGGCGATCGTCGTACGAGCCGGAGAACAGCAGCGCGGTGCGTTCGCGCAGGTAGTCGGTCTCGAGCGCGGCGGCGTCCCGGTCCAGCTCGGCTTCCAGCTCCGCGTCCGGCGCCTCCGCCAGCAGCTCGACCGCAGCCAGCAGGTCGTCGGCCCGGGTTCCGAGCTCGTTCCAGGTGGTCAGCTCGCCACGCAGCCCGTCGGCCTCGCGCAGGACCTTCTGTGCGGCGCGGCCGTCATCCCAGAAGCCGGGTTCCTGGGTCAGCGCCTCGAGCTCGGCGACGCGAGCGGTCTTGGCCTCGAGGTCAAAGATGCCCCGAGGTCGACCGGATCCGTTCAGCCAGGTCGCGGATGGCGGACGGTTCCACCTAGCTCCGAACCTGCAGATCCTGGAGCAGGATCGGTCGCAGCTCGATGAGCCGCAGGGCCGTCTTGCTTCGGGCGACGACGGGGTTCACGCACGGACAGTAGCCGTTGTGGGGGCAGACGCCGCAATTACCGTCACAGTCCAGCGCGGCCGCATAGCTGCACGTTCGGCAGTCTCGCTCGCAGGCGATGAGATCGACGAACGCTGCTTCCTCGGCCTGCTTCACGGACTCCCCTCTCTCTGCTGCGGGCGCGGGTTGAACGGAGCTCGGGACGAGATGTGCCGGGGGCTCGGGCGGCCCGGAACGGCGGGTTTTGGCACAGTATACGGGGCCAATCCCCCATCGCCAAGAGGGAAATCAGGCCTGGATGGGTCCGCCGGCCAGATTCGTTCCCTCAGGCGGGCGCGGGCCTACGACTCGCCGCCGGCGAGGAAGTAGTAGCCGAGCGCACCGAGCTCGTGGATGGTCGCGTCCATCCGGCCGGCGAGGTCGCTCTCGAGGGGACTGGTGCGGGTCGGCGAACCCCAGGCGATGATCCCGGCATCGGCCGCCATCCGCAGCACCCGCAGCATGTGCGGTCGGTCCGACACGAAGAGCGCGGTCGAGGCGCCGTCCGCCTTGAGCAGCGCGGCCACGGCCCGGACCGACTCGAGCGTCGTCCGGCTCTGGTCCTCCACGATGATTGCCTCGGGTGGCACGCCGCGTTCGATGGCGAAGGCGCGACCCACGGCGGCCTCGGTCGTCCGGTCACCGGCGGCCTTGCCGCCGGTCAGCACGAGTCGCGGTGCGTCACCGGCCAGGAAGAGCGCCACGCCGTGGTCCAGCCGGGCGGCGAAGACCGGTGAGGGTCGCCCGTCGTACTGGGCCGCACCCATCACCACGATCGCATCGGCCGGACGCTCCTCGTCCTTCTGGCCCTGCGCCCAGACTCGATACGTGGTGTACCCGGCGGCCAGCGCCACGCCGAGGCAGGCAGCCCCGGCCAGCCGAAGGAGGTCGCGAACCATCGCCAGGCGCCGGCGCTCAGCGCCGACAACCAGCCGCGCGCCGCAGACGGGTCCGCTCGGTCAGCGGCCGTGACACTTCTTGTACTTCGCCCCTGAACCGCACCAGCACGGGTCGTTTCGACCGATCCTCGCGCCGCTCGGCGTGTAGCCGGGCCTGAGTCCGCTACTCGCCGGGCCCTTCCCGTTGCCGCCCGCCCCGGCCAGCGGGGTGTCGCCGAGCGATTCCTGCATCGCTCGAACGGCCGGGGCTCCCTTCGGCCCGCCGCGCAGGATCGCCGATCCCGCGGCGCCCGCGCCGGCGGCGCCCGCGCCGGCGGCGACCGCGCCGGCCGCCACGCGCGACGCAGCCCCGACACCGGCCGTCGCCGTCGGCGCGCCGGCCCTCGATCCCGCGGCGATGGCCGCCGCGCCCTGCGCCAGTGACGCCGCCACGGCCGGGTCGCCTCCGCTCGCCGCCGGCGGTGGCTGGCGAGTGATCGTGACTCGGAAGATCGTCGAGGCCACACCGTGCCGGATCAGGCCGCGCAGCTCCTCGTACAGCTGGTAGGCCTCGCGGCGGAATTCGTTCAGCGGGTCCTGCTGGGCGTAGCCGCGCAGGCCGATCCCGCGGCGCATGTCGTCGAGCTCGGTCAGGTGCTCGACCCAGAGCGAGTCGATCGTCCGGATCAGCACCAGGCGCTCGACCATCGCCCAGTCCGTCTCACCGACCTCGGCCGCCCGCGCCTCGAGACGCTCGTCGGCGAGGTCCCGGAGGTGCTCGAGGATGGCCTCGCGGCTGCCCAGGTCCCAGAGCTCGTCCGCGGTCGTGCCGGGACCGGTCAGCCCCATCACCTCGAGGCCGTGGTTCAACGCATCGAGGCTCCACTCCCCGGTGTCCTCGCCGACGAGGTTGGTGGCGACCAGCGTCTCCATCTCCTCGTCGAGGAAGGCCTGGATCGTCTCCGTCAGGTCCTCGTTGTGGAGGACCTTGTCGCGCTCGGCGTAGATGGTCTCGCGCTGCTTGTTGATCACGTCGTCGAACTCGACGACGCGCTTGCGGATGTCGAAGTTGAAGCCCTCGACCCGGCTCTGGGCCGACTCGATCGTGCGCGAGACGAGCTTCGACTCGATGGCGACGTCCTCGTCCAGCCCGAGCCGCTCCATCAGCCCGGCCACCCGGTCGCTGGCGAACCGCTTCATGAGGTCGTCGTCGAGCGACAGGTAGAAGCGCGACGAGCCCGGGTCACCCTGCCGGCCGGCACGGCCACGCAGCTGGTTGTCGATCCGGCGTGAGTCGTGCCGCTCGGTGCCGATGATGTGCAGGCCCCCGACGCCGACGACGCGCTCGTGGTCCTCGTTGGTCACGACCTTGGCCTCGGCGATCGCCGCCTCGTAGGTCGCCTTGTCCACCTCGGCCGGGTTCAGCCCCCGCTTGTGGAGGAGCTCCGAAGCGAGGCCGGCCGGGTTCCCGCCGAGCAGGATGTCCGTGCCGCGGCCGGCCATGTTGGTGGCGATCGTCACGGCTCCGGTTCGGCCGGCCTGGGCGACCACGCCCGATTCCTTCTCGTGGAACTTGGCGTTGAGGGTCTCGTGGCGGATGCCGCGGCGCTTGAGCATCTCGGACAGCAGCTCGGACTTCTCGACCGAGATCGTGCCGACCAGGACGGGCCGCCCGATCTCCTGCATCTCGACGATCTCGTCGATCAGCGCGTTGAACTTGCCTGGCTCGTCGCGGAAGACGAAGTCGGGGGAGTCCTCCCGGATCATGTCGCGGTGGGTCGGGATCGCCACGACCTCGAGCTGGTAGATCTTGTGCAGCTCTTCCGCTTCGGTCATGGCCGTACCGGTCATGCCCGACAGCTTGTCGTAGAGGCGGAAGTAGTTCTGGAAGGTGATCGTTGCCAGCGTCACGCTCTCGCGCTGGACGCGCAGGCCCTCCTTGGCCTCGATGGCCTGGTGGAGGCCCTCGCTCCAGCGCCGGCCCGGCATCTGGCGGCCAGTGAACTCGTCGACGATGACGATCTCACCGTCCTTGACGATGTAGTCGCGATCGCGCTTGAACAGGGCATGCGCCCGCAGCGCCTGCTCGAAGTGGCGGGCCAGGCGCGGGTCGGCGTCGTACATGTTCTCGACGCCGAGCCAGCCCTCCATCCTGGTGATCCCCTCCTCCGTCGAGGAGACCGCCTTGTCCTTGAGGTCGATGGCGTAGTCGCCGCCCTCCTCGTCGCCCTCGGGACGTTCCTTCAGGCGCGGCACGAGCCTCGCGAAGGTGAAGTAGAGGTCGGCCGACTCCTCGGCCTGGCCGCTGATGATCAGTGGCGTTCGAGCTTCGTCGATGAGGATGTTGTCGACCTCGTCGACGATCGCGAAGCTCCGCCCCCGCTGGACCCGCTGGTCGAGCTCGAGGACCATGTTGTCGCGCAGGTAGTCGAACCCGAACTCGTTGTTGGTCCCGTACGTGACGTCGGCGGCGTAGGCCTCGGCACGGTTGACCGGTCGCAGGTTGACGAGTCGCTCGTCGGTCGTGGGGTACCCGGGCTCGAAGATGTACGACGAGTCGTGGGTGATCATGCCGACGCTGACGCCGAGGAAGTGGAAGATCGGGCCCATCCATTGCGGGTCGCGCCGGGCGAGGTAGTCGTTGACGGTGACGATGTGGACGCCGCGCCCGGCCATCGCGTTGAGGACTGCCGCCAGGGGCGCGACGAGGGTCTTGCCCTCGCCGGTGCGCATCTCCGCGATCTTGCCCTGGTGGAGGACGACGCCGCCCATCAGCTGAACGTCGAAATGGCGCATCTCGAGCGTTCGCTTCATCGCCTCACGGGTCATCGCGAAGACATCGGGGAGGAGCTCGTCGAGGGCCTTCTGGAGCCGGGCGTTCTCGCGCTTTCGGCGTTCCTTGGTCAGCTCGCGGCGGCGCTCGAGATCGGGGTGGTGGAGCTCGTCCTCGGACGGCTCGTCGGGCGCCGCTGCCTCGAGCGCCTCGGCGCGCAGCTCGGTGAACGCCGCCCGGATCGCCTCGTCCGACATGGCTTCGTATTCCGCTTCGAGGGCATTCGTCGCGTCGACGATCGGTTCGAGGCGTCGGATCTCGCGGTCGTTCGAGTCGACGAAACGGTTCAGGAATCGCATGGCCCGGTGAAGTATAGGTGCAGTTGCGCTCGACCCCGAGTGAGGGTGGCCGTCAGCCCCAGAAGCCCGTCCCGTAGCCGACCACCAGCAGGACGAAGGTGAGCAGCCCCAGCCCGGCCCAGAACAGCACTGAGCGAAGCCGCGAGGTGGGGTTCATCTCGGCGTTCCGCAGGTCGGGCAGGCGGCCCTTTCTCAGGCTGCGTCCCCAGCGCGGCGAGCGCAGCTGGTTGCGCCAGTTCTGGTCGGAAACGGGTCGCGGCTCGAGGCCGCCCTCGCCGTCGGGGCGGTGGAGTTGCAGGGTCATCAGTCTCTCACCTGCGCGGTCGCCGAGGCGGCAAACGTCCCGGTTGCGGGATCGGCGTCGACTCGGGTGTCGAGGGTGCTTTCCGCGCCGTCCTCCCAGAGCAGCATCTCCTGGGTGAGCGCCACCTCGCTCGAGAACAGCGCGCCGACCGATTCGCCGCGATGGATCCGCTTGATGGCCTCGCCGATCAGTGGCGCGACGGACAGGGTGGTGATCTTGGGCAGTCGCTTTCGCTCCGGCAACGGGACCGAGTCGGTCAGGACGACCTCGCGCAGGCTGGAGGCCCCGATCCGATCGACTGCCGGATCGCTCAGCACCCCGTGCGTGGCGCAGGCGTAGATCTCGGTGACGCCTTCGCGTTCGAGCGCCCGGACGATCTCGACCAGCGTGCCGGCCGTGTCGATCTCGTCGTCGACGATGATCGCGCGCTTGCCCTTGACGTCGCCGATGACGTTCATCAGCTCGGCCCGATCGAGATTCCCGACTCGACGCTTCTCGATGATCGCCAGGGGGGCATCGAGCAGCTCGGCGAACGTTCGAGCCCGCTTGGCGAAGCCCAGGTCGGTGACCACGACCGGGTCCTCGATCCGCTTGTGGCGGTAGTAGTTCGAGAGCATGTGGACCGCAGTCAGCTCGTCGACCGGGATGTTGAAGAAGCCCTGGATCTGGCCCTGGTGGAGGTCCATGGTCAGGACCCGATCCGCGCCGGCGACCGTGATCATGTCGGCGATCAGCCGGGCCGTGATCGGGACGCGTGGCTGGTCCTTCTTGTCCGACCGCCCGTACGCGTAGAACGGGATGACCGCGGTGATCCGGCCGGCGCTGGCCCGCTTGAACGCGTCGATCATGATCAGCAATTCCATGATCGACTGGTTGACCGGGTGGTTGGTCGGCTGGACCAGGAACACGTCCTTCTCGCGGACATTCTCCAGGATCTTGACGAAGATGTTCTCGTTGGCGAACTGGAAGACTTCCGCGCGTCCAGGTTCCGTGCCCAGGTAGCGGCAGATCTTGCGCGCGAGGTCCGGGTTCGAGTTGCCGTGGTAGATCTCGAACTGATCTGCGTACAAGCGCGTCGCCTCCCGTCCGCCCAGGGCCGACAGGCCCGTCACGACGGCGTCATCCGCCGCTCCCCGGTCTGGCCGGGTTGGGCCCGGCCGGTTCGGGGCCGCCATCGTCGCCTATGCCGTCCTGCTCCGCAAGCCCCGCCCGGAATGCGGCGATCCCGACCACCTTGTCGCCCTCGTTCAGGCGCATGGTGATGACCCCGCGGGCCTGGGCATGCTGGCGGTTGATCGTTCGGACATCCGTCCGCACGACCTGGCCGCCGGCGCTGATCAGCAGCAGCTCCTCGTCGACGTCGGTCACCTGCTGGACGGCCGCGACGTTGCCGGTCTTGCGGCCTTCCAGGCTGATCAGCCGGACGCCCTGGGAGCCGCGATGCATCGGCCGGAACTCGCCAAGCGGAACCCGCTTGCCGTAGCCCGTCTCGGTCAGCACGAGCAGGTCGGTGTCCTGCTGGACGACGCTCATGCCCACCACGTAGTCGCCCTGGCGAGCCAGTCGGATGCCGATGACACCACCCGCGTCGCGACCCATGGCCCGGATCTCGCCTTCGTGGAAGCGGGCGATCTTGCCCTGCGAGGTGGCGATGATGATGTCGTCCGATCCGGTCGAGACGTCCACCCAGGCGAGCTCGTCGTCGCTGTCGATGGTGATCGCCCGGATGCCCGTCGAGCGGACCCGCTCGAACTGCTCGAGCGGCGTCTTCTTGATGATCCCCTTGCGGGTGGCGAGCACGAGGTACGAGCCGGCGGTGAAGTCCGGCAGGGTGATGGTCGCCATTGGGACCTCGCCCGATTCCACCTGGACGCCGGGCAGGTTGATGATCGCGAGGCCCTTTGCCTGGCGGCTGGCGTCCGGGATCGCATGGACTTTGGCGCTGAACACTCGGCCGCGATTGGTG
>JBGPVC010000119.1:0-8842 GCA_041491485.1 Candidatus Limnocylindria bacterium
ATCCAGCAGCTCGAGGGTGACCGGCGCCAGACCTGCGGCGGCGATCCCGGCAACCGCGTCTCCGGCGCCGTCGAGCGTCGGGAAGAAGGCGAGCATCGTGGACCGCGGCGGCGGAGCCGGACGCAGGCGAAGCGTCGCCTCGGTGATCAGGCCGAGCGTCCCCTGGCTGCCGACGATGAGGTGCGTCAGCGAATAGCCGGCGACGTCCTTGAGGTTGCGTCCGCCGGTCCGGATAACCGAGCCGTCGGCCATCACGACCTCGAGCGAAAGCACCGACTCCCTGGTCTGGCCGTATTTCACGCAGCACAGCCCGCCGGCATTGGTGCCCAGGTTGCCGCCGATCGAGCAGATCTCGTAGCTGGCGGGATCGGGCGGGTAGAACAGGCCGACCTCGGCGACCGCGGCCTTGAGCGCGGCGTTGATGACCCCCGGCTGGACGACGGCCACGAGGTTCTCGCGATCGATCTCGATGATCCGGTTCATCGTCGTGAACGCGATCGTCAGCGCGCCCTCGATGCCGGCCGAGCCGCCGGACAGACCCGACCCGGCGCCGCGCGGGACGATCGGGACCCGAAGCTCGGCCGCGATCCGAACGAGCTCCGCGACCTGTTCGGTGGTGGTCGGCAGGGCAACGGCTCTCGGCAGGCCCGCCGGCAGGTAGGCCGTCTCGTCGTATCGATAGCTCTCGCGATCGATCGCGTCGGTCAGCAGGCGGAGGTCTGGCAGGCGCGCGCGGATCGCGTCGACAAGGAGATCCGCGCTTGCGCTCGGGCGGGAAGGTGCGCTCACGAACGTGAGTCTAGCGGCGGAGGGGGCCCTGGTCGCCGGGCGCTACGATGGGTTGGATGGCTCGCGCCCGGACGCTCGCCGCCGCAGTGTTGGCTGTCGTTGCGGTCGGCCTCCCCTCGCCCGCGAGTGCGGCCCGAGTGGCTCCCTCGTCGTTCGTTGCCACCACCGCCCCCGCGTCGGCCCCCACGCCCACCGGGGTTGTGCCGGGCAAGGTCGGACGATCCAGCCTCGACCTGGACGCGACGTACCGGGCGACCCTCAAATTGACCTGGGCGACACGGGCGATCTGGGTGGATTCCACGGCCACGATCCGGAACGTCTCAGGCGCGCCGATCGATCGGGTCGAGCTGAACACCATCGCCGCTCGCCTCGGCGGCATCCGACTGCGACCGGTGACGGTCGACGGATCGCCGGTCGCGGCCACGATCAGCGACCAGACGATCGTCGTGCCGCTGGGCGGCATCCTGCCAGCCGGTGCCGAGACGCAGATCCGGGTGCGGTTCAGCGCCCGCCTGCGGGCAGGACTCGCGGGCTCCGACTGGCTGTTCGGCCTGGCCAACGGAATCGCCGACGTGTACCGCTGGCTGCCCTGGGTCAGCCGGCGGATCGCCTTCGATCGACCGAACCACGGCGACCCGTTCGAGACGCCGACCAGCTCGTCGGTCCGGGTCAGGGTCGTGACCGATCGACGGCTCGTGCTGTCCACGACCGGAGACCGTGTCTCGGTCAGCGCCGATGGCCTCACCCAGGTGTTCGAGGCGAGTGACGTGCGGGACTTCACGGTCACCGCCGCCGCGGACTACCGGACCGTCTCGCGGCGGGTCGGATCGACGACCGTTCGCGCCTGGTTCCGCCCGGGCACCAATGGCGAGGCGCTGCTCGACGCGGCGGCCGACGCCTTCGCCGCGCTCCAGTCCAGGCTCGGGTCGTACGGGCACGACACGTTCAGGGTGGTGCAGTCGGCCGGGGGCTTCGGGATGGAGTCGCCGGAGCTGATCTGGATCCCGACGGGGACCACGACCAACCTGCGATATCAGGCCGCCCACGAGACGGCCCACCAGTGGTTCTACGGGATCGTGGGCAACGACCAGGCACGAGATCCCTTCACCGACGAGGCCGCCGCCGACTTTGTCGCACGATCGGTCATGGGTCTCCATCGAGCCAGCCGCTGCCCGACGGCGCGGCTCGACCTGCCGATCTACGACTACTCGGCGCGCTGCTACTTCGAGACGATCTACATCCAGGGCGGCAATCTGCTTGATGACGCGCGCCGGCGGATGGGCTCATCCGCGTTCTGGGCCGCGCTTCGCGGGTACGTCGCGGCGCACCGCGGCGGCTTGTCGTCGACCCGGGCGCTCCTGCAGGCTCTCGACGACGCGACGCCGCTCGACCTGGGAGCGACGCTGTTTGCCGCGAGGTTTCCACGGCTGTACTGAGCGAGGGGTCTTGGCTCGCGGGGCCAGGAACGGACAGATCGTCTTCGGGCGGCCGTTTTGGCACGCGGAGCGATCTCGATTGCCAGACATCCACGGGGGGACCGTTAGGCCAGGCTTTGGTGTGGCGTCCTCCTCGGGACGGCCATCGAGCGGCCAGGTCCGAGCGTCAGGTCCGAGTGGAGCCGCGATCCTCGATCCGACGATCCGCCGCCAATGCCTGGGGCATCTGCCGGAACCATTCGGGCAAGAGGGGTCGCCACCCTCGCCAGCTCGCGAGGAGCCAGCGGCCCACGAGCCGTTCGCGCCAGCCCCACGGCAGGTCGTACGCGTGGCGCACCGACTCGGGCAGCAGCCCAATCGCCGGCCACAGCGTCCAGTCGTAGATGGCGGACGGCACCAGCGTCAGGACCTTCTCGGCGCCCGAACCCGGCGGCAACCAGTGCGCGAGTGGCGCCAGGGGCGGATGGAGGATGATCTCGGCCAGCTCCTTCGCGACTGGCGACACCTGGACGGGGCCAGCCGGCGCCAGCATGGCTTCGACGTACGCCTCGAACGCGTCCAGATCCGCCGGGAGCAAGGCGTCCGGCACGCCGAACGCACGGCCGATCGGGCGGGTCTCCAGGTAGAACGCGGCGCGGCGGGCCCGGGACAGCGGCTCGATCCAGGCGTCATTGGCCACGATCGTCGAGTCGAGGAGCGTGGCATGCACCCAAAGCGCCAGCTCGGGATCGCGCGCCGAATAGCCGGGGCCCACGATTCCGCGGTGGAGCGCGTTGAGCCGGCGGATCTCTGCTCGCGCCACGCCCGAGGTCCCGTAGACGATCGCGAGATAGCTGCGCAGCGTCGCGGCAAGTCTCCGCCAGGGGTCGACGCGGAAGTCTGAGTGCTGGTCGACGCCGGCAGCCACCGCCGGATGCGCGATCTGCAGGAGCAGCGCCCGCGGGCCGGCGCCCAGCAGCAGCATCGCCTCGCGGTTCAGCCGCCAGGCCTCGGATCTGGGGCCGTACAGGCCGGCGTCGACGTCGAGATCCATCGCGTCCATTCTCGTCATCTGACAGCTCGACACTCGCGTACCTATCGCGGCAAGCTATCGACAACGAGGAGGGACGTGGCGGATGGGCTCAGCGGCGCACTGGGGCAGGGACTTCGACCCAGACGAGCTGGCGAGGCTCGAGACCCGGATGTGGAAGGCCTACTACCGTCGCCAGCCGGCTCGCCTGCTCGTCCTGCTGGTCCAGGCCATCCGCGAGCAGGCCGATCTGTCGTGGCCGAGAGCCATCTGGGTCTCGTTGCTGCTGACCCGTGCCGCCGCCGGCTTCGCCCGCTCGACGGGCGACTACGACCGGTTCGCGCCTGACATCGGCCGCGCCTATCGAGCGATGAATCTCCCGGCGCACGTCGACGTCGATGCCGTCGCCCGCCACGAGCTTCGCTGGTGGGTGGTCCGCCGCGAGATCGGGCTCTCGGCCGGTCAGGCGGCCGGCGAGTCGATCACCGACCTGTACGCGAGCCTGTACGACGTGCCCCGCCAGGCGGTCGCGGAAGCCGGGCGACTGCGCGGCGAGGCCGCCGAAGTCCGTGACCGCGGCGCCACCGACGATCCCGACGGGCCGCGCGGCGCCGGCGCGGCGTACTGGCCCGACGTCGCCAGGCTCCTGCGGGATTCGTATCGAAGCCTCAAGACCGCGCTCGACACGACGCCAACGTCGACGACGTGACATTCACCCGGCGCGATCGGTGGTCGGTCGCCCTCGACGCTGCTGCTTGCAGGCTCCCGTCAGGTCGCCTGCCCATCCGAGAGGAGCGACATGATCGCGTCGGCGTACCAGGCCTCGAACCGTCTTGCCGACCAACCCCGGGCGACGGTCAGCAACCGGTAAACCTCGGGGCTCCCGAGGGCAAACAGCGTGTCTGCGGCGTCGTCCAGCGTTAGTCCCGTTCGGAATCCCCGGGCACCCGCCACGATGCCGAGCAGCTCGCGCTGGCCCGCATGGCGGGCCGATCGGCCAGCCTCGAGCAAGGAGCGGATCTCCGGGTCGGCTGCGGCGGCTCCGTGCACCACCTCGTCGATCGGCGCGCGCCGCTCGAGGATCGAGCGGCCGTTGCTGGCGAGGATCTCGACGCGCCGCCGCCGATCAGGCTCATTCCGGAGCTCGCGCACCCAGTCGCGCTCGGAGATCTCGATCGGCTCGTCGTCGCCGGCAATCGATACGTCGACGAGCGCGGCCAGGATCGCCCGCTTCGTCCCGAACGTGGCGTAGACCGTCTCCGGCGAGACTCCCGCGCGGCCGGCGATGCCGGCGATCGACGATCCGCCATAGCCGCGCTCGATGAAGGCGGCCCGAGCCGCGTCCAGGATCGCGGACCGCGTCGCATCCGCCTGCTGCCTCCGACGGGGCGACCGGTACGACCGGCGACTGGCGGGTCGAGTTGACACGGAACGTACGGTACTCCAGTATTCACTACAGTGATGCTGTATCCAACATGCAGGATGGAAGGGAGCCTGGCCGTGACGGTCCTCATTCAGCTCGAGCATCCGGTCAAGGACTTTGACTCGTGGAAGGCGGCATTCGACCGCGATCCGGTCCAGCGTGAGGCCGGCGGCGTTCGCCGCTATCGAATCCTTCGCCCGGTGGACGACCCCGCCTACGTCGCCGTCGACCTCGAATTCGACGATCGGCTGAAGGCCGATGCCTTTCTCGATGCGCTGCACCGGCTATGGCAATCGCCCACAGCCCAGGCCGCGCTGGCAGGTACGCCCCGGGCGCGAATCGTCGAGGCGGTCGAAAACACCACGTACTGAGGAAGTGCGTGAGCGACCGAGCGAAGCCGGCAACGCCGGCCTGGACCGTCGAGCGTCTGCGACCTAGCGGTCGTCGGGTCTGCGGCCCACGATCCACCATGCTGCCGGGAACAGAACGGCCGCAAGCACCAGCTTGAGTGCGTCGCCGAACAGGAACGGTGTCAGGCCGTTGGCGACCGTGTCCTGCACGGACATCCCGGTCACGACCTTGAGCCACGGCAACCCGACGACGTAGATCACGATGTTGCCCAGCAGCATCGCCCCGAGCGCACCGCCGAGCCGCCGGTCCCAACCGAGCTCGGCCAGCCGGCCGACGAGCGCCCCGGCGATCGCAAACCCGACGAGATAGCCGCCGGTGGCACCCCACACGACCGCCAGCCCGCCCTTGCCCTCGGCGAAGAACGGCAACCCGACGACGCCAAGGAGCACGTACAGCCCGACCGCGATCAGGCCGCGCCTGAAGCCGAGCGCGCCGCCGACCAGCAGCACACCGAACGTCTGTCCCGTGATCGGTACCGGCGAGCCCGGAACGGGGAACGAGACGCGGGCCGACAGGTAGACGAGCAGGGCCCCGGCGATGACGAGGGCCACGTCGCGCACCCGCGCGTTCAGCCGCTCGCCGACGCGAATGGGGACGAGGAAATCGGCGATCGTGAGACCACGTTCCTCGGCCGTCGTGCGGTCGAGCCTCGGGAGAGCGAGCGTCATCCGGACTCCGTTGCGAGGGCCACCTGGACGGTGACCTACCGCGCCGAGTCTAGCATCCGGTCACTCGTACTGGACCGCCCGGACGATGGGCAGTCGGCTGGCCAGGCGTGCTGGGTAGGCCGCCGCGAGCATGGCCACCGCGACGCCCAGGAGCAGGCTGAGCCCAACGACCTGCCACGGGATTCCGGTGGCCACGTCGAGCCGGCCACCCGCCAGGACCACCATCAGGCCGCCGACGATCAAGCCCAGGATCGCGCCCAACACCGCACCCGCCAGGCCCAGGATCCCGGCTTCGACGACCACCGAGCGCCAGACCTGTCGACGGGTCATCCCGGCGGCGCGCAGGATCCCGATCTCGCGAACGCGCTCGATGACGTTCATGGTCAGCGTGTTGACGATCCCGAGCGCAGCGATCAGGACCGCGACCGCGGCCAGGGCATCGAATAGCCCGAAGATCCGCCCGAGGGCGTCGTCGATGGCGCCCTTGATCCGGTCGAGCGTGACGTAGTCGAGCGCGTAGGTGCTGGCGACCGCCCGCAGGTCGTCGCGTGCCGACGCGGGCGCGTCGGCGGCGAACCGGATCGCGAACGCATCGGCGCCCGCGACACCCAGGCTGGTCGCGTCCTTCCAGCCGACCAGCATCGCCTCGCCACCGGATCCCGGGATCGACCGCTCGACGATGCCGACGACCTTGAGATCGAGCGGCGTGCCGCTGTCGGTGGGCACCGTGAGGGTCTGCCCGACGGCGAGCCCGAGATGGTCGGCCAGCCCCGCCGGCACGATCGTCGCTCCACCGGCGTCAATCGCGGCGAGCGCGGATCCGCGGTCGCCGGCCGTGAACCGGAGTCGACCGTCGGCGGCGAGGTCCGCGCCGACCACGGCCGCCGCATCCGCACGCGCACCCTGGAGCGCGACGTCGAAGGTGGCAATCGGGCTGATCCGGGCGATGCCCGGCACCGCGGCCTGGATGTCGGCTTCGACGCCTTCGTCGGCGGCGACCGGGCGGATCGACGACAGGATCAGCTCGCCCGGGACGACATCGGCGATCCAGGCACCGGCGGCTGCCCGCGCGTGCTGCCCGACCCCTCCGAGCGCCACGATCATGGCCAGGCCGATGGTCAACGCGCCCAGCGTCAGCGTCGATCGGCTCGGGTCGCGAACGACCGCGCTCCGAGCCAGCCGCTCTTCGAAGCGGAGGACCAGCCGGAACGGGACGCCGGCGAGCCGTGCAACGGCAGGCAGGATGAGCGGAATGCACAGCGTGCCGACGAGCAGGACCGCGTAGACGACCAGCGCCTGGACGACGCCGGCGCCGCGTGGCGCGGCGATCAGCCCAACGACCGTGATGATCACGAACACGCCGGCCAGCCATCGAAGCCGGGCACGCCTTGCGGATGGCAGGTCGAGTCGCGCCTTGAGCGCCTCCACGGGCTGGATCCGGCCGGCTCGGCGGGCCGGCTCGAGCGCCGCGGCGAGCGTCACGCCGATCCCGACGAGGAGGGCGATCAGCGCCGCATCGGGTGGGATCGCCGGACGCTGCAAGGTGACCGATCCGATCGTGCGCACGTACACGACCATCCCCGCGGCGAGCAATGCCCCGAGTCCCACCCCGAGCAGCGAGCCGAACAGGCCCAGGACCAGCGCCTGGCTGAGCATGAACCGCGTCACCTGGCGCCGGGTCGCTCCGGCCGAGCGAAGGAGGCCGACCTCGCGCACCTGCTCCACGACCGTCATCGATAGCGTGTTGAAGATCAGGAACGCGCCCGCGAACAGGGCGATCGCTGCGATCAGCGCCGTCGTGGCCTGGAAGTCGGCCGTCGAGCTGCGCAGCGAAGCGGCGATGTCCTGCGGCGTCGACAGCACGTACGGCTGGGTCAGGAGCCGCGAGACGAGCGCATCCGAGACGGCTCCGACGTCGGTGCCGGCCGCGACGCCGATGTCCACGCGCGTCACGGAGGCGTCCCCGAACACGGCCTGGGCGGTCTGAAGCGGGACGACCACGATCCGCCCGAACGCGCCGTTGAGCGGTCCCTCGCCAGCCAGGATCCCGATGATCCGGTAGGTCACCCGGTCCCCGGTCCCCTGCATGGTGATCGGGGCCCCGACCGCGAGGCCGTCGTCGCTGGCCAGCTGCTCGGAGATCAGGGCGCTGGGCTCGGTCGGCTCGCGGAGCATCGAACCGGCGATGAGGTGCAGGTCGTGGAGCTGCGGCTCGGCGGCCGGATCGATGCCGAGGACGGTGACCGGCGGCGGCAGCGCCTGGCCGGCCTCGATGTCCGGCCCGAGATACGTTCGCCGCTGGAGGGCCGGGGCGATCACCTCGATGCCCGGGGTCTCCTTGATCGCCTGCACCGTCTCCGGCGTCAGGCCGCGCTCGCCGAACGCGGCCACCCGGAGGTCAGCCCGCCCGACCAGGTCGCGGACGGTGCTGTTGACGGAGGATTCGATACCGGCGTTTGTGGCCAGGCCGGCGAACAGGACCGCCACGCCGAGGGCCACGCCGAGTCCGCTCAGCAGCGAACGCAGCGGCCGGGCGCGGAGGCTGCGCCAGGCGAGCCCGGTCAGGGACACGTGCGCGTCTCTAGAGCCCGAGCTGGGCGAGCCGGGCGATCAGCGGTGTGGCTTCGTGCGTGTCGCGCCGGCCGAGCTCGATGGTCTCGCGGATCTGCCCGTCACCGACGACCAGGACGCGATCGGCGTATGCCGCGGCCTTGGCGTCATGCGTGACCAGCACGATCGTCTGACCTCGCTCGACACAGGATCGCTTGAGCGCATCGAGGATCTCGGCGCCAGTCGTGTAGTCGAGGTTGCCGGTCGGCTCGTCGGCGAACAGAAGGGCCGGACGCGTGACGAGGGCGCGCGCGACGGCGACGCGCTGCTGCTCCCCGGCCGACAGCTGGTCGGGCTTGTGATGCTCCTTGCCGACCAGGTCAACCAGCTCGATGACGTCGCGAATCCGATCGGCCAGCTCGCCTCGGCTCGGGTCGCCCCCGGCAATCGTGAACGGAAGCGCGATGTTCTCGACCACATCCAGCAGCGGGATCAGGTTGAACGACTGGAAGACGAAGCCGGTGCGGTCGCGTCGGAGCCGGGTGGCCTCGTCGTC
>JBGPVC010000120.1:0-8701 GCA_041491485.1 Candidatus Limnocylindria bacterium
CTCAGCCTGAAGCCAGCCTTCGCCCAGGTCCCGCAACTCGTCCTCAACGACGCGATCAAGCCGCTCAAGCCTGAGCTCGACGGCAACGTCAAGGTCTTCCGCCTGTCGATCGACGAGATCGAGCAGCGCATCGACGAGCTCAAGCCGCCGGTGCCGGCGCTCGGCTACGGCCAGCAGTGGCCGGGTCCCACGATCCGCGTCAACCAGGGCGACAAGGTCCGGGCGATCTTCACGAACAACCTGAAGGAGACGACCGGGGTCCACTTCCATGGCGTGGAATTCGACGACTTCTTCCAGGACGGTGTCCCGTTCGTCACCCAGAAACCATTCGCGCCCGGCGAGACGTACACCTACGAGTTCACGGCCAATCGCCCAGGCTCGCTGATGTACCACTCCCACCACAACGCGACCGACCAGGTGGGACGCGGCCTCCTCGGCGCGTTCATCGTCGATCCGAAGAACCCGACCGCCGACGACAAGGTGGACCGGGACTACATCTGGATCTCGAACGACGAGCTCGGCGGGTTCACGATCAACGGCCACGGCTTCCCGGCCGTCGTCCCGGTGCTGGCCGCCGTCGGCGAGACCGTCCGCGTCCGGTTCATGAACGAGGGAATCATGATGCATCCGTGGCACAGCCACGGGTACAAGATGAAGGTCGTTGCCCGCGACGGCTACCCGCTCGGGGGCGCCGCGTTCCATTGCGACACGCTCGGTGTCAACCCTGGCGAGCGCTACGACGTCAACATCGTGGCCGATCGCCCGGGCGTGTGGGCGTTCCACTGCCACATCCTGCCGCACGTGGAAGGAGCGGACGGGATGTTCGGCATGGTCAACACGCTGATCGTGGTGCCACAGAAGGCCCACGTCGACGCCATCGTGGCGGCGCTCCTCGCCTGACTCGGCGGTCCTACGAGCCTGGCTCGACCCAGCCGAGCGATCGTTCGACACCGCGGTGCCAGCGCGCGATGCCGGCCTCCCGAGCCGACTGCGCCATCGACGGCTCCCAGCGACGACCGGCTCGATCCATCGAGCGGAGCTCGCCGAGGCCGCTCCAGAAGCCGACCGCGAGACCGGCGGCATAGGCGGCGCCGAGCGCCGTGATCTCGGTGATCGGGGCGGCCACGACGGGCCGGCCGAGGATGTCGGCCTGGAACTGCATCAGGAGCTCGTTCCGGATCATCCCGCCGTCCACGCGCAGCTCTCCGGGCAGTGCCGCCCCGAGATCCGCCGCCATCGCCTCGCCGAGGTCGTAGACCTGGTAGGCGGTCGATTCGAGTGCCGCCCGGGCGATGTTGCCGCGCGAGGCGTACGCGGTCAGGCCGGCGATCACGCCACGGGCGTCGCTCCGCCAGTGCGGGGCGAACAGGCCGGAGAACGCGGGCACGAACACGACGTCGCCGCTGTCGGGGACCGAGCGGGCGAGCTTCTCGACCTCGGACGCGTCGCCGATGATCCCGAGGTTGTCGCGGAGCCAGCCGATCAACGAGCCAGCGACGGCGACCGAACCCTCCAGCGCATAGGTCGCCGGGCCGTCACCCAGTCGCGCGGCGACGGTCGTGATCAGGCCGTGGGTGGATGCGACCGGATGTTCGCCGGTGTGCATCAACATGAAGCAGCCGGTCCCGTACGTGCACTTGAGTTGCCCTGACTCGAAGCAGGTCTGGCCGAAGAGCGCCGCGTGCTGGTCGCCCAGGTCGCCGGCGATCGGGACGCCGGCCAGGTCCCCCACCCCCTGCCCGTAGACCTCGGACGACGAGCGGATCTCCGGGAGCATGGTCGCCGGGATGCGGATCGCCTCCAGCAGCTCCGGATCCCAGGCCAGCGTTCGGAGGTTCATGAGCATCGTGCGCGAGGCGTTGGTGACGTCGGTCACGTGGACGCCGCCCTTGGTCGCACCGGTCAGGTGCCAGATCAGCCAGCTGTCGATCGTGCCGAAGAGGAGGTCGCCCCGTTCGGCGGCAGCTCGCCGCTCGTGGGCCTCGTTGGGTTCTCCGGCATCGAGGATCGAGGCCAGCTTGAGCGCCGACGAATAGGTCGAGATCGGGAGGCCGGTCTGTGCCCGGAAGCGATCGGCCCCGCCGTCGGCCGCCAATTGAGCACAGGCATCGGCCGTCCGCGTGTCCTGCCAGACGATGGCGTTGGCGATCGGACGGCCGGTTCGGCGCGTCCAGACGACGGTCGTCTCGCGCTGGTTGCTGATCCCGACCGCGGCGAGCGCTCGAGAATCGGCGCCCACGTCGCGCAGCGCAACCCGCACGCACGTCCGAACGCGCTCGAGGATCTCGTCGGCGTCGTGCTCGACCCAGCCCGGTCGAGGCGTGATCTGGGCGTGCTCGAGCTGGTGGCTGGCGACCGGTTGCCCCTGGTGATCGAACAGGATGCAGCGGCTGCTCGTCGTTCCCTGGTCGATCGCCGCCACCAGCGAACGAGGTGCCACGGTCATGGCAGCGATGGTACGTCGCGAGGCCGGCCTGAATGGAACGCGCCGGCCCCTGCGGACCGGCGCGCCCTGCCGCTCGCTGCCGAGCTACGTCGGGAGCGACACCCGTGGTCGGATGTTCTGATTGAGTCGGAAGACATTTGTCGGATCCCAGGCTTCCTTCAAACGGGCCAGGCGCTCGTACTTGGCCGCGCCGTACGCCGCCACGATTCGATCGTCCCCCGTGCTCATGAAGTTCACGTAGGTTCCGCCGGTGCTGAACGGCTCAACCGCCGCGTAGAGATCCCTCGCCCAGGCGACCTGGGCAGCGTCGGTCGATGGGTCGGTCCAGCGGGCGACAACGTTCAGCAGATATGGCGCACCGCGCTGACCGAATGCCGTGGCATCGTCGGGGACGCGTGCCACCGCACCACCGAGGTGGTGGACATGGATCTCCGAGGTCGGCGAAATCGAGGGTCCGTGGAAGCTGACGAGCGTATCGATTGCGTCGTCAGACAGGGCGTCCAGGTAGCCCGATTTGAAGTGGTTGCGCGCCCCCGGGCCGAAGAGCGGGTCCAGGAGCGACTGCAGCGTCGTGTACGGCATCGGGCCAAGGAGGTCGGCGACGGGCGTCCCCAGGCCACGTAGCCCCGCGGCGAGGTCTCTTCCGGCGTCGGGCGGACCGGCGTACACCCCGACGACCGCGACGACCTTCTTGCCGTGCACGTCGGCCGGGAGGAACGGGACCGGTGGCGCCGTCGTGAGATTGACGAGCGTTGTCATCTCATCCGGAAGGTTGGCCGTGTAGGCGCGAAAGCCGCGCAGGATCTGGGTCGCCTGGTCGCCGGGGAAGAAGATCGGTCCCGCCAGGATCGTCGGTCCGACCCGATGGAGGCGAAATTCGAACGCCGTCACGACACCGAAGTTGCCACCGCCGCCCCGTAGACCCCAATACAGCTCGCTGTTCTCGGCTTCGGATGCGCGGACGAGCCGGCCATCGGCCGTGATGACGTCCGCGGCGAGCAGGTTGTCGCAGGTCAGGCCGTGCTTGCGCATGAGCCAGCCAATGCCGCCGCCGAGCGCGAACCCGCCAATCCCGGTCGATGAGATGAGGCCCCCGGTCACGGCCAGCCCGAAGGCTTGGGTCTCGTGATCGAGCTCCTTCCAGGTCACGCCCGCCTCAGCGACCACGCGCATCCCGTCCGGATCCACCCGGATCCCCTTCATCGGGGACAGGTCCACCACGATGCCCCCGTCCGAGGTGGAGAACCCCGGCAGGCTGTGACCACCGCCACGGATGGCAAGCTCGAGATCCTGGCTGCGCGCGAACTGGACGGCCGCGAGCACGTCCGCAACGCCCGAACATCGGACGACGAGTGCTGGGCGCTTGTCGATCATCCCGTTCCAGACGGCTCGCGCATCGTCGTAACCCGCGTCGGAGGGCGTGATGACCTCACCCCTGATGGCCTCGCGTAGCTCTTGAATCGTGCCTTCACCCAGGATCGTTCCCATGGTTTCTCCTTCTGTTTCGGTACTGGTCAGCGGGCCCGTCCGGGCCTGGCATTCATCGCCACTTGTGACCGGTCAGGATGGTCCGCCCACCACTGGGGCGATCATCGTGACACCCGGGTCCACGAGGACCAGCTCTCCGGAAGCCACACCGGCTTGCACTTCGGCAACGCTCGTGATTGGCATGTCGGATGGATCGAACGACGGTCCGGGGACGGCGAGGACGAGCTTCCAGGAGCCGGTGTAGTCGGCCTGGCCAGGTTCCGTCGACAGCACATGATCGTGGCGAAGCGCGGTGGCGTCGCCGTCGCAATGATCCTGCGTCGCGAAGTCGTTGAGGATGACGAACAGCGTCGGCGTGACGGCTGAACGGGAAGTCCGCGTGAGATCGGGCCCCAGGCCGAAGCACGCGAATGTGCCCCCGTTTGGTTTGGCGCTGAAGACCGCCGGTTGGATGAATTGGACAGTCTGCCCGTTGTAGTACCCGTCCTCGACCCGAGGTGGCCCGGCCACGGCCGTTGCCGTCATCAGGACCGTCGCGATCGCTCCCAGGGTGGTCGCTCGAGCCAGTCGCCGGAGTCCCATCTCCACACCCTCCTGTTCCGTCATCCTGCAACGCCGAGCGGCGTCGTTGGGCGGACCATCGGGGCCCCGGCTTAATTCGGGCGTAGCCACGTCTTAATTCGCGCGTAACCGCGGCCGAATCTCGGGCGTGGCCGCCCCCTAGCGCAACGGTCGACGAGACTCGGTCGGCGGTCGGCGTCCACTGGCCCGGCGAGTCCGCCCGACACCGGCCGCGCCAAGGGCCAGACACTCCGCCTCGCCCTGCCGATCGCCCAGCCGTCGGAAGATCTCGAGCGCTTTGTTCGAAAGGCTCGTGGCGCGCTCCGGATCGCCGTCGAGCCGCGTCACCGCGGCCAGCTGAACGAGCGCCCAGGCCGTCCACCGGTCGCGGCCGGTGATCTGGATGGCCACCAGGCTTTCCTCGAGCCACTGTCGCGCCTTGCCGATGTCGCCCGTCGTGATCGCCAGGCTCGCGAGGTTGCCGAGCGCCGAACTGTAGCCCCACATGTCGCCCCGTCGCCGGAAGGCGGCTGCGCTCTCGTCGAGCAGACTCCGGGCGCGCGCCAGATCGCCTTCGACCATTGCCAGGTTGCCCAAATTGCCCTGGGCCAGGCCCGTTCCTCTCGAATCGCCGATCCGCCGTCGAATCTCCAGGCATTCCTCGAGGAGCTCCCGGGCCCGCGCGTACTCACCGGAGGCCGTGGCGAGGTTCCCCAGTCTGCCCAGCGCGTGAGCGATGGCCCGTTCATCGCCGATGGCTCGGAATCGATCGAGCGCGTCGCTCATGTCGCGTCGAGCTCCGTCGAGATCCCCGGCCAGACGGGAAATCATCCCGCGGTTGGCCAGCGCGTAGCCGACCGCCACCCCGCAGGCGACACCCTGAAATGGGACGAACGTCTCCTGGAAGGTCATCCTGACTGACCCCGTCTCTGGTTGCGGGACGAGGATCTCGCCGATGTCGAGCATCGTCGGCGCGAGTTCGGCATTGTCCGCGGCGAGGAATAGATCAAGGCTCTCGTTGATCAGCACCGCCGCCGACCGTCGCTCGCCGCTGTACCAGTGGACGACCGCCAATCCGTACAGGGCGGCCGCCTGTCCTGGCAGATAGCCCGTCGCGCGCGCGAGCTCGAGGCTCTGCCGGTAGTGGCGCTCGGCACTGCCGAGGTCGTCTTCCGACCAGGCCGCGGTGGCGAGGAGCTGCATGGCGCGACAAGCTCCTCGATCGTCGCTCAACGTGCGGTAGGTGGCGAGCGCGTCCTGCGCTCGCCGAGCCCCGAGCCCGGTTTCGCCAGATCGGATGATGAGCGCCGCGAGCCCCACCAGCGCCCGGCCACGCGCGGGACTCGGCGCAGTCGAGCGCTCCAGCGCTCGCCCCAGCCATCGTCGTCCCTCGGCGAGGTACCCGTGCCACAACCAGAATTCCCATAGCCCGGCAGCGAGCGCGAGGGCGCGATCCGGGTCCGCCGACAGGCTCCGATCGAGCGCGGCCCGAACGTTGTCGTGTTCGACGTCCAACCGACCCAGCGACACCTGCCAGCTGGGTTCCGGGAACGCGGCCTGCGCCAGATCGGCGATGTCCAGTGCCCAGCTCGCGTGTGCCGCCTCGATCGCGTTGCTCTCGCCCAGCTCAACCAGCCTCTCGTGCCCGTACTCCCGGACGGTTTCGAGCAGGTGATAGCGGGGCTCGCTGGCGGCAACATCGAGCGCGACGAGGGATTGATCGACGAGATCGCCGAGGAGGCCAACCGCGTCCCCTGCGTCGACCGACGCTGCCGCACAGACGAACTCCACGCCGTCGAGCGGCGCCCCACCGACGAACGCGGCCAGCAGCCGGAGCATCCGCCGTTGCGGCTCCGTCAGCAGGTTGTAGCTCCAATCGAGCGTGGCCTTCAGCGTCTGTTGTCGCGATAGTGCGGTTCGGCTGCCGCCAACGAGCAGGGAGAAGCGATCGTCCAGGCGATCCAGGATCGCGGTCACCGGGAGGGACGCCACGCGGGACGCGGCGAGCTCGATTGCCAACGGCAGGCCGTCGAGGTGGTGGCACAGGCGGGCGACCACCGCGGCATTGTCCGACGTCAATGCAAACGTCGGGACGACGGCCTGGGCTCGCTCGACGAACAGGCGGACGGAATCGATCGACTCGAGAAGCTCCGGTGCCGGCACCGAGACCGGGTCCGGAACCGGCAGGGAGGGGACTCGAAAGACGACCTCGCCCGGGATCCGGAGCGGTTGCCGGCTCGTCGCAACGATCTTCAGATCGGGGCATGCGCTCAACATCGCCTGCGCAACCGTCGCGCAGGCATCGACGAGATGCTCGCAATTGTCGAGGACGAGCAGAACCTGCCTGCCGGCGAGGTAGTCGATGACCAGATCGAGGTGCGACTCGGCCTGCTGCTCACGAACGTCGAATACATCGGCGATCGCCTGGATGACGAGAGCCGGTTCGCTGACGGCGGCGAGCTCGACGAGCCAGACGCCGTCTCGCCGTGATCCGATCAGGGTCGCCGCGGCCTCGATCCCAAGGCGCGTCTTGCCGGTTCCCCCGGGCCCGGTCAGGGTCAGCGCCTTCGCACCCTCGAGCAGTTGCACGATCTGCCGAACCTCGCGCTCGCGTCCGATGAAGCTGCTGAGTTGGATCGGCAAGTTGTGCGAGTGGCGACTCTCCGTTCGGCGCGCAGCCGGATCCCTGCGTCCAGGCGCCGCGGCCGGCGCGCCGAAGTCGATGGCTGCCAGCTTGGATTCCGCGCCGGAACTGGGGTCTGCCCCAGTGCCGGCCCGCGAGTCGAAGCGACCTTCGAGGATGTCGTGATAGAGCTCCAGGCTCTCGCGAGATGGCTCGACTTCCAGCTCGCGCGCCAGGATCGTCCGCAGCCATTCGAATTGGCGGAGCGCCAGTTGCCGTCGGTTCCCGAGGGCATAGAGGCGCATCAGGCTCCGATGGGCGGACTCGTCGGACGGCTCGAGCTCGAGCACCTCGCGCAGGGAGTCGATCGCAGCGTCGCTGCGACCATCGCGTTCCTCCAGCTCGGCGATCCTGGTCAGCAACGAGAGGTAATCCTGGGCGAGCGTCTCTCGGGGCCCGACCGCCCAGTCGGCGTATCGATCGTCCGGCAGCGGTTCGCCGCGGTACAGCTCGCGAGCCTTGAGCAGGCTCGCCAACGTGGAATCACTGCCCGCCCCCCGGACCGCCTTCTCGAACGTCTCGGCATCGATCCAAAGATCGCCCTCTGGGCACAGGCTGAGGAATCCGTCACGAAGGACCAGGATGCCCTGGGCGGCGTCCTCCTTCGAACCAAGGGCGGAACGCGCGACGTAAATGGCCTGGTGAAGGTTGTTCAGGGCAGCGTCGAGCGGGCGGTCCGGCCACAGCTGCTCAATGAGCTGTTCACGGTGGAGACGGTGGCCCGTCGCGAGGCACAGAACCCTGATGAGCTCACTCGCCTTGCGCAGCCGCCAGGCCGAGCTCGGAACGAGGCGTCCATCGACCTCGACGTCGAACCCGCCCAGCAGTCGCACGCGCACAGACGGGGCCCCGGAGCCTGACCCGCCGGAAACTGGCGATTGAGCCGCGCTGGTCCCTTCCATCCCGGGATGAGCGTACCGCGGGGAGAGCCGATCCGATATGCAAGGGCGGACGGCAGGATCTCGACGCCTGCCCCACCCCACCTCCACATGCGCTCCACAAGCGGATTCCAGGATTCGAGGCAGATCGGATCCGCGGATGGATCCACACGATTCTGAAGGAGCGCAATCCATGCGTCGCATCATTCCCGCCATCCTGCTCGTCGCCGTGCTGGCGATCGGAGGCGGACTGCTCGTGAACGCCGCCTACGACGCGGGCGTTCACACCGCGGTCACCACCGCCGTCGGCAACGGGACCCAGGTCGCCCCGGTCGTCGTACCCCCATACGGGTATGGCTACGGCTACGGCTGGCATCCCTTCGGCTGGGGGTTCTCGATCTTCGGCCTCCTGTTCGGTCTGTTCTTCCTGTTCATCATCTTCGGCCTGATTCGCGCCATCTTCTGGGGCGGACGGCGGGGCTGGGGACCCGGCGGCTGGAGCGGACCCGGCCATCACGGCCGCGGCTGGGACGCCCGCTACGAGCGCAACCCGTGGATCGAGCGGTTCGGCCCGAGCTTCGAGGAGTGGCATCGCCAGGCGCACGGCTCGGCGACGACCCCGGGGTCATCCAACGAGCCGCCGGC
>JBGPVC010000121.1:0-8615 GCA_041491485.1 Candidatus Limnocylindria bacterium
ATCGGGCAGGGGACCGACCAGCTCGGCCACCGCTTCGGACCCGGCGCGACCGGCATCCTGCAGTCCGCCCTCGGCAACCTGCCCGAGCTGTTCATCTCGATCTTCGCCCTCCAGGCCGGGCTGGTGGTCGTCGTCCAGACGGCGCTGATCGGCTCCATCCTGGCCAACACCCTGCTCGTGCTGGGTCTCGCCTTCCTGGTGGGTGGCCTGCGTCACGGGACGCAGCGGTTCCATGCGCCGTCGGTCCGGACGATGGCGACGCTGCTCCTGCTGGCCGTGGCTGCGCTGGCCATCCCGACACTCGCGACCGCACCCGGCGAACCCGACGCGGGACACCAGGTGGACCTCAGCGTGATCGTGTCGATCGTGCTGCTCGTGGTCTTCGCGGCGTCGGTCCCGTTCTCGCTCGGCGGTGGACCCGGCGCCCACGCCGAGCTGCAGGAGACCAAGACGCCCGCATGGCCGCTGGCACTGGCAATCGGCGTGCTCGTCGCAGGCGGTGTCGGCGCGGCCCTGTCCTCCGACCTGTTCGTCGAGGCGCTCAAGCCGACCATGGCGAGTCTCGGGCTGTCCGAGGCGTTCGTCGGCCTGGTGGTCGTGGCCATCGCCGGCAACGCCGTCGAGAACGTGGTCGGCATCCAGGCCGCGGCCGCCAACAAGACCGACCTGGCGACGAGCCTCATCCTCAACAGCAGCCTCCAGGTCGCGATCGCCCTCACGCCCGCCCTGGTCCTCATCTCGCTGGTCGTGGGCGGCGGTGCTCTGACGCTCGTGTTGACGCCACTCCTGCTCGGCGCAGTGGTGCTGGCGGCGGTCCTGGCCGCCGTCATCGTGTTCGACGGCGAGAGCAACTGGCTCGAGGGCCTGGCCCTGCTGGGCCTCTACATCATCATCGCCGCCAGTGTCTGGTACGGTCCCCCGATCCAGCCCTGACCGGCCCTTCGCCGGTCAGCCGCGGAGTCGATCCGGCGACGCTTGACCGATGACCGCACCCTCGCTACATTGCCCGTGACAAGCTGCCTTGCATTCGTGCAGCATGCGCCCTTGCGAGATCGTCCCGACACCTTGGAGACTGCACCGGCATGGACCTTGGAGGCTTCTCGAGCGGCGCACTGACCGGCCTGCGTGAGGGTGTCGAGGCCGCGCTGATCATCAGCATCATCTGCGCCTACCTTGCGCGGACGGGCCATCGCCGCCAGTTCCCCCGGGTGTTCCTTGGTGCCGGCCTGGCCGGCGTGCTGAGTGCATTCCTCGGCGTCGGGCTGTACGTCACGGTCGGCAGCTTCCGGGAGCCATACGAGCAGCTGTTCGAAGCCGCGACGCTCCTGCTGGCCGCCAGCGTGGTGACCTGGATGCTCTTCTGGATGCGACGGCAGGCGGCCAGCGTCAGGAGCGAGCTGCAGGCGGCGGTCGATCGGGCACTGCGGGAGGGCTCGGTGACGGCCATGGCCGTGCTCGCGTTCGTGGCCGTCCTCCGAGAGGGGATCGAGACGTCGCTCTTCCTCGTCGGCCAGGCGGCGTCGGCCGATCAGGGCGCCCCATCCGTCGTCGTCGGCGCGATCGCCGGGCTGGCCGTGGCAGCCCTCCTCGGCGTCGGCTTCTACCAGGGTTCGCGCCGGATCCATCTCGCCACGTTCTTTCGCTGGACGGGCATCGGCCTGGTCTTCATCGCCGGCGGCCTGGTCGCCAAGGCGGCCCACGAACTGATCGAGATCTCCGTGGTCACCGTCGGCAACCAGACGCTGTTCGACCTGAGCGGCGTCCTTCCGCACGAGCCCGAGGGTGGGAACGTCCTCGGACAGTTCCTGCACGTGGTGTTCGGCTACACGGCCACCCCGGAGCTCACCACGTTCGTGGCCTGGGTCGCCTACATCGCGATCGTCCTGACGTTGTTCCTCCGCCCGGCCCGGCGCCTGCCGACGGCGGGCGCCCCGGCCGCCGTGCGATCCTGACGACGGAGGACGGTCCTAGAACGGCAGGGCGTGGCCCAGGTCGGGCAGCCCGCCGCTCAGTCCGAGCAGGAAGACCGCGCCGACGACCAGGCTGAAGACTCCGGCCACCCCGCCGAACGCGACGTAGACACGTTCCCGCGCCTGGCTCGAGACGAAGCCGACCGAGCTGATCACGACGATCGCGAAGTTCGAGACCAGCAGTCCGACCACGAAGGCGGCCAGCATCGGCACGCCGAGCCCCGCGCTCGAGGCGCCGCCGACCGCGGCGATCAACAGGACCTGGCTGCCCGTCTCGGCGCCGATCCCATGGATCATTCCCACGCCGAAGGCGGTGCGCGGACCGTACGAGCTCATCTCGAGTGGTTCGACATGCTCGTGGCCGTGCAGCCGGGCCTGGAACCGGCGCCATCCATAGCGGATGCCGTCGAAGACCAGCATCCACCGGCTCCGCAGGCGGAACGACTCGCCCGCTCGTGCGTAGCGATAGATGGAGTAGATGACCCAGAGACCCAGGGCGACGAGGGTGAACCCCACGATCCGGCCCATGATCGGATCCAGCCACTCGGGCAGGAGCGCCCCGAACGCCAGGGCGACCAGGCCGAGGGCGACGACCACGAAGGCATGACCCAGGGCGTACAGCGTGCCAAGCCGGATCGCACGCGACTGCTCGGTCACGAACCGGGTGCGTCCAAGCGCGGGCCGGGCGGCCAGGTCGGGGGCGAGCGTGGCGGCTCCAGGACCCGAGTCGTGAGCTCGCAGCTCGAGCTCGCCGCCATGACGGTGGCTATGGCCGGCGGTGACCAGGTGCTGGCCCTCGTGGGCGGCCTCGGCGAGACCCGCCGCCGCCGTCGTGCTCGTGATGTCGGTGATGGCCGCGATGTGGTCCCAGTCGATGCCATGCCGGATGCCGAGGAAGAAGCCCGTCAGCAGCACGCCGAGGCCCACCGCGACCGGAGCGCTGGTTGCCGGGATGATGAGGGCGGGAATCATGGGCGGGGTCCTCGCTGGGAGCGTCCCAGCCTAGTGGAGGTGCGTCGATATTGCAACGACTCGCATCTGCTGCGTCGCGCGTTCATCAACGTATACTTCGCGCGATGGCCTCATCCGGTTCATATGTCCCGACGCGCCCCGCAGACTGGTCGGACGTGCGCGCGCGATTGCGGGCCAGCGGGCTGCGCTGGACACCGCAGCGACGCACCCTCATCGAGGTGCTGTCTCGAACCAACGGGCACGTCACCGGAGCAGAGCTCATCGAGCGCTGTCGTGCCGTTGATCCCACGACGATCCCCTCGACCGTCTACCGAACCCTCGACGTCCTCGAGAACCTCGGCCTGATCCGGCACAGCCACGGCGCCGACGGCCGCGAGGAGTTCCACGTCCAGCCCGGCGTGTCGCACGGCCACCTGCACTGCAGGTCCTGCGGGACCACGTGGGAGATCCCGGCCGACGAAGCGGTCGTCATCGTGGATGCGCTGCGGCGCGGCAGGGGGTTCGCGGTCGATCTCAGCCACCTGTCGATCGGTGGCGAATGCGCCAGCTGCGCGGAGAAGGCCGCCCGCTGACCGGTTCCGGGGCGGGAGCGGTTCCTCGTACCCGGAGATGGCGGCCGTCAGCGGTCGGCTTTACCGGTCCGGCACCTCAAGCAGGCGGGCGAGCTCGCTGAAGTCTGCGATCACGAGGTCGGCCTCGACAGGCGTGTCCACAGACCCAAAGAAGCAGGTCATGACGCCGGCGGCGCTGCCGGCTCGCACGTCGATCTCGCGGTCGCCGATGGCCATCGTCTCGTCACGTTCCAGGCCGTTGCGCTCGATGATCGCGTTGAACGCGGCTGGGTCCGGCTTCCTGGGATAGCCGTCGGCGTGGGTGATGGAGTCCGAGAAGAACCCCGTCAGGTTGGCCGCGGCCAGCAACTCGGTCGTTGCGCGCTGGCCCCGGTGCGTCACGATCACGTTCCTGCCACCTAGAAGGCGGATGTGCTCGCAGACCTCGCGCACGCCGGGGAATGGTGGCTGTTCCCCGGGCCTCGTGCGTTCGTACTGCCGTCCGAACGCCGCTTCGAGGACTTCCGGATCGAGCTGGTGCTCCTCGGCCAGGGTCGCCGCACATCGCCCGAGCGACTCGCGAGCGAGATCGGCGATCCGCTCAAGCGGGGCGTCCCGTCCAAGCTCGTTGAGGGCAGCCCTGAAGGCACGGGCGATCGCCGGATAGGTGTCGAAGAGCGTGCCGTCAACGTCCCAGATGACGTTGCGGATCGTGTGCGACCTGCCGTCAGCCGTGCGCATCAGGGCTCAGTCTCCGGTCGGGACGCCCAGGATGTTGAAGCCGCCGTCCACGTAGAGCGTTTCGCCGGTGACCGCGTTCGAGAGGTTCGAGGCGAGGTAGACGGCGGTCCGCCCGACGTCCTCAGGAGTGATGTTCGCGCGCATCGGCGCGACCTCGGCGAAGGCGCCGTACATGCGCTTGAAGCCGGCGATCCCCGTCGCCGCAAGCGTCCGGATCGGCCCGGCGCTGATCGCATTGACCCTGATCCCGTCCGGACCCAGGTCCGCAGCCAGGTACCGGACCGAGGCCTCGAGGGCAGCCTTGGCGACGCCCATCACGTTGTAGTTGGCGACCACCTTCTCGGCGCCGTAGTAGGACAGGGTCATGACGGACGAGCCCCGCCGCAGCAGCGGTCGCGCCTCGCGCACCAGCGCGACCAGCGAATAGGCGGACACGTCGAGGGCCAGCGCGAACCCGTCGCGCGAGGTGTCGACGAACTCGCCTTGGAGGTCCTCGCGCCGCGCGAAGGCCAGGGCGTGGACCAGGATGTCGAGCGATCCGTGGGTCTCCGCCCAGCGCCCGAAGACCGCCCGGATCTGCTCGTCGGACTGGACGTCACAGGCTTCGACGAAGGTCGACCCGATCGACTCGGCCAGCGGCCTGACTCGCCGCTCGATCAGGCTCTCGACCGACGAGAAGCCCACCTCGGCGCCCTCCTCGTGCAGCGCCCGCGCGATGCCCCAGGCGATCGAGTGGTCGTTGGCGACCCCGAAGATCAGCGCACTCCTGCCTTCCAGCAGTCCCATCCGTCTCCTCCAGCGGTCGCGCTTCGACGCCGGGGGCCAGCATACCCGGGCGGTCCGGCTACGCTACGCACGATGCGCACCCTCGATCCGTCCGCCCTCCGCGACGCACTGCACGGCGTTCGGGCGCTGCTGCTCGATCTCGACGGGGTGATCGTGTCGGCCGGGAAGGCGGTCCCGGGCTCGGTCGCGGCGGTCAACGAGCTCGAACGGCGGGGGACGGCGTACCGCATCGTGACCAACACCTCCCTCGTCAGCCGCCGCTCCCTGTCGCAGTTCGCGGCCAGGCTCGGCAACGACATCCCGCCCGAGCGGTTCCAATCTGCGCTGTCGGCGTCGGCGGCGTACGCGGCCCGATCCTTCCCGGGCCAGCCGCTCTACGTGCTCTCGTCGGCCGATGCGAAAGCCGAGTTCGACGGCCAGCACCTGCTCAGCCACGAGGACGCGGCCACGCCGGGCGCCCGGGCCGCGGCGGTGATCGTCGGCGACTCGCCCGACGAGCTCAATTACGCCAATCTCAACGTGGCCTTCCGGTTGGTCCGCGGCGGCGCCAGGCTCATCGGCATGCACCGGAATGCGTGGTGGCTAACAGCCGAGGGTCCCACGCTCGATTCCGGGGCGTACGTGACCGGGCTCGAGTTCGCGGCCGGCGTGCGCGCCCAGATCATCGGCAAACCAGCGCCGGCCTTCTTCTCGCTGGCGGTCGACGCGCTCCGGCGCGAGGCCTCGGCGCGTGGCGAGCGCCTGCGCCGTTCCGAGATCGCGATGGTCGGCGACGACATGCGGACCGACGTGCTGGCCGGCCAGCGTGCGGGTCTGTGCGGCGTCCTGGTCCTCACCGGCAAGCACGGGCTCGACGACGTCGCCGCCGTCAGCGGCCACGGACGAGGCGGCCGCGAGCCGCATGCGGTGGCACCGTCGCTGGCCGACGTGGTCGCCGCGCTAGACTGATCGCAACCTTCCCACCGGCCTGATTCGCCACGAGGCACCACGCCATGACGACCGAGTCCACACCTCGAATCAAGATCACCTACGCGACCCTGCGGGCGGACAACGAGGACCTGCACGCGCAGTTCGAAGCCGGCCTCGCGACCGTCCGGACCGAGCTCGGCGGCCACCATCGCAACTACATCGGCGGTGCCTGGCGCGACGGCGACGGGTCGTTCGAGGTCCGCACGCCGATCGATACGTCAGCCGTGGTCGGCACCTTCGCCAAGGCGACGGTGGCAAACGTCGACGAGGCCGTCGCCGCCGCCCGCGCGGCACAACCGGCCTGGGCGGCGCGACCCTGGCGCGAACGCGTTGCGATCATCAAGCGAGCCGGCGACATCATCAGCGAGCGATTGATGGTCAACGCCGCGGTGATGGCGATCGAGGTCGGCAAGAACCGCATCGAAGCGCTGGGCGAGGTCGAGGAGTCGGCCGACCTGCTGCGCTACTACGCCTCCACGATGGAGGCCAACGATGGCTACGACCACCCGATGGGCAACCTCGGCGACGCGACCGTCCACACTCGATCGATCCTCCGGCCCCACGGCGTCTTCGCCGTGATCAGCCCGTTCAATTTCCCGATGGCCCTGGCTGCCGGTCCGAGCGGTGCGGCATTGCTGGCCGGCAACGCCGTCGTCTTCAAGCCCTCATCGGCGTCGCCGCTGTCGGCGGTCAAGCTGGTCGAGGCGTACATCGACGCCGGCGTCCCAGCCGGCGCCATCAACCTCGTGATGGGGCCGGGTGACTCGGTCGGGCAGGCGCTCCAGGATCACAAGGGCATCGACGGGATCGTGTTCACCGGCTCGTACGCCGTCGGGATGCGGCTCTTCCATGCGTTCTCGACGACCTGGCCGCGGCCATGCATCGTCGAGATGGGCGGCAAGAACCCGGCGATCGTGTCTCGGAAGGCGGACCTCGACGAGGCGGCCGAGGGGATCATGCGCAGCGCGTTCGGATTCGGCGGGCAGAAGTGCTCGGCCAACTCGCGGGTGTACGTGGAGCGGCCGGTCCACGACGAGCTCGTGCGACGGCTGGTCGAGAAGACCGAGGCGATCACCATCGGCGACCCGCTCGTCCGCGCCAACTGGATGGGCCCGATCATCGACCAGCGCGCGGTCGATCGCTACCAGGCCGCGGTCGACGAGGCCCGCCGCGACGGCACTATCCTCGTCGGCGGCGAGCGCTTGAGCGATGCCGGCATGGAGCGCGGCTTCTATGTCGAGCCGACGGTCGTCGGCAACCTGCCGGTCTCGCACCGTCTCTTCCGGGACGAGCTGTTCGCCCCGCTGACGGCGGTGGTGGCGGTCGACTCGCTCGACGAGGCGCTGGCCCTGGCCAATGACTCCGTGTACGGGCTGACGGCCGGCGTCTACAGCGAAGACCCCGCGGAGGTCCAGCAGTTCCTGGATCGTGCCGAGGCCGGCGTGCTGTACGTGAATCGCCGGGCCGGCGCCACGACCGGCGCCTGGCCGGGGATCCAGGCGTTCGGTGGCTGGAAGGGGAGCGGTTCGACCGGGAAGGCCGGGTTGTCGATGTACTACGTCGCACAGTTCATGCGCGAGCAGAGTCACACGGTCGTCGACTAGGGGAGCGCCCGTCCGCAAGCGGCGCGACCTGCAACAACCCGGAAAGTCGTTGGGTGCGGATACGCACCTCTCTGCAAGATCTGCCGCGGTTTCGGGCTGCCCGGCCGACACCGGGTCGCGTAAGCTTGCCTCGCTCGATGCGCGTCTCGAGACGGCTGCGCTATGGTCGGTGTGCGGCCGGGCGCCGGGCGACGACTGCTGGAGGACGATTCCAGTGGCAAACGTGGTCCGCTAACTAGCCGATGAGTCTCGACCAGCCGGGGGGCGGTCGCGCGCGAGTTCGACGACGCCGTACGGCGCTGGCGGGCCTTCTCTTCTGCGTGCTGGTTATCGGACTGGGGGTATCTTCGACGGTCCAGGCGGCGACGAGGACCTGGACCGGTCTTGGGCTCACCAACAACTGGTCGGAAGCCGCCAACTGGTCGGGTCTTGCCGTCCCCGGGGCGGCGGACGTCGCAACATTCGACGCATCAAGCAGCAAGAACGCGACGATCAATGCCGTCGTCAACGTGGCTGGGATCTCCATTGGCGCGGGCTACGCCGGCACGATCACGCAAAGCCCTGGCATCGCCGTAACGGTCGGTGCGTCTGGTTTCAGCGAGGCGGGAGGGACCTTTGTCGGCGGAAGCTCCGCGGTCACCGTCAACGGCCCATTCTCGGTGACTGCCGGATCGTTCGGCACTACCTCGGGGACGCTCTCGGTTTCGGGCAACTTCAGCGTCACGGGCGGGGTGTTCAACGCCGGTGGAGGCACCACGTCGTTCGGCGGTGGTGCGGCGACGCTCACGGTCTCGACAGCGGATACGTTCAACAGCCTGACCCTCGCAGGTGGTGCGAAGACCGTCGCGGCCGGCACGACGCTGACGGCGACGGGCGCGGTGAGCCTCACGGCCGGCAGCCTCAACGGGACGGGCACGCTGGCTGCTCAGGGCAGCATCAGCCAGGCCTCGACGTACACCGGCGGCACGGGCACGCTGACCATCACCGGCACCGGCGCCCAGACGTTCAGCGGCGCGGCGACG
>JBGPVC010000122.1:0-8510 GCA_041491485.1 Candidatus Limnocylindria bacterium
AGAGCTGGCCCGGCAGGTTGACGTCGTCGATGTACTCGCCCTGGCCGCGGATCATCCGCGGGTCTTCCTTGCGCTTGACCGAGTGGCCCATGCCACCCATCTCGAAGGTCGTGCGGGGTTCTGCCTGTGTGGTCATCTCATCGCTCCCCGCTCAACCGGCCGCGACCGGCGCGCCGGTCTGGGTTGCGGCGGCAGCCCGCATCTCGCCTGCCGCCTGCTGGATGGATTTCACGATGTTCACGTAGCCAGTGCAGCGGCACAGGTTGCCGCTGATCCCCTCGCGGATCTCCGCCTCGGAGGGATCGGCGTTTTCGCCCAGCAACCAGGCCGACTGCATGATCATGCCCGGGGTGCAGAACCCGCACTGGAGCCCGTGCTGATCCCAGAACGCCTGCTGGAGTGGATGGAGGTGGGGCTCATCGGCCATTCCTTCAATCGTCTTGACCTGGCAGCCGTCCACCTGGACCGCGAGCCTGGTACACGACTTGGCGCTCTGGCCATCGATGTGGACCGTGCAGGCGCCACAGTTGCTGGTGTCGCACCCGACGTGCGTGCCGGTCAGACCGAGCGTGTCTCGCAGGAAATGGACGAGGAGGAGTCGAGGCTCGACGTCGGCTTCGTGCGTCGCGCCGTTGACGGTGACCGTGAGATGCTGGGTGGTCATCGTGGACGTGCCTCCTACGCGTTCGCGATCGCGCGTTCGGTGGCCCGCCGAAGTGCCCTGAGGGTGAACTCCGCGACCATCGCCCGCTTGTATTCGACTGGACCGCGGACGTCGCCAGCGGGCCGGCTCTGCGCCGCTGCTGCCGCGCCGGCCTGGCGGAAGACCTCCTCCGACGGGGCCTTGCCGGCCAGGATCGCCTCCGCGTCCGTGGCGGCGAACGGCGTCTCGGCCACGCCCGTCAGGCCGATCCCGGCGCTCGAGATCCGACCGGCGCCATCGAGGCGGACGACCGCCGCGACCGCGACCGTCGCGAAGTCGCCGACCTTGCGCTCCAGCTTCTCGTAGGCACCGCCGGCTCCGCGCGGCCGCCGCGGGATCCGGACTTCGGTCAGGACCTCGGTCGGCTCGATGGCGGTGGTGAAGGTATCCAGGAAGAAACCGCGGGCAGCGATCAATCGCTCGCCCGTCTGGCTGCGGCAGACGATCGTCGCACTCGCTGCCAGCAGGACCGCCGGCCAATCCGAGGCCGGGTCGGCGTGCGCCACGGAGCCGCCGATGGTGCCCCAGTTACGTACCTGCGGGTCGCCGATGGTGGTCGTCACGTCGTGGAGGAGCGGATACCGATCGCGGACGATCGGCGCTTCGTGGATCCTGCGGTGGGTCGCCCGGGCGCCGATGCTCAGATGGTCGTCGGTCTCGACGATGCCGTCGAGGCCCGAGACGTCGCGCAGGTCCACCAGGAGCGCGGGTTGTGCCAGCCGGAGCTTGATCAAGGGAAGGAGGCTGTAGCCGCCCGCGAGCAGCTTGGCCTCGCCTTCCCGGTCCTTGAGTATCTGGAGCGCCTCGGACAAGTTAGCCGGGCGCACATAGTCGAATTGCCCAGGAATCATCGCGCTACGACCCTCCTCCTCGCACGCGCGAGGGCGATGTCGGCCCATCCGGCCCGGATGGGCCTAGAACTTCGGCGACGATCGCGGGCCTGCGGTCGGGTCACGTCGGTGGAACGACGACCGATGGTCCGACGGATTGGGAATGCGCTGCGCGGGAGTATCCCTCCGCGGTCGTTCGCACGTCAACGTGTCGCGCGGGTCGGGTCAGGCCGAGGCATCCCGGCGCCGGGCGCCGTGGCCGAACGCGTTCGGGTGGCGAGGCGTCGCGCGTGTCGAGGACTTGCACCAGGCGCATCGTTCGAACAGACCCTTGCATGAGACGCAACCACCGTCGGCCGCTGACCTAGTAACGGCCGCGATGCGCGCCCGGATTGCGCCTGGCGCAAATGACCGACGCCTCCAACCGGCAGGTTGCATCCAATGAACGATTCGAACGGATCGGGCCCCATCCCGCGGGGCATGAGCGATGGTGGTTGCGTTTGACGCAACCACCATCACGCGGTGGTCTTCCAGGGCGGCGGGCGGTCGCGGCCGCGGTCACCCGACGGCGAGCGACTCACCGGTTTCGAGGAACGTCTTGAGTCCGGAGACGATGTACGCGTTCCCGGTTCGGAACTCGGCATCGGCCCGCGATCCCGGCACCAGCGCGCTGGTGACCGTGAGCTTTGTCGTCCCGTCGTCGCCCGCCTCGACCGCCCACGTCATCCGGACGGGACCTTCGGCCTCGATCTCGGGCGCCCAGCGGGGGTGGAAGGCCATCGTCACACTCCGACCAGGCTCGATCGCGAGGACCTCGCCATCGGCTGCGAGCGATCCGTCGGGATACGTGTAGCGAATGCCCGAGCCGACCGCCCAATCGGACGCGACCCGCGTGCCGTAGTAGTAGCGAACGGTATCGTCGCCATCGGTGATCGCCCGCCAGACGCGTTCGGGCGCGGCCTTGATGAACATCGTGTAGACGTGATCGATCGGGTCCATCGGTTGCTCCAGTTGGTACTTCAGACTGGACATGGCACCCACGACGCGTTCGGCGAACTTGCCGATCCAGCGGTCGTGGACGAGACGGATCGGGACGGGATTCAGGAAATGGCGCTTCTCGCGACCCACCTTCACGGTGGTCATGAGGTTGGCCCCTTCCAGCACCGCGAGATGCTTCATGACCCCGAAGCGGGTCATCTCCGGAAGGTGCACGCACAGCTCTCCCAACGTCTGGCCATCACGCTCGAAGAGCCGGTCGAGCAGGACGCGCCGACCGGGGTCGGCCAGCGCCCGAAAGACCGGTGCCATCGGATCCGTCATCGCCGGACTATATGTGACTACCTGGTCACATGTCAACAGCGTTCTAGGCCCCTGTGTGTTATAGGCGTTTGGTGATCCTTGCGTCCCGGGCATGGGAGGTCCACATTTGATCTCATGAAGTCGGTCGCGAACTCGGACCATCGTGTCCTGCCAAGCCCGGGTGATCGCCAGATCTACTATCTCTCGGCCGGAGTCGATGGGCGAGTCCCCGGCGCTGACCACCCGGCTGCGCCGGGGGGCCGACTGCGGGTAACGGGCGACGCTGTGGCGTCCTACCTGTACGTTCGGGAACGACCGGAGGGGCCGTCCCAGGAGTGGCCCGTGCGGCTGTTCCGGGTTACCTACCTCCAGACAACCGGCGTCATTGGGGCACACTCGTTGCGGCGAGCACACGTCTGTCGCGCCGTCAGTGTGATCGACGAGATCCCGGCCTGGCGCATCTTCGGCGAGCGAGGCGCGACTCTGGCGCGACTGATCGAGCAGGCCGGCGCCCTTGACGACGCCACCGTCGCGCGCGTCCCACTCGAGTCGGACCGTGCGCGGACCGCCTGGCTGACGACGCACCGGGAGATGGATGGCCGCCACGATTGGGGCCCGACGACGGCGTCGTACATCGTGTCGCGGGCCGTCCATGACGCGGCACGCAGATCGCCGCGGCGAGTATTCGGCATGCCGGACTACGTCGACCCAGCAATCGGCCCGTATGAGGAGATCCTGACCGATCCGCAGTGGCAGGCCGCTCTCATTGCCGCTGGCCACGCTGTGGCAGGCTTCGCCGCCAAGCCGTTCATCGACGACGAACGGTTCCGGATTCTAACGAACGCCTGGCTATTCGCTGTCGGCGATCCGTCGATCGCCAGGGCCGAACCGGCCGCGTCGGCACGCTGACCCGGAGCCGATACGGCACGGGGCCGGGCACCGCTTCGGGCACCGTCATCGCGGCCGTGGAAGGCGGGACACGCGGCCACGTCCGCGTTTGCTGGCATCGAGTGGTCGCGCTCGGCAAGGCTACGCCAGTATCTCGATCTGACAAGCTCGTGTGCCTTCGGCTCGTCATCGCGCCAACGGTTGCCAAACGCCTATAACACACAGGTCTAGGCCAGGAAGGCCTCGACCGGGAGACCGTCGACCGCGCTCGCGCCGATCAGCGCGGACTCCAGGTCACCACTCCGGTATCGGTCGGGAGCCGGCCACGGATCGTCCAGCCTTCGCCGTCGGGGATCGCGAGCTCGTCGAGTGCCGCGCGGAGCCGGTCCGCCTTGACGCCGTCGGGGTCGATCCACAGCTGCCGTCGAACGAACCCCTCGAGCGCCTCTCTTGACTCGAACCGGCGCACCTCCCCGCCGATTCGCGTGATGGAGGGCGCGTGCCCGCGTGCGCGAACGAGCTCGACGAGGTCGGGCAGCGCGGGGAGCGCTGAACGTGGTTCTCCGTGGACCAGCGGCCAGAACGGGTCCGCGGCCGAGGCAGGGGGATGCTCGGTCAGCACGGCGATGCACAGCCGTCGAGCCGCCGCCTCGATGCCGTCAAGAAACGGACCGATCGCTTCGATGTCATAGCCCACGTGCGCGATCAGCGCAACGTCCGCCTCCAACGCCCCCGGGTCGATCGGCGGCCAGCGAGCCTCCACCGTGCGGATGTTCTCGATCGCGTAGTCCTCGGCGATCTCGCGCAGGCTCTCGAGCATCGACGGCGAGGCGTCGAGCGCGACGACCGACCCGCCCGATGGGTCGAGGATCCGGGCGATCGGAAGGGCGAACCGGCCGGCCCCGGCTCCGATGTCGAGCCAGCGCTCGCCCGACCGCACGAGGTCCAGCAGGGCCCGCAGGATGGGATCGTCGATCCGCGTCGGGTCGGCCCGGAAGAGCGAACGCACGGGTGCGTAGAAGTCGGCGCCGTCGGGTACCTCGCGGACTCGCTCGACCTGGTCGCGGTTGGCCCGCACGCGGACGCCCCACGCCGCCTCCGCGGCTCGAGCGAGGTCGTCCTGGGTATCCACGTCGGGATTGTCGCCGCTGATCGGGATCGTCTGCACGGCTTCCGGGTGATCGGCCAGGACCGGGCCGAGGCCACGGTCGCCGGATGCTTCGCGCGCAAGCGCGAAGGCCGCACGGCGAAGGAGCACCGGGTTGCGGCCAAGGTCGCCGTCATACGCCGGCACGACGACCGGCCTCGACGGGTCGACCGGCGAGTCGATCAACGAGCGGATCGTCTCGACCGCGACCAGCGGCTGGTCGCCGAGCGCGATCAGGACGGCGGCGGCGTCCGGCCGAAGGGCGTCCATTCCAACGTGCAGCGAGGATGCAAGGCCGCGCTCGGGTGTCGAGTTGATCACACGCCGCTCGGAGCGCCAGGCGATGACCTGCTCCACCACGCGCGCGTCACCCCCGAGGACCACGACGACGTCGACCAGCCCCGCCTCCGCCAGCCGGTCCAGGACATGCTGCAGGATCGGCCGGCCCGCGAGCGTGGCAAGGAGCTTTCCGCCACCGAAGCGCGATCCGGCTCCGGCGGCCAGCACGAGCGCGACGGTCCGCCCGGTCGCGGGTGAGGGCGGCAAGGTCAGGCTCGAGCCTCGCCCATGGCGGCGGCTGCCCGCTCGCGCATCGGGGCGCCGGACCCGCCGTACCGTTCGGCCACGATCTCGGCCAGGATCGCCAGGGCCGTCTCGGCCGGTGCACGTCCGCCCAGGTCCAGCCCGACCGGCCCCCGCAGGCGAGCAAGGTCGGCGGCGCTGACGCCGGCAGCCAGCAGTCGCGCCCGCCGGTCGGCCTGCGTCTTGCGAGAGCCCACCGCCCCCACGTAGCGGCATCCGCGCCGCAGCGCCTCGACGATGGCCGGCTCGTCGAACTTGACGTCATGCGACAGGACCGCGACCGCATCGTTCGGGCCCAGCCCGATCTCGTCGGCAACCTCGTCAGGCCAGCCGACGACGAGGCGATCGACGTCGGGGAACCGCTCCGGCGTGGCGAACGACGCCCGGCCGTCGACGACGACCGTCTCGAATCCGAGCTCGCGGGCCAGGCGGACCAGCGACCTCGCGACCTCAACGCCGCCGACCATCACGAGCCTCGGCCGGACCGGAAAGACCTCGATGAAGAGCGAGCGGCCGGCGAGCTCGACGGTCCGGGACAGTCCTCGTCGCAGCGCCTCGGTGGCGGCGGAGACGAGCGCCGCGTCCAGGTCGGCCGTGCCGAGCGACCCGGTCAGGTTCCCCTGCTCCGTGACGATCAGCTCGGCCGCGGGCGGCGCCCCGACCCCCGGCTGGTGCGGCCCGAACGCTCCCGGCGGCGAGTCGGCGGGCAGTGGCGTGACGACGGCCGAGCCATGTCCACTGGCGCCGATCGACTCCCTCGCCGCGTCGATCACCGCCGCCGGCGCGACCGGCTCGACCAGGACGTCGATCGTTCCGCCGCAGGCGAGCCCGACGTCCCATGCCTGCTCGTCGCTGATCCCGTAGCGGATCACCCGGGCGTTGCCGCTGCCCCAGGACTGCTGGATCTCCTCGGCCGCCGCCCCTTCGACGCACCCGCCGCTCACCGAACCCGCGATCCGCCCGTCCTTCGCGTACAGCAGGACCGCACCCTCCGGCCGTGGCGCCGACCCGAAGGTCCGCACCACGACGGCGCGGCCGATCCCGACTCCATCTCGCTCCCATCCCGCCAGCGTCTCGAGCAGTTCCTTCATCGCAGTGGCCTCGCGCTCCTCGGATCGATCGGTTCGCCGCCGACGACGCCCGGCAGTCCATACACCATGGGCCCGTCCGGCGGCAGTGCCGCGTGCGCGGCCGCCTCGCTGCCACGGCGCGTGTCGCCCGCCCGAACGCCGCCCAGGATCTCGCCGAGCCGTTCCAGGCTGGCGACCGTGCCGGCCGGCAGGAAGTCATCGATATAGGGATAGGCAGCCCGCATCCCCCCGGCGAGGGGCTGGTAGCCGGGCGTGCCGGCCAATGGGTTGAGCCATACCAGGCGGTGGCAGTTGCGCCTGAGGCGGGCGGTCTCGGCCGCCACGATCGTGGGGTCGCCACGATCCCAGCCGTCGGAGACGACGACGACCACCCCGGACGTCCGCAGCGACCGGCGCGCCCAGTGCTGGTTGAACGTCCGGAACGAATCGCCGATCCGCGTGCCACCGGCCCAGTCGTTGACCGAATCGGCCACCCTGGCGAGTGCGCGGTCGCGGTCGCGGTCGCGCATCAGCCGGGTCACCCGGGTGAGCCTCGTCCCGAACACGAACGACTCCGTGCGGACCTCCGATGCCGCCGACAACGCCTGGATGAACCGCAGCAGCAGGCGCGAGTGACGCTCCATCGACCCCGAGATGTCGCACAGCACGACCAGCGAGCGGGGCTCGCGGATCTGCCGGCGCCAGACCCAGGAGAGCAGCTGGCCACCCGTCCCGAGGTTGCGCCGGAACATCGCCCGCGGCGCCAGCCGCCGGCCGTGTGAATGGAGCTCGTAGCGGCGGGTCCGGCGGCGCTCGAGGCGCGGGACGAGCAGGTCCACCAGTCGCTCGGCTTCGCGCAGCTCGGCCGGCGTCATCCGGTCGAACTCGCGGTGGCGGAGCACCTCGCCCCGGGAATAGGCATCGGGCGAGACGACGACGCCCTCGATCGGCGACTCGTCGCCGGCGTCGTCATTCGAGTCCGACGGGATCGGCGTCCCGCGCTCATCCGGCCGCATCGTGGCGCGCTCGGACCCCGGCTCCGGCGGCGTCGCTCCCTGGACCTGCTCCTCGGCGGCGGCCTCCTCCTCGCGGCGGAGCGACGACGGCTTGAACTCCTGGGCGACGCGGCCGCCTCGTCGACGCCACCATCGGTCGAAGGCCGCGTCGTAGACCGGACGGTCGTCGCGCCGCCGAACGAACAGGGCGGCGCCGGCGGCGCGAACCTGCTCGCGGTCGGCGATGTCGACCAGGGTCAGGGCGCGAGCGAAGTCGACGGCGGCCCCGAGATCGATCGACAGGCGCGCCGCGCGCAACGACCGCCCGAACCCGACCGCCTCCCCGAGCAGCCGGCGCCCGTCGACCTCGGGCCCCCATGGCGCCCTGACGATTGCGGGATCCGGCATGTGTTGCACTCTTGGGACTGCAGTCAGCCGCCGGCGGCGGCCTCGGTCATGTACCGGCGCGTTCCCTCGCCCCGGACCTGGCGGATGTCCTCCTCGTACTTGAGGACGACGCCAAGCGTCTCGTCGACGAGCTCGGGCGCCAGCTCGCGGGCGCCCAGCGACAGGAGGGCGGCCGCCCAGTCGAGCGTCTCGGCGATGCCCGGCACCTTGGTCAGGTCGGCCTGGCGCAGGCGATGGATGAAGGCGACGACCTCGCGGGCGAGGCGTTCGGGCGCCTCGGGCACCTTGGCCAGGACGATCTCGTACTCCTTCTGGGCGGTCGGATAGTCGATCCAGTGGTAGAGGCAGCGGCGCTTCAGGGCGTCGTGGACCTCGCGGGTCCGGTTCGACGTGAGGATGACGCGCGGCGGATGCTCCGCCCGGATGGTCCCGATCTCGGGCACCGTGACCTGGAAGTCTGAGAGGATCTCCAGGAGGTACGCCTCGAACTCCTCGTCGGCCCGGTCGATCTCGTCGATGAGCAGCACCGGCGGCACGCCGTCGTGGGTCTCGAGCGCCTGGAGCAGCGGACGCCGGATGAGGAATTCC
>JBGPVC010000123.1:0-8508 GCA_041491485.1 Candidatus Limnocylindria bacterium
AGCTCGTCGCCGCGGAGGCCGGACCGGGGTCCGCCCGTCGGTTCGGCATTCGTCGATCGCCGCGGCGCGCTGCCGCCACAACCACCGGGAAGGGGACCAACTGATGGCCACGATCATCGTCAATGCCACCCACGGGCCGGAGGATCCGGAGCGCGCGACCCTGGCGTTCATCACCGGCAATGTGGCCGCGACCGCCGACCAGGACGCGATCGTGCTCCTCACGATCGAGGGCGCCTGGCTGGCAGTGCGAGGGCGAGCCGACGTCGTCGGTTACCCCGGCATGCCGGCCCTCCGCGATGTGATGTCGCAGTTTGTTGCCGCCGGTGGCCGGATCTGGGCGTGCGGCGCGTGCACCAAGCCCCGAGGCATCACGCAGGATGACCTCGTGGAGGGCGCGACGATCGTTACGGCCGCCCAGGTCGTTGAGCTTCTTGCTTCGGGTGCTGGATCGCTAACCTTCTGAGCCTGATGCGAACCTTCGGGCTGATCGGCCGCGAGCACGAGGTCAGGGAGCTTCGCGCCGCCGTCGCGTCTGCCCGGCGGCGACGCGGCGGCCTCGTGCTGGTCGCCGGGGACGCGGGGATCGGAAAGACCGCCCTGGTCGAACAGGCGCTTGGCGGGCGCCAGCCAATTGTCCTGCGCGGCGCTGCGCGGGCGTCCGGCACCGCTCCGTTCGAACCGCTCGTGGCGGCGATCCGGTCCCACCCGCGCTGGCCGGCGATCGCAGACGACGTGCTCCGGACATCCGGCATGACCGCCGCCGCCCGGGACGCGATCCGCTCGCTGTTCGGGGAGCTGGCATCATCGGGTGGCCGGGGCGCGACCAGTGCGGCGGTAACGGGGCCGGCCACGAGCGGCGAGCCGGGGGCGACCCGCGACGCCGTCTGTCGGCTCGTGGTCGAGCTCGCCCGACTCGAGCCACTGACGATCGTCCTCGACGACCTGCAGCGCGCCGACCACGCGACGATCGACGCATTGCCCGACCTCGCCCGGTCGGCCGACCGGGAGCCACTGCTGGTCGTCGGGATGTACCGGACCGACGAGATCCCCCGCACGAGCCCTGTCCGGCACCTGCGCGTCGAGCTCCGGCGGGACGGCCGGCTGCATGAGATCGTCCTCGGACCCCTCGACGCCGCCCTGACCGCCGCGCTCGCGGCCCGGACCCTGAGCGCCCGGCCGGACGCGATCCTGGCGGAACGGCTCTTCGACCGGAGCCAGGGCCTGCCGCTGTTCGTCGAGGAGCTGTCCGCGGCTCTCCTTGCCGACCGGGCCGTCGTCATTGCCGATGGCGTCGCCACACTCGGCCGCCACGATCTCCCCATTCCGGAGACACTGCGCGACAGCATCCTGATCCGCGCCGACGGCATGGCGCCCGCGGACCGCGCGGCGCTCGCGACGGCCGCGCTCCTCGGTGACGAGGTGGATGCGACGCTCGTCGACGAGCTGGCCGAGCGGAACGCGGACTGGAGGCGCGTCGGCATCGAGCGCGGGATCCTCGTTGCTCACGGAGAGGGCAACATCGCATTCCGGCACGGGCTCGTGCGCGAGGTCCTGCTGGACGATCTTCCCGCGTCCGAGCGGCGGATCCAGCATCGCCGGATCGCCGAGGTCCTCGCGGCCCGCGGCGCGGCGCCGCTCGTCGTGGCCGAGCACTGGCTCCGCGCCGGCGAGACCCACGAGGGCGTCACTTGGCTCCTCTCGGCAGCCGAGGCGTCACGCCGCGTCCACGCCTATCGGGATGCTGCGAGCGCCTACCGGCGGGCGCTCGACGAGGACCCGGGCGCACTCGCCTCGCCGACCGACATCCTCGAACATCTGGCGGAGTGCCTCGAGCTTTCCGGAGGGCTCAGCGAGGCGGCGAGGACCTGGGAGATCGCGGTCTCGGCGCGGGCGGCCGATGATCGGCCCGACCTCGCCGGGGAGGACCAGCGGCGGCGTGCCCGGGTGCTCGAGGTCCAGGGCCGGTGGGCCCGGGCGATCGAGGCTCGGCTGGCGGCCATCACGGCTTTCGAGACGGCGGAGCTTCCCGCGGAAGCGGCGACGGAACGGCTGGCCGCGGCGGCCCATCTTCGGTCAGCGGCGGACTTCACCGCGGCGCTCGGGCTTCTGGACCTCGCGCGGGCGGAAGCCCGCGAGGCGGGTCGGGTTGACCTCGAGGCGCGGGCAATCGGTCTCGAGGGGAATGTTCTCGCCCGGATGGGCAGGGCCAACGAAGGGCTCCCGCTCGTCCGTCGAGGCCTGACGCTCGCGCTGGACGGCGGGTTCACAGCGGCGGCGGCCGAGCTCTTCCAGCGCCTTGCCGATTCGCTTGAGCACGCGGGCAGCTACGATCCGGCGCGGACCGCGTACCTCGAGGGCGCGGACTACTGCCGGACGCGGGCGATCGAGCCGACGGCACAGCTCTGCCTGGCGTGCATGTCGGTGGTGCTGTGGCAGACGGGCCAGTGGTCGCAGGCGGAGCAGACGTCGCGCGAGGTGATCGCCTCAATGGAAGCGACGCAACACGCCCATGCCGTGGCCGAAGGGATCCTCGGGATCGTGGCCGCCCTGCGCGGCAGCGCCGGCCGGGCGCGGCCGCACCTTGAGGCGTCCCTGCAGATCGCCCGCCGCATCGAGCTTGCCGCGATGGAGCTCATCTCGACCTGGGGCCTTGCACTCTGCGACCGCCTCGATGGCGACGAGGCCGGCGCGATCGACCGGTGCCATCGGCTCCTCGCCCGCTGGGAGCGCACCGAGGAGCGGCACTACGTCGTCCCGGCTCTCCGCTGGGCCGCGACGGTGTTCGCTGAGCAGAACGATGTGGCGGGGGTCCGTGCGTGCGCCGACGCGCTCGCGCGGATCGCCGCCCAGACGGCACAGCCAGAAGCCATCGCGGCGCTGGCGACGACGCTCGGCGAGGCCGCCTCGATCGACGGTGAGGCCGATGCCGCGGCTGCGCAGTTCGCGACCGCACTCGAAGCCATCTCCGTCCGTGACCTGCCCCTCGAGCGCGCTGAGATCGGACGGCGCGCCGGGGTTGCCCTGGTCCGCATTGGCCGCCGGGACGACGGGGTCGCCGCGCTGGTCGCGGCCGCCCGCACCGCCCGGCGCCTCGGCGCCACCCCGCTGGGTGTCCGGATCGCGGCGGATATGGCCGCGCTCGGCGAGCCCGTCGAGCGCCGGCTCGGGAGCCGCGAAGCCCAGCGCCTGGCCGACCGAGGCCTGACGCGGCGGGAGCTGGAGGTGATCCGGCACGTCGCACACGGCCTCACGAGCCGCGAAATCGGTCGGGCGCTGTTCATCAGCCCTCGCACCGTCGACATGCACGTCGGGAGCGCGCTCGCCAAGCTGGACTGCCGGACGCGGTCCGAGGCTGTTCAGCGGGTCGCCACGCTGGGCCTGCTGGCAAGCTGAAGAGCCTGCCTCCACACGGCAATCGCTTCTACCGTCCAACCAGCCGGCGACTCCTGGTCTCTCGTCACGCACCCCCGATCGGGAGGATGCAGTCGCACGTCCAGAGCATGTCGTTGGCGCGATTCGCGACGGAGGTCAGGCCGCTGCTCGAGCGGGCCTGACCGCGGGTCTCAGACCCCCTCGGTTGGTGGCGTCATTGCGACAGCGGTGACGGCTTGCGCCGCGCCCCTGGTTCGAGCCCGGTGCCGCGCCGCCTTGGCCCGGTTGCCGCAAGTCGCCATGTCGCACCAGCGACGCCGGCCGGTGCGTGAGGTGTCGTAGAAGACCCACTCGCAGGTATCGCTGGCGCAGATCCGGATCCGCTCCGGATGTCCGGCGGTCAGCTCGGTGACGAGCGGTTCGGCCAGCCTGGCGAGGGCGTCGTCGACCGGGTCGCCGACGTGCCGGTGGTCGACGCTGCACCCGTCGGGCGCCGCCACCAGCTCGATGACCTGTCGCGCCCGGAGCGCCCGGTTCACGGTCTCGATCGACCCACCGCCGGGGACGCGGTGCTCGGCGATCGCCTCGGCGACCTCGCGGAGCGCCTGGCGAACGGCACGCACGCGGGCCAGATCGCGGTCGGCGGCGGCGGGCTGGGCCGTGACCTGGGCGCGCGCCCGGTCAGCGCCCTCGCGATGGATGACCCCGCGGTCGACGAACCAGTTCAGGGCGTCGTCGAGGTTCACCAGGTGCTCTCGGATGAAACCATCGTCCTGGTCGAGGGTGTTCAGGAAGTCAAAGGTGGCCTCGAGATCCACCCCGTGGGCGTGGCCTGGATCCTTGGCACCTGTCGGGAATGTCAACATTGCAATAACCACTCTATACCTATTGACAGGTTACGCGCAAGCGGGTAAAGTAACCCATATCAGATCGCAGAACGGTTAGCACAGAAGGAGACCGGGACATGGAAATCATCGTGACCATCTTCGCGCTCGTCACCGGTCTCGCCGTCCTCGGTGGGGCCTCCATCACCCTGGGAGCCGACTCCCGCGAGTCCTATCCCGACGACCACCAGCGCTGAGCCGCTCATTCCGCGGCCAGTCACACGCTTCAAGAGGAGTCCACCGTGAATCACCAGCTCTATTCGTTCCTCGCCCTGTCGCTTGCCAAGGAGCGCGCGGCCGAGGCCGAGCAGTCTCGACGGATGTCGCTCGCCTTGTCGGAGAACCCGACCCCATCCCTCCTTCGCCGTTCATTGGCGCGAGGGCTGGCCACCTTCAGCCGCGGTTCGGCATGGGTCGTCCGCCGGCTGGACAGCTGCGTGGCCGATGACCTGGGGCGCTCGCTCGCTCCGACGGAGTAGCCTGTCGCCTCGAAGGGAGGCGACAGATGAACAAGGGGTACGCGGCCGTTTCCTGGGGCCCGGGTCGTATTGACGTCTTCTGGGTGGACGACAGCAGCTCGCTCGTTCACCGAGCCTTCCAGGACGGCCGCTGGGCGGAACCGGAGTCCCTCGGCGGGACCTTGACTTCGCCACCAGCGGCAACGGCCTGGGCTGTCGACCAGCTCCAGGTCTTCGCGGTGTTTCCCGACGGCGAATTGTGGAATCGCTACTGGGACGGGCAGCGTTGGCACGATTGGGAGTCGCTCGGCGGCGAGCTGACCGGCCAACCGGCGGCCTCGTCGTGGGGAGCCGATCGGATCGACGTCTGGGCGTCCGGCCGCGACGGTGGCCTCTGGCATCGCTTCTGGGATGGGACTCGTTGGGTGGACTGGGACCGTCTCACCCGCTGACCTCCTTCGGCGAGGTCAGGTCCGGCGCAAGCACCAGATCGACTCGGCCGGCCAGCGCCGGGACCATTCGCGCTCCAGGTCGTCCCGGTACGTGCTGACGGCATCGGCCGCCGGTCGCGGCTCGATCAGGTCCTCGACCGTGAACCCATGCTGCCGGAAGAGCCGGATCCATTCCCCATAGGGCAGGTTGAAGTCGATGGTCTCGCCGTCGTCGAAGGCATGCATCCCGAAGTAGTCGTGGACGAGCCGATCTCCGGCCCGGTCGGCATCGAGGGCCCAGGCGAGCATCAGGATCGGCGACGCGTGGCTGAACGCAAAGCGTCCGCCCGACCGGAGGAGTCGCGCGACCTCCGGCACCGTGAGGTATGGGTCGGCAAATGTCATCGCCCCGTGATCGCAGAACACGATGTCGAAGCTCGCGTCTGGATACGGCACCGACTCGGCGCTGGCGTGAACCAGCGGAAACTCGACGCCCGCCTCGGCCATCAGCGTCCGGGCGTGCTCGAGCTGACGCTCGGACAGGTCCAGGGCGACCGGCCGGGCGCCCGCGCGCGCGAGCGCGATCGACCATTGGGCCGCGCCGCAGCCGAGCTCCAGCACGTCCCGGTCCCGGACCTCGCCGAGCACCTGGAGCTCGGACTCCGGGATCTGCCAGACGCCCCAGGCCAACCCTCCGCGGGCGGCGAGCAGCGGCCCGTTTCGATCCTGGTACTCGTCGCTCATCGCGTTCCAGGCGGATCGGTTCCGATCCGCATGGGAGGTGGTTGCGTTGGACGGGACGGAGTCCTTTGGCTGCATCGCCAGACTGTACGTCACGCGCGACTGGTGCCCCGAGGCGACGCTCCCGGAACGAATGCCCCACCGCCAACCATGACCATCGTGTGGCGATCTCGCCCCTTCCTGCACCTAACATCATCCTGGCTCGGTCGTTCCCCATGGTGAAGTCCCGGACGAATTGGCGCGATCACCGGTGTCACGCTCAGGACTGAACCAGGCGCTCCGGCGCATACCACCCAACCAGGAGAACGCAATGCAGAAGCGAACCCTGTTGCTTGGGAGCACTGCGCTCCTGATCGTGACACTCCTCGGAACCGGCCTCGTCTCCGCGACGCCCAGCGGCGATCACGGTCAGTCCGGCCAGTCCCATGGCGCGGGCGCGTGCGTGGTGCCGACGCCGACACCCACGCCGACTCCGACGCCGACGCCAACGCCAACGCCAACGCCAACGCCAACGCCAACCCCGACCCCGACCCCGACACCGACCCCGACCCCGACACCCACCCCGACCCCGACACCCACCCCGGCGCACGTCAAGGTCACCACCTTTGGTGCCAAGGTCACCCCGGGCCACCCGTGCGGCGCGATCGTCGTCCAGGCCAAGGTGCTCCACGCGCTTCGTGGGACCACGTTCAGCGCGACGGCCACCGCCCACTTCACCGGCGGTGACGTGACCATCAAGCTCCGCCGAGCCGGCAAGTCGTATGTCGCGATCGGCAAGATCCGCGTCCCGGGCAACCAGGCCGCAGGCCCCGTACTCGTCGACGTGACCATCGTCTACGGCGGCGTCACAGAGCCGCTGATCACCAAGACCTCGCAGATCAAGGCGCCGTAGCCCGCGCAACCGCGTCCATCGCATCATGAGGCGCCGCCCGCAGTGGGCGGCGCCTCATCGTCACCACCGGTCCCGATGAGCCCAAGACGAGCCGTCCCGCCACCGAGCGCTCCGCTACCCAACCCTGAGTGGTTCCGCGACCTCGCGACGGCAGGCCACGACGTCTTCTTCCGCTATCGCCTTCTGCCGGACCCTGGGTACGACTACCTGAGCCCCTCGGTCACCGAGCTGACAGAGCGGCGCCACCTGCGCCCGGCCTGAGCGGACAGGCGCTCGACCGGCTCGAGGCGACGTTGCGCGCGGTCGCGCACAAGGACCTGCCGGCGCTGCGGGAGCTCGTCGCCGAGGACGCGGTCTTCGTGGATCCGCACTACCCGACGCCGCGCGTGGTCGGCTGGACCGAGATCCGCGAGGGGCTGCGCTGGGCGTTCGGGGCGATCGAGGCGTTCGGGTTCGAGACGGTGCTCGGGTTCGAGACGAGCGACGGTCGTCACGCCGTCGTCGAGGTCGATTGCCGGTACGTGCTGCGTGGCGGGCGCCGGCTGGCGTTTCGGCAGGTGTTCGTCGCGGACGTTCAGGACGGTCGGATCGCCCGGCTGGAGGCCACGAGCCGCACGGCCCGGGCGGGCTCGTCGGGTGGGTGCTGCGGTTGACTCGGCTCGGTCGGCGACTGCGACGGTTCTTCGGTCGGCTACCCGGGCGATAGCACGGCGAGCGCCCCGCCGACGCGATCGAGGAGCCCGTTGGGATCGGGGACGTTGGAGTGATTGAGCGCCCAGCTGTAGGCGATCCACAGGATCGTCAGGATCACCACGCTCACGACGAGCATCAGGATGGCACCCCGAAACGAGGGCTCGGTGTACTCGCCGAGGTAGTGCTCCCGCTTCGGCTTCCGTCCGAACGGCCAGCGTCTCACGGCGGCAGGATAGCGTCCCTCGATGCCGCCGGGATCTCCCACGACGGGGCGGCGAAGCGGCCGTTGGGGGTCCCGGCGTCCTCCGCTGTAACGAGCCTGGTCCGGCTGGCATGTATGGAGCATGATCGGAGGCGTGATCGCGGAGGCCAAGCCACAGGCGTCGATCGTCGATCGCGCCATCGCGGGCGATGAGGTCGCGTTCGCCTGGATCGTGGCTGCGCACCACGACGACGTCGCGCGCATCGCTTACTTCGTCTGCGGCGACCTCGACATCGCCGAGGAGGCAGAGCAGACTGCCTGGGCGGTCGCGCACCGTCGGCTCAAGGACCTGCGCGACCCCGACCGCCTACGCCCGTGGCTGATGTCGGTCGCCGCCAACGAGGCGCGCCAGGTGGGCAGCAGCCGGCGCCGGCGCACGGGTTTCGACTCCCAGGCCTCCCAGGTCGCGGCGGCGATGCCGATCATCGAGAGCTTCCAGTTCCACGCTCCCGCGCCGTAAGCGTCCACCGGACATCCCGCCAACACGGGGAAGTACGGATACACCGGGAGGTTTCGATCGGTCGCAGCGAACCGGCTCTCGCTAGCGTCGGCCTGCGACGTCTCGCTCTCGTCGGAAGGGCTCGCGACGTACTGACGAACGGTCCTGGATGACGACGTCGAGCCCCAGGATGATCCAGGCGATCCCGTTGAGGGCGATGCCCGCCAAGGCGAGCGACCCGAAGATCGTTGGGTTCGCCTCCGACGTCAGCCCGAGGCGATCGATCCCGAGGATGGCGAGCGCGGACCCGACGGCGAGGGCGACGGCGCCCCACCG
>JBGPVC010000124.1:0-8455 GCA_041491485.1 Candidatus Limnocylindria bacterium
CTCGCTTCGTCGGTCTCAGTCCAACGACGCGAGGATGACGCGGTGGCCGCTTCCGTTGTCGGCCGGCCCGCTGTTACACCAAGTCTGGGGACTCAACCGCCTCAGGGCTGCCTGTTCCATGCGCCAAACGCAAATCGCCAGGCCGGATCGAGCGCTGTTCCGACCGGACATGCATGCTGTGCAACGCGCCGCCGGAATCCTGCTTCCCGTGCACGTCTGTCACGAGGCGGCGTCCAACGAGGTCCGGATGGGCATGTTGCCGGGCGCGTCACCCCGCAGCACGGCCGCCCGCGTGCCCTGCGACAGCCGAGCTGTTTGCCGCTCCCGGGGGTGGGTGGTAGCCTCACTGACGACGTGGCTCCCCCTGCCGTGCCCGCGGACGGAGTCCAACCGAACTCGCCAGACGGCGGGCCGATCAGGCCAGTCTCGACCGCGGAGCCAAACGTGACCATCGCCCCCGCGCCGCGCCAGGTGCGCTCGATCCGCAGCCGCGTGCTGGGGCGGAACCACGACCAGGCCAAGCCCGAGCGGCCGGTCCTCGTCCTCCATGACGTCACCAAGCAGTACCCCAACGGGAAGCTGGCGCTGCGCGAGGTCGACCTGATCATCCCCGAGGGCGACTTCGTCTTCCTCGTGGGGCCGTCCGGCGCCGGCAAATCCACGTTGATCAAGCTGCTCATCCGCGACGAGCTGCCGACCCGCGGGGAGGTCGTCCTCGACGGCCAGGACCTGGCGCACCTGCCACGCCGCCAGGTGCCGCGGATGCGCCGCAAGATCGGGATCATCTTCCAGGACTTCAAGCTCCTGCCGACCAAGACGGTCTGGGAGAACGTCGCCTTTGCCCTCGAGGTGACCGGCACGTCCCGAAGCCAGATCCGGCCCGCGGTCGATCGCGTGCTGGCCCTCGTCGGCCTGACCGAGCAGGCCCAGCAGGTCCCGTCGCAGCTGTCGGGTGGCGAGCAGCAGCGCACCGCGATCGCGCGCGCCCTGGTCCACGACCCGCGCCTGATCATCGCCGACGAGCCGACGGGCAACCTCGACCCGTTGATCAGCTGGGAGATCATCCAGCTCCTGCTCCGGATCAACGAGCTCGGCGTCACGGTGATGATGGCGACCCACAACGCCCAGGTCGTGACCGCGCTACGCAAGCGCGTGGTGGCCCTCGAGGAGGGCCGCGTCATCCGCGACGAGGTCGGTGGCGCCTACCACCGCGAGGACTGAGACCTGTTCTCGTTCGTCCTCTTCAGCCTGACGCGCGCCTGGCAGGGCTTCTGGCGCAACGCCGTCATGAGCCTGGCCGCGACGGCCACGATGGTCCTGATGCTGCTTCTGCTGGCTGGCTTCTGGATCATCCAGACCGGTCTGCTGGCCGGGCTCCAGTTCACCGAGCAGAAGGTCGAGGTCGTCGGCTACCTGCAGACGACCGCCACGACGAACCAGATCGCCACCCTGCAGGCCGAGATCGCGGCGATGCCCGAGGTTGCCAACGTCACCTATGTCGATCGAGACACCGCGCTCCAGCGGTTTCGTGCGTCGATGGCGGCGCAGGGTCGCGAGGACCTGACCCAGTATCTCGATTCCAACCCGCTGTACGGGAGCCTCGAGGTCAAGCTGGTCGACCCGACGAATTTCGGGAGGGTCGGTGACGCCCTCCGCGCCGACCCGATCGTGCGCAACGTCATCAACATCGAGGACCTGGTCGAGCGCGTGCTGACCGTGACGAACGTCCTGCGGACCGCCGGCACGGTGGTCCTCCTGATCGTCGGCATCATCGTGCTGTTCATCATCGTCAACACGATCCGCCTGGCCGTCGTGGCGCGCGCCGAGGAGATCGAGATCATGCGGCTCGTGGGCGCATCCGATGCGTTCATCCGCTGGCCGTTCGTCTTCGAGGGCGCAATGGTCGGACTGTTCGGATCGCTCCTGACACTCGGCATCCTGGCGGCGGCGGCCGACCCGATCAGCGGCTTCATGGCCGACTTCTTCCGGGTCCTGCCGCTCCAGTTCGGCTCGCTGACGCGCGATCTCATTGCGCTGGTCCTTGGCGCGGGGGTGGGTCTCGGCGTCCTGGGCTCCTGGCTCTCGGTACGGACGTACCTGATCCGCTGAGACCGCCCAAACCTGGTCGTGCCGACTGCCGGTGACGGCAGGCCGGTGTACCCTAGTCGCCCGCCGTCACCCCTCCGACGCCGTCCATCCCTGTCAGCACCAAGGTCGCAGCAAGTCATGGTCCCGGCCGAATCCGAATCCACCGCCGTTCTCGACGTCCCCCTCCCGGTCACTCCCGTCGAGGCCGGCCAATCCGGCCGGCGACGCGTCCGCCTGCTCCCGGTCGCGGTCGCGATCGTGGCCGTGCTGGCTGGCTCGGCGCTGTTCCTGTCGGGCTACACCATGGGTCGCCAGGCAGCGGCCGAGCCCGGGACACCCGTCTCCGCGGCCGAGGCATTCCAGCCATTCTGGGACGCCTACCACACCATCAACGAGCGATACGCAGGTGGTGCGGTCGATCGGAACAGCCTGATCCAGGGCGCGATCCGGGGGATGATCGCCGCCCTCGGCGACCCGTACTCCACCTATCTCACGTCCGAGGAGTACCGCCAGAGCCTCCAGGGGATCAGCGGCCAGTTCGAGGGGATCGGCGCCGAGATCGCGACCCAGGCGACCGACGGAACCCAGGGCTGCGCGACCCTCGGGCCGGACTGCCATCTCCTGATCACGGGCGCGCTCCCGGACTCGCCGGCCGAGCGAGCCGGCCTCAAGTCGGGCGACCTCGTGCTCAAGGCCGATGGCGCCTCGCTCGACGGGCTGACGGTGGACGCGGCTCGCGACAAGATCCGCGGCCCCAAGGGGACGGTCGTGACCCTCACCATCCGGCGTGGCAGCGGTGATCCGTTCGACGTCGCGATCACCCGCGACGTGGTCCAGCAGCGCGAGGTCACCAGCAAGGTGCTCGCCGGCGGAACCGTCGGCTATGTCCGCCTGGCAGGGTTCTCCGACGCGGCGGCGATCCAGCTGACGGACGCGCTGGCCGTCCAGGTCAAGGCCGGGCGGACCAGGCTCATCCTGGATCTCCGGGGCAATCCCGGCGGGTACGTCACGGCCGCTCGCACCGTCGCCAGCCAGTTCATCAGCTCGGGCGTGATCTTCTGGGAACAGGACGCCCAGGGCAACCAGGTGGCCACGCAGGCCGCGCCCGGTGGCGCGGCGACGGACCCGAAGCTCAAGATCGTCTGCCTCGTGGACGGTGGCACGGCGTCGGCAAGCGAGATCGTCGCCGGCGCCCTCCAGGACAGCGGGCGTGCCACGCTCGTCGGCGAGCAGTCGTTCGGCAAGGGGACGGTCCAGCAATGGCAGGAGCTGACCGGGGAGGGCGGGGCGTTCAAGCTCACGGTGGCGCGCTGGCTGACCCCGGACAAGCGCTGGATCCACAAGACGGGGTTGACGCCGGATGTCGTGGTGACGCTCCCGAACCCGATCCCGGCGGGCACCGACCCGATCCTCGACAAGGGGCTCGAGGTGCTCGGCGCGACGGCCCGGGGTGACCTCCTGCAGGACGCCGCCTGAGCACGATTCCGATGCTCTTGCGCTCGCCAGATGCATCGGGTACGGTTCGTCGGAACGAAAGGAGGTGATGTGCAGTGATCGACAGTACGCGTAGCTGCACCACCTCGCAGGAGATGGCCGTTTAGTCGGACACCCCTGTGGGTGGTATAGCACTCGGACGCCGGCCCGCATCGGGCCGGCGTTCGTGCGTTCCGGCCATACTCTGCAGACCTCGAGGAGCCCACCATGGCCGACGAGACGACCGTCGCCCTCAACCGAAGAGCCCGTCACGACTTCACGATCGACGAGACGTTCGAGGCCGGGATCGTCCTGACCGGCACCGAGATCAAGTCGCTTCGCGCCGGGAAGGCCAACCTGACCGCCGCCTACGCTCGCGTCGAGCACGGCGAGGCGTGGCTGGTGGCCGCCCACATCGCCCCGTTCGAGGGCGGGAACCGCTACAACCACGAGCCGAAGCGGACGCGCAAGCTCCTCCTCCACCGATCCGAGATCGACGAGCTCCTGGGCCGGACGAAGGCGAAGGGCCAGACGATCGTGCCGCTGCGGCTCTACATCAACGAGCGAGGCCGGGCCAAGATCGAGCTCGCGCTGGCGCGTGGCAAGCAGCTCCACGACCGTCGCCGGGACATCGCCGACCGCGACGCCAGGCGCGACGTCGCCCGTGAGCTGGCGGACTCGCAGCGAGGACGGTAAGCCCATGACCGCGATCCCGGATCGGCTGCGGCTCGACCCCGTCATCTCCGCGGTCGACGCCCACGCGGCCGGCGAGCCGGGCCGCGTCATCGTCGGCGGCGTCGAGGACGTCCCCGGCGCGACGATGTTCGACAAGATGCAGTGGCTGCAGGCGAATCGCGACGACCTCCGGCTGCGGATGCTGCGCGAGCCGCGCGGCTACCCCGCCGCCAACTGCAACCTGCTCCTGCCGCCGACGAATCCCTCGGCGGACGCCGGCTACGTGATCATGGAGCAGGTCGAGTACCCGGGGATGTCGGGCACCAACACGATGTGCGTGGTCACGGTGCTGCTCGAGACCGGGATCCTGCCGATGGTCGAGCCGGTCACCGAGCTCACCCTCGAGTCGCCCGCCGGGCTCATCGGCGTGACGGCCGCATGCGCGGGCGGCAAGGTGCAGGGCGTGACGTTCCGCAACGTGCCCGCGTTCGCGACGCATCTCGACACGCCGCTGGAGGTGCCCCACCTGGGCACCGTGCGCGTCGACGTCGCCTATGGCGGGATGTTCTACGTCATCGCCGAGGCCGAAGCGTTCGGGCTCCGGTTGACTCCGGACGAGGGCGCCGACATCGTCCGGATCAGCGAGATGATCAAGGCCGCGGCCGCCGACCAGCTGCCGGTCGTCCACCCCGACCAGCCCGGGTTCACCGGGATCACGATCGCGCAGCTGTCGGGTCCGGCACACGACCCCGCCAACGATGGTCGCAACGTGGTCACGGTCTCGACCGGGAAGCTCGACTGGGACCGACCGGCGACCTGGACGGGCGCCATCGATCGGTCGCCGTGCGGGACCGGGACGTCGGCCAGGATGGCGGTGCTCCACGCGAAGGGCCGGCTGCGGGTCGGGGACACGTTCCGGCATGAGGGGATCCTCGGGACCGTGTTCACCGGGCGGTGCCTCGAGGAGACGGCGATCGGGCCATACCGGGCGATCGTCCCGTCCATCACCGGCCAGGCGTGGATCACCGGGTTCGCGAGCTACGTGGTCGACCCGACGGACCCGTTCCCGGACGGATTCACGGTCGGCGACATCTGGTGAAGCACGGGTTCATCGTCACGACCGGCGATCCTCGAACCGTCGCCGAGCTCGCCGCCGAGTGCGAGGCGGCGGGGTGGGACGGGGTCTTCTACTGGGACGGCGTGGCGATCGGAGAGCAGGAGATCTATGACCCGTGGGTGGTCATGGCGGCGATGGCCATGCGGACGACGCGAATCCGGCTGGGGGCCATCGTGACCCCGCCATCGCGACGCCGGCCCTGGAAACTGGCCCGTGAGACGATGACCCTGGATCGGCTGTCGTGCGGCCGGCTGGTCCTGCCGGTCGGGCTGGGAGCCCTCGACGACGGCGCCTTCGGCAATGTCGGCGAGCCGACAGAGGCACGGATCCGCGCCGAGATGCTCGATGAGTCCCTCGCGATCCTCGAGGGCCTGTGGAGCGGCGAGGCGTACGCACACGACGGACGCCACTATCGGTTCGGGCCGATGACGTTCCGCCCGACACCCGTCCAACGGCCACGCATCCCGATCTGGGTGGTGGGCGCGTGGCCGAGCGAGCGGTCGGTCCGACGGACGCTCCGCTATGACGGGATCCTCCCGCAAACCAGCGACCCGGACCAGATCCGGGCAATCGCCGCGTTCGTCGCCCGAGAGCGTCATCCCGGCGTAGGCGATCGGCCCTTCGAGATCGTGATCGAGGGTACGACGGGGCTCGAGGTCGAGTCGGCGGCGGCCGTCGTCCGACCGCTGGCCGAAGCCGGGGCCACCTGGTGGATCGAAGCGGATTGGAATGGAGCCACAATCGATTCGCTCAGGCGGCGGATCCAGGCCGGTCCACCAACGGCGCCGCTCCAGCCTTGAGTCTCAGCGGAGGAAGTACCGCCGGTTGAGCGGCAGCTGGGCGACGGGCTCGACCTCGAGCGATCGTCCGGCCAGGGTCACCCTGCCGTCGCGGGGATCGATCTCGATCGGCACCGTCGCCCGGTTGCGTTCGAAATCCGCTCGGCTGATGCCGCGCGTTCGCTCGACCGCCGCGAGCTCGCGACCGCCGGCGGCCAACCGCGCGGCGACCGCCGGCGTCCTGGTCGCCGCGGACGACACGAACGTCAGGGAGAGCCGGCGCGCGACGTCCGCCGAGCCGCCCCAGTCTGCGCGGTAGCGGGTCGGCTCGGCGCGCTCGACGGTGGCGTTGCCCTCGCCGAGCGGCGCCCAGGCCGGGTAGCCGGACTTGAGCACGAGCTCGGGCTTCGCGCCGAAGTAGGCCGGCTTCCAGAGCACGATGTCGGCCAGGCGTCCCGCCGACAGCGACCCGACGTGACCGGCGATCCCGTGGGCGATCGCCGGCTCGATGGTGACCTTGGCCAGGTAGCGAAGCACGCGATCGGTCGCGTCGAAGGCGTCGTCCGGATCGGCCGGCAAACCGGGATGACCGGCGCCGGCCGCTGACGACCGCCAGGCGCGCATGACGTGGGCGAGCTGGATCGTCCGGCGGAACGTCTCCATCATTCGGCCCATGCCCTGCGAATCGGAGTTCACGATCCCGATCGCGCCGAGCTCATGGAGCGGCCCCTCGGCGGCCATCGTGGCGGGATGGACGCGCTCGCGGATGAGCGCGAGGTCGTCGGGGAGCGCGAACGAGGCGCCGTGGTTGAGCACGATCATCGGCAGGCCCTCGGCGACGGTGTTCACCCCGAACGGGATGGTCGGCGTCGTCGACGAACAGAGGATGTTCGGCTCCCGGACCAGGCCGAGCAGATCGGGGATGTGCCCGCCGCCGGTCCCCTCGACGTGATACGCGTGGACCGTTCGCCCGGCGATCGCCGCGACCGTGTCCTCGAGCTCGGCAGATTCGTGCAGGCCGTCCGTGTGGAGCGAGACCGACACGTCGTGGGCGTCGGCGAAGCGCAGGACGTGATCGATGAGCTCGGGGTAGGCGCCGTAGTCCTCGTGGATCTTGAAGCCGCAGGCGCCGACGTCGAGCAGCGCCTCGAGCGGGCCGTCGTCCTCGGCCCGGGCTCCGGCCTGCAGGCCGATGTTGACCGGCCAGTCGGCCAGCCCGAGCAGCGTCCGCTCCATCTCCCACGGCGGCTCCTCGAACCCTGCCGTGATCAGCGTCGTCACGCCGCCGGAGAGCGCGGCCGGGAGGAGCGCCGGGCTGATGGCGTGGACGTGGCTGTCCACCGCGCCCGGGGTGGCGATCAGCCCGTAGCCCATGATCGACTTCGTGTGGGGCCCGATCGGGAGGTCGATGCCGTCACTGATCGCGCCGTTGCCGGCCCTGCCAACGCCGACGATCCGGCCATCCTTGATCCCGATGTCGGCCTTGACCGCGCCGATGACCGGGTCCACCACGAGCGCGCCGGCGATGACGATGTCGAGCTCCGACGCGCCTGGCGCGCCCTGTGCCGCGCGCGGTCGGATGGTCTTCGCATAGCCCCAGATCGGCTCGTCACCGGTCGCCTGGCGGTCCTCGCCGACCCGGATCCAGAGGTCGGTGTCGCCCAGCCGGATGCGGTCGCCGGTCGTGGGGCCGTAGCGGGCGAGGCGTTCCTGCGGGGAGAGGCGCGTCATCTGCCCGCCTCGGACTCGGCGCCCTCGGCGCCCTCGCCGCGGTACCGAATGAGCCGGACGGTCCGGGTCTCGCCCGGTGCCCATCGTGCCGATCCGCCCGCCGGCAGGTCCAGGCGGTAGCCTCGCGCCGCCTCGCGGTCGAAGATCAGCCGAGGGTTCACCCGGTGGAAGGGGTAGTGGGAGGAGACCCGGATCAATCGCCGGGACGCGCTCCGGACGGACAGCTCGATGACGTCACGACCCGCGTTCAGGTCGGTGCCTGCCCTGGACGCAGCCGCCGTGCGGACCGCCCCCGGTCCATCGGTCGCCGATCCATCGCCGCCGCCCAACGGATCGACCAGCACGATCAGGCGTGCGCCGTCACCCACGAGCACCTCGAGCCGGACGTCGTCGACGAGCTCGCGCACGCCCGGCATCGCGTCCGCAGGGGCGACTGCCGCCCGTCCGGCGGCCTCGATCGCCGCGTAATCGGCGCCCGCCCGCGCGGCTTCGAGCATCGCGTCGCAGATCAGCGCGACCGCCTCCGGCGCGTTCAGCAGGAGCCCGGCAGACCGATGCCGGCGGGCCAGCTCGGCGGCGGTGAAGATGAGGA
>JBGPVC010000125.1:0-8387 GCA_041491485.1 Candidatus Limnocylindria bacterium
ACCCTGGGACGCCCTGAGCTCCTCCGACTCCGCGACGCCTACCTCGAGCCGTGGACCGCGGACCAGCCGCGAGCCGTGCTCAACGAAACCGTTCAGACCGCCTTGCGCGTAGGGGCCGTTGGACGGGCCTTCGCGTGGGAACGCGCACTCAGCGGAGTCCCGCCCAAAGCCCATGGCGAGTACACCGGCGCCGTGGGCGAGTGGTTGCTCGAGCTCTTCGAGCCGACGGTGATCTAGTGGTGCGGTGACGCACCGCCAAACGACCGCCTGGCGCGCGCAAATAGCCCCCGGATGGAGTGCCTGGGATAGACTCCCGGCCTTACGCCTGGGAACCGAGGAGGAGGAGACATCGGTGATATCCCAACGATCTCGACGCACCCTCGCGACGGCAGCCGGACTGCTTGCCTCGATGGCGGTGATCGGGGGCACGCTCGCCGCAGGCGATGTCCGACTGAGCAACGATGTCGGTGGCGGCTACATCAGTGCCTACACCCTTGCCACGGGCAATGCCTACACGGACAACACGCTCGACGAGTGCAAGGTGGCGCGGGGCCGCCAGAACGAGCCCGCCGTCGAATACGACCCGCGCAACTCGAACGTGCTGATCGGCAGCTCGAACGACTACTGCGGCGTGTATCAGCCGCCAGGCAGCGCGACGCCGTCGCCGGTCGGCCCGATCTGGCTCGGCTACTACCGAAGCGAGAACGCAGGCGCCAGTTTCCAGAGTTCGCTCGTCCCGGGATACCCGGACGACCATTCGCCGTACGCGGCGAACGCGCACGTTCGGACGGCCAGCTCGGGCGATCCGGTCATCGCCTGGGACAACCACGGACGCGTCTTCATGGGCTCCGAGTCGTCGGACGACCCGGCAGGAACGAAGAAGACATTCGGCGACGTGTGGGTCGCCGTCTATGACAACCCGGATGGGTCCGGCGGGAACTCCGCAAATGACGGGAAGCGGTTCGTTCGTTCCGAGATCGTCAACAAGGGCTCGTCGGCACCGAACCTGCTCGGCGTCTTCAACGACAAGACCTCGATCGAGGCCGACCGGACCGGCGGCAGCTGCGACGGCAACGTCTACTTCGCCTGGTCGCGGTTCACCGGCAATGGCACGAACAACATCTACGTCTCGCGGTCCACGGACCATGGCGCCAGCTGGTCCAAGCCGCAGAGCGTCAGCCAGGTGGCGCAGGACGTGCAGTTCCCGGACATCTCGGTCACGGCCAGCGGCCACGTCTACGTGACGTTCCGCCAGTTCGACCGGAAGAACGGTCAGGCCAACGCGATCGACATCGTCAAGTCGACCGATTGTGGTGCGACGTTCGGTCCCGCCAGGACCATCCAGACCTTCATCCCCTATGACGCAAGCGACGTTTCAGCTCCGGAGGCCACCCCCGCCGGCAATCCTGCGGACGCGCCGTTCGAAGAGGACAGCGTGGCCGGCGGCGATGCCCGCGACTGCGGCGACTTCGCCAGCCATTGCGCGTCGGGCTACACGTTCTTCCGGCGCGACACCCAGGTCCGGTCCACCGCGGACCAGGCCGACGCCGCGCACGAGTGGATCGACATCGTCTATGACCCGAGCAAGCCTGGGACCGAGGTGGCCACCGGGACGACGTACGGGTCGATCGACACCGGCACCGGGAGCCAGTCCGGGATCTACTTCCTCCGCTACGACGGCGTCAGCGGCGCGAAGACGACACCGGCGCTCATCGACAACCAGGCCGTCGGACACCAGCTCTTCCCGGACATCTCGGCCGGTGGTGGAGGTGTCCTCCACGCGATCTGGTGGGACAGCCGCAACGATCCCAATTACTCGCCGGCGCGACCGATCGGCAACGACGCCAACGGCGTCACCGGCCCGTCGCTCGATGCCTTTGGGGCCATGTCCACCAACAATGGAACGGCCTGGTCGAGTTCGTCCCGCCTGTCCGCTGTCAGCAGCAACCCCAACTATGAGCAGTTCGCCAACCGGACCGTGCCGTTCGCCGGTGACTACCTGTGGGTGACGTCCCATGGGTCCACCGCGTTCGGCGTCTGGACGGATTGGCGCAACACCGTCGCCGGGCCCGATCCTCGGGAAGCCAGCGCCGAGGACAACGACGCCGCCGACGTCAAGCAATGCCGCACCTTCAGCGCAACGACAGGCTGGAGCGGCGACACCTGCCCGCACGACGGCGGCCTCGACCAGGACATCTTCGGGGCTCTCGCGCCGTAGGCCATTGGCCTCCACCCGCAAGCCTCGACGAGAGGGCGGCGTTCGCGCCGCCCTCTCGTGCTGTTCGATGACCGGGTTCCTCGGGAGATCCGGCCGGGCGTGTCGGCGGGCTTCACGTGGCGCTGAGATCGCGCCGCCCCTGCCGAGCGGAGGGGCTCGGCTCGGTCCGCAGCATGTCTGGCAGGTTGGTTCGCTACCTGCTGCCGACGCCCCTCCCGCGGATGGGTGGCGGGGCCGGTTGTACGATGCAGCCTACACAACAGGAGATCCACCCAGATGACCGTCGTCAGCGCCACGAAGCCGCATCCGATCTTTCTTGCCGGTCGGTGGGTCGACTCGCCCGACATGCTCATCGTCGACAATCCGGCCGTCCCGGCGACACCCGCGGGTGCCACCTATAACGCAACCGAGGCGCAGTACGAAGAGGCGGTCGAAGCGGCGGTTACGGCGTTCGAGGTGACCCGCAAGCTGCCCGCCTACGAGCGCGGCCGGATCCTGCGCGAGATCAGCGCCGGGATCCGCGATCGGCGCGAGGAGCTCGGCCATCTGATCGCCACCGAGGCCGGCAAGCCGATCCGTGACGCGCTGGTCGAGGCCGACCGGGCGAGCCTCACCTTCCGCCTCGGGGCGGAGGAGGCGGAGCGGATGATCGGCGAGGTCATCCCGCTCGACCTGCTCCCGAGCTCCAAGGATCGGGTCGGCATCACCCGGCGCTTTCCGATCGGTCCGATCGCCGGGATCAGCCCGTTCAACTTCCCGCTCAACCTGGCGGCCCACAAGATCGCCCCGGCGATCGCCTCGGGCAACCCGATCGTCCTCAAGCCGCCGTCCAAGGACCCGTTAACGATGCTGGTGGTGGCCGAGATCATCGAAGCGGCCGGCGTGCCCGCGGGCTCCGTGTCCATCCTGCCGATGACCCGCGAGCTTGGCGATCGGATGGTCGCCGACGAGCGGTTCAAGCTGCTGACCTTCACCGGCTCGCCGTCGGTCGGCTGGCGAATGAAGGCGCGTGCCGGCAAGAAGAAGGTCGTGCTCGAGCTCGGTGGCAACGCCGGCGTGATCATCGACAAGACCGCCAACCTCGACTGGGCCGTCAAGCGCTGCCTGGTCGGTGCGTTCAGCTACGCCGGGCAGGTCTGCATCAGCGTCCAGCGGATGGTCATCCACGAGGATGTCTGGGACGAGTTCCTGAGCCGGTTCGTGGCCGGCGCGGCCGCCCTGCGGGTCGGCGATCCGCTCGACCCGGCGACGGATCTCGGGCCCATGGTCGATGCGACCGCAGCCGGCCGAACCCAGCGATGGGTCGACGAAGCCGTCGCGCTCGGCGGCAAGCTCCTCCTTGGCGGCACGGCCGACGGGACCTTCTTCCCGCCCACGGTGTTGACCGACGTCCCGCTCACCGCCCAGGTCTGCTCGAACGAGGCGTTCGCGCCATTGGTCGTCGCCTTCCCGTTCCGTGACCTGGACGAGGCGATCGCCCGGGTCAACGACTCGATGTTCGGGCTCCAGACCGGGGTCTTCACCAACGACCTGGCGGGGGCGTTCCGTGCGTTCGGCGAGCTCGAGGTCGGTGGCGTCATCGTCAACGACGTGCCGACCTACCGGATCGACCACATGCCGTACGGCGGCGTCAAGGACTCCGGCCTCGGCCGTGAGGGCCTGCGCTGGGCGATCGAGGACATGACCGAGGTCCGGATCATGGTGCTGGCCCAGCCCGGCTGACCGCGGGCGCAAGGGCGGTCGTCGCGTCCCGGGGCCCGCGACGTCGGGGCCGGGCAGTGCCCGGCCTGAGGCATCCTTCGCGCGATGGACTTCAGCCTCACTTCGGAGCAGCTCGAGCTCCAGGCGCGGGCGCGCGACTTCGTGCGCGACGTGCTCCAGCCTAGAGAGGTCGAATTCGAACGCGCCGCTGGGCGCGTTCCGCGCAGCTGGGGCAGGCCCATCCGCGAGGCCGCGATCAAGGCACGCCTGCATGGTGGCTCCTTGCCGAGGGAGGCGGGCGGACAGGGCTGGTCGGTGGTGGAGCAGGTGCTGGTCCACGAGCAGCTCGGCCAATCGACGGGCGGCCTGTGGTCGTACATCCCGGGCGCGTACAACGTGCTGGTCCACGCCGACGACGACCAGCGACGGCGCTACCTGGCGCCCTCGCTCCGAGGAGAGCGCACGGGGAGCTACGCGATCACCGAGGACCGAGCCGGCTCGGACGCGCGAGCGATCAGCGCCACTGCGGTCCGGGACACGGCCAGCGGGGAGTACGTCCTCAACGGTGAGAAGTGGTTCGTCACGGGACCCGACGACACCGACTTCATGATCTTTCACTGCCTCGTCCTGGACGGAGATGAGCGTCTCCCGACGCTCTTCCTGGTCGACTACGACACACCGGGCCTCGACCTCCAGCACGACCCGGACTACACCCACACGTTTGCCGACCGGCATCCCCAGTTCGTGCTGCGCGATGTCCGCGTCCCCCCGTCGGCGATCCTCGGCGGGATCGGCCGTGCCGACGACCTGACCAATGAGTGGTTCGTCGAGGAGCGGATCCACATCGGGGCCCGTTGCTCCGGTGCGATGGAGCGGCTGCTGTCGCTCGCGGTCGAATGGGCCACCGAGCGCATCCAGTTCGGCGAGCGGATCTTCGACTTCCAGGGCGTGAGCTTCCCGCTGGCAGACTCGGCCGCTGACGCGGCTGCCGCACGCCTCCTGACCCGACAGGTCGCCTGGCTGGCCGACACCGGCGCCGATCGCAAGGTCGTTCACGCCAAGGCCTCGGTGGCCAAGCTCTTCGCCTCGGAGGCGGCGTATCGCTGCGCCGACCGGGTGGTCCAGGTGTTCGGCGGCCGCGGCTACATGCGCGAATTCGCACCCGAACGCTTCCTTCGCGAGCTCCGCGTCGACCGGATCTGGGAGGGAACGTCGGAGATCCAGCGACTGGTCATCGCCCGCGCCCTGGAGCGGCGTGGCGTCGATCGGGTGGTCGGATGATCGAACGGGCCGCCCCCGCCACGACGGCAGGCCGGGCCCCGGTCATGGGCACGATCGACCTTCGACCACTCTTTGCGCCACGAAGCGTCGCGGTCGTCGGCGCCTCGCCGCGCTCCTGGATTGCCGAGACGGTTCGCGACAACCTGCGGGTGATGGGCAGCTCGACGCGCTGCCACTTCGTCAACCCGAACTACCAGGAGCTGCACGGCCAGCCCTGCTACGCATCGCTCGAGGACCTCCCGGAGCGGCCGGACATCGCGATCGTGGCGCTCAACCCGTTGCGTGCCGCGTCCGTGACCCAGGCGGCGGCGTCGGCCGGCGTCCCGGCCGTGATCATCCCGGGCGGCGGCGTCGTCGAGGGCGGAGAAGCGGCCGCGGCGATGCAGGCAGACGTTGCGAGGATCGCCCGCGAGCACGGCCTGGCGCTCGTCGGTCCCAACTGCATGGGCGTGATCGATCTGACGTCGAACGCCGCCACGTACATCGGCGACGTCTCGCCGCACCTGCCGCGTGGCGGTGTCGCCGGGATCGCGCAGTCGGGGTCGGTCACGGACGCGTTCGTGCACTCGGGCGCGCGCGTCGGCTTCTCTCGAATCATCAGCTGCGGGTCAGAGGTCGTCCTCGACATCTGCGACTACCTGGCGTACTGCCTCGACGACCCCCAGACGAGCTCGGTCATCCTGTTCGTCGAGGGCTTCAAGCGTCCGGAGCGATTCCTGGCCCTGGCCGACCGGGCGCTCGAGCTCGGCAAGCCGATCATGGCGGTCAAGGTCGGCCGCAGCGCCCAGGCGCAGACGGCCGCGATCGCCCATACGGGCTCGCTCGCCGGCGAGGCGCGCGTCACCGACGCCGCCCTCGATGCGGTCGGCGTCATCCGCTGTCGCGATCTCGACGAGCTGCTCGAGACCGCGGAGCTGGTCGAAGGCGTCCGAAGGACGGGCCGCCGGGTGGGTCGCGGCCGGACCGGGGTCGTCACGGTCTCGACTGGCGAGGGTTCGCTGATCGCCGATCTCGCGCCCGCGACCGGCGTCGACCTTCCGCCGATCCCCGAGCCGGCGCGCGCCCGGATCCTCGCCGCCCTTCCGACGATGGGCTACATCGGCAACCCGCTCGACCCGTGGGGCGCCGCCGATCCACCGACCGCGTACGGCGCGGCGTTCGAGTCGATGGCCGCCTCCGGCGCCTACGACGTGCTGGTGCTCGTCCACGACTTCCCGTACCGCTCGGCTCCGTCCGAGGTCGCCACTGCGAACGACGTGACGCTGCAGCTGCTGGCGGCGACCCGCGACCGGCCGGAGATCCTGCCGGTCTACGTCTCGCTGACCTCGGGCGAGCCGCCGCCCGAGACCAAGGCCGTCCTCGACACCGCGGGCGGCGGCGCTCCGCTCCTGCGCGGCGCGATGGAGGCGTTCCGGGCGATCGCCGGCGTGGCCGGGTGGGAGCGGCGCGGCGAGCATCGCCGGGCGAATGGTCCGAAGCGTGCGGCCTGGCCGGACCTTGCCGCGGACCGGACCTCGTTCGGCGCAGATCCTCTGCCGCTGGGTCTGCGCGCGGGCGCGCGCGGGCTCCCGTCGAAGCCATTGCCGGAGCTCGAGAGCCTCGAGCTCGTCCGGGCCGCCGGCATCCGCACGATCGAGGCGGTCTCCGTTCGCGATGCCGACGAAGCGGTGGCGACGGCCCGAACGCTGGACACCTCGGTCGCGCTCAAGCTCGACGCGACCGGGCTCGCCCACAAGAGTGACGTCGGCGGGGTCGCGCTGGGGCTGCAGGGCGACGATGCGGTCGGCGAGGCGGCCGCGAGGCTGCTCGAGACCGGCCGACGGAGCGGCCTCGCCGTCCGGGGATTGCTCGTCGAGCCGATGGCCGCGCCGGGCCTGGAGCTGCTGCTCGGGATGCGGCGAGATCCGCTGTTCGGGCCCGTGGTGGTGGCGGGGCTCGGGGGAACGCTGACCGAGATCCTCGACGACGTGGCGATCCGCCTTGCGCCGGTCGACGCGGCCGAAGCCTACGCGATGCTCGACGACCTGCGGGGTGCGCGACTCCTGGCCGGGGTTCGTGGAGGCGCGGCCGTCGACCGAGGCTCGGTCGCGTCGATGCTCGTCGCGCTCGGCCAGCTGGCCGTGGAGCGACCCGACGTGCTCGAGGTCGACCTCAATCCGGTCATCGCATCGGCGACCGGCGCCGTCGCGGTCGATGCGCTCGTCGTGCTGGAGGGGGTGGACGTTGACTGATGAGCCGGTCCTGCGTACGACCGCAACGGCGTGGGGCGTTCGCTTGATCCTCAACCGGCCGGCCAAGCTGAACGCGCTGTCCGCGGAGCTGGTGGAGGCGCTGTCGGCCGCGGTGGACCGGGCGTCGAGCGATCCCGATGTCCGCGTCGTCGTGATCCAAGGCGCCGGCCGCGCGTTCTCGTCCGGCTATGACCTGACCGAGGAGGCCGAGGGCGAAGCCCCCGGACCGGTCCGCTGGCGCCAGCTGCTGGCCGCCGACGTCGCCGCGACGCTCAGAATCCTGGATTGCCCGAAGCCGGTCATCGCCCAGGTCCACGGCTACGCCCTGGCCGGCGGTCTCGAGCTGGCCATGGCCTGCGATCTGGTGGTTGCCGCCGAGGGAACGAAGCTCGGCGAACCCGAGATTCGGTATGGCTCCGCGCCGGTCACCCTGCTCATGCCGTACCTGATCGGCCAGAAGAAGACCCGCGAGCTGCTGCTGACCGGCGACCTGATCGATGCCGTGGAGGCGGAGCGGATCGGCCTGGTCAACCGGGTCGTGCCCGCCGATCGCCTGGTCGCCGAGGTGGACGCCCTGGCTGACCGACTGGCCCGGACACCCCCCGAGGTCATGGGCCCGACCAAGCAGATGCTCAATCGAGCCATGGACGCCGCCGGGTTCCGACTCGCGGTGGAGGCCGGACTCGACCTTGGCGCGATCATCAACGCGGCCGACACGCCCGAGCAGCGCGAGTGGGACTCGATCGTCCGTCGCGAGGGGCTCAAGGCGGCGCTGGCCTGGCGCGATCGGCGATACGACGAGCGGCTGGCCGACAGCGGCCGGGGCGGGGGGTCTACCGGCGGGGCGTCGGGAGCGTGATCCGGTCGCCCGGTCGCAGCGGGTGCTCGCGGATGTGCGGGTTCAGCGCCAGGACGGTGTCGAGCGGGATCCCGAACCAGCTCGAGATGCTGGTGAG
>JBGPVC010000126.1:0-8327 GCA_041491485.1 Candidatus Limnocylindria bacterium
GCCCGACGGCACCACCTCCACCACGTCGTAGCAGCCGGCCGGCGCGCCCGGACCGAACGAGGCGGTCAAGTTGACTTCGAGGATGCGGTCGGCCGGGATCGGCTGCGCCAGGCTGGCCCTGGTCAGCGCGAGGTCCGGATGCGGACGCAGGCTCGACGGGGCGACCGGCACGCGCGCTTCGACCATCGCGCCAACGCGACCGGACAATGCCTCGACCGACAGGGTCGCGACCTGCGCCGCAACCAGCTTGAGCGTGAAGGCCTCCCCGGCGTCGAGCTGGACGACGGTTCGCCGGCCATCCACGGTGTAGGCGAACGCCGCGGCGGCCGCCGGCGTCCGGGCGAGCGCGCGCGTCGCGTAGGCGGTGAGCTCGAGGGCGTTGACGGCGTCCGCCGCCGGGTGGGTCCAGGCGTAGTCGGCCAGGCCGGTCGCCACCGGATCGCCGACACCGGCGGCGACCACGGCCAGCAGTGCCGTGGCATCCGCCCCGTCCGCTGTGCGCGCGAACCGCAGCCGCACCCACGCTCCGAGGCGCTCACCGTCTGACCTGAGGAGGTCGCGTTCGATCACGGCGGCAGCCGCCGCGTCGCCGACAGCCTCGAAGCCGAGCGCGAGGTAGATGCGCTCCGTCGGCGTCAGGTTCGACTGGCGACCGGCCTCCTGCAGATCGCCGAGAACCGGCTCCCCAAGGCCCGCGAGGCCGGCAATCGCGGCAATCTGGAGGTCGCGTTTCGTCGTCTGAGCGTCCCGGATCGACACCAGTGCTTCCCGGACCAACGATGACGGAAGCGCGCCGGGCGAGGTCAGCGCGATGCGAGCCGCGAGCCATGGATCGACGCCTCCGTACGGCAGCAGGCCGACGCCGCCCAGGGTGACCGTCTCGCCGTCGTCCGTGGCGGTCTCGATCGGATAGAGCGACGGATCGAAGTTGGTGGGCGAGAAGGACCCAGGGTCGCGCCCGAACTCTGAGCCGAGGATCGCTCGGGCTGTCGACTGCGCGATCGAGCGGTCCAGCCGGAGCCCCGACGACTCGGCGAGGTCGGACAGCAGCGTCAGGAGCCGGCCGCGGCCGGCGTCGGTGAACGTCCAGGTGGCGCGCTCGGCACCCGCCGGCATGGGTGGCAGTCCGTCGGCGATCAGCTCGTAGCGGGTCACCGCCGTCGTCAGGCGCGATGCCACCACGTCGAAGGAGCGGGTGAGCCGATCGGTGAGGGGCTCGCCGGCATCGTCCTTGCGAGTTGCGGACACGGCGCCGGCGGTGATCTCCTGCATGCCGACCGACAACGCCGGCAGCTCGATGCTCACCGGCTCGAACGCCTTGCCGCGGACCGTCGTTGCAGCCAGCCCAAGCGATGGCGATGCCACCGTGAAGTCGACCGGGTCACCGGCGCGCAGGGCGTCACCGAACGCGCGCAGGCGGACCTTGGGGCGGTCGGAGACCTGGTACGTGTCCGCCACCGTCAGCTCGACGAAGAAGGGCAGCCCGACCGGAACGAGCAGCTCGCCCACCCCGGCCGCCAGGTCGCCGGTCACCGCGCTCGCGCTGACGTGCCACGACGTGAGATCGTCGGAGAGTCGCACCGTGGTCGTGGCCCGCCCCGTCGAGTCTGTCCGAAGCTCGCGGAACAGCAGCGTGTCCCGGAAGTCCGCCCGCTCTCCTCCGCCGCCGCCCGTCGTGTCACCGCCTTCGCCTTCGGGGCCGGCCATGCTCGGGACCTGGTGCGTGGCAGTCAGTCGGACGATGCCGCTGTCGACACGGGCGTACAGGTCGCCGAGCGGGCGGGGAACGCTCGCTCCACCCATGGCGTAGAGCTTCTCGTCGACGGCCTGGAGGACGACCGTCGTGGCCACGGGCGAACCGGTCGGGTCCGTCGTCCGCACGGACAGCCTGACCTGGTCACCGGGACGGTAACTCGATCGGTCGGCGCTGACGAAGACGCGGATGGCCCGTTCCGAGTCATCGAAGTCAGCCCACGACGCCGCCTTCGGCGCGTACGTCGTGCCCGTGAAACGGATGCCCATCACGAAGATCCCCGGGGCGTCGATGGCTGCGTAGGTGTGCCGGAATCTCGGCGTGCCCGTGACCACCGCCGCTCGTAGCCCGCGCTGTGCGACGACGTACAGGTAGCGGTCCTCGGAGCTGATCGGCAGGTCACGGCCGTCGTCGACCATCCGCCAGGAGACCCGGTCACCGATCCCGTACTCGACCTCCCTCGCCGGCGTGCCGTCGTCGGTGACGAACTGGACACCGCTGGCATTCGACGGTTCTTCGGTCGGACTGACCCAGACCGTCCGTTGCTGGGTCCGGCCGGCTTCGTCCCGTCCCGATAGCAGGACCTGGTACTGGTGGTCGGCGTGCGCGATGGGGACCGCGTAGGCAATCGACCCGTCACGCCCCGACGTGGCCGACACCGTGGCGAGCGGTCGGTACGTGTAGTCGTACTCATAGATCGGGCGGACGACCTTCTCGAGGAAGTCGTACTCGCTGCCAACCTGCCGGCGGGTCGGGACCAGCTCGGTGATCGTGGCCTCCACGATCACGCCGGCAACGGGGGCGCCGGACGCATCGCCGTCCCAGGTGCCGGCCGCGAGCGCCCGCCTGACCCTGGCCAGGTCGACCGCCGTCACCGTCCCGGTCACTAGTAACCGTCCTCCGGCCACGTCGCCCGAGGCATCGAGGTCGTACGCCGAGGGGAAGATGACGGTTGTCGCCGTCGCCGAGATGTCCGCGCTCTCCGGACCAACGGGGCGTACCTGGATCCAGCGCCAATCCTGGTAAGAGATGGAGCTGGTTGTCGCATCGATCGTCAGCGAGGCGTGGCCCTCGGCGTCCGTCGTCGCCCGCTGCTCCGGGACGTTCTCGTCGCTGGTCAGCGACAGGTCCAGGGACGCCACCGGCGTCCCGTCGAAGAACGTGGCGGCCGCCGTGACCGTCACCGGTGCGCCGGTGATGACCGCGAGGGGTTCCGTCTGGAGCTCGAGTTGGTACGGCGGCTTGCGGATGACCGTGATCTCGACCCAGCGCGAGACGACCACCCGCCCATCCACGACCGCCTGGACCTCGTAGGCGTCGAGCGGGAGATCGGCCACCGGCAGCGATGCGGTGAAGGCGCCGTCCGATCCTGGCTGGGCCTCCACAGCGGCGAGCGCCAGGACGTCAGGATCGCGACCCGCGTCGCTGGCAACCAGGCGAAGCTGCACGCCACCCGGGACGTTGCCGTCGTCGCGTCCACGCAGGTAGCCCCACACCTGGATCCGGTCGGTCCGGCGGTAGATCTCGCGATCGGTGTAGAGCACCGACCAGTAGGTCTCGTCCGCCGACCCGGACTGCTCCCACCACTCGCCGCGGTAGGCCTGGCTATCCCCACCCACGTTGAACGGGACGAGCACCACATCACCGTCCATCGAGGTCACACGGAGGATGGGTGACCGCGCATTGGCGTCGCCGCCGGCCGCCGGTGGCACGAGCGTGTTCGGTGTGGCGCCGACGGCGAGGCCATCGGCATCAGTTGTCGCGAATGGCCTGGCGGCGCCGACCGCCACCGTCGCGTTCTCGATGGCGCGATGCTTCACGACGTCGTTGACCCAGACGACAGACTTGTCGCTCATCACCGAAACCCAGGCCGAGACAGGCGTGACCTGGAGGAACGCCTGCGAGCGGCGGGCGCCGGGGAGCTCGAGCACGTACCAGCCGGGGTCCAGCTCCACCGGGACCCTGAGGGCGAGGATGTCCCTGGCGAGCGGCTCGAGCGGACCGGTGAAGGCCGCCACGACCTTCAGTCCCTTGGTCGGGATCAGCGGATCCGAGTATTGGGTCCAGCGCGGAGCCTCCAGGAAGTCGGCAAGCGCGCGGCTGGCCGTATCCAGCGATTGAAGGCGGTAGATCCGCAGCGCGGCCGACGTTGGGGCAGGCGCTCGCCCCTCCCCCTGCCATGGCCGGATCGCCTCGACGGCGACCGTCAATGGCTCTCCGGGGCCGGACTCGATGGCCTCACGCGCGAAGATCAGCCGAGCCTGCTCGACTGACGGGCCCTCGGTCTCGAACCGGAAGGCCACGTCTGCAGGCAGGCGCAGGTCCGTGCCGGTCCGGGCGAGACCCTTGTGGACCGTGACCGTGTAGGTGGTCGCGCTGGCGAGCTTGCTCGGCACGAAGACCTGCGTGCGGCCATGCCGCTCGAACGTGCCTTTCGCGGCCGGGCGGATCGAGAAGTGGTCCGCCATGTCGGCGACCCCCTCCTGGTCGAAGGTGATCTCGATTCCGGTCCGGACCGGAACGTTCGTGCTGGCGTCTCCCGGGATCGTGCTCGTCACCGCGACCGGACCGCGAACGCGGAACGCCCACGAGCCGGCGACCGTGCCATCCGGCGCCCGGAGCGCGAATCGATAGGTGATGCCGGCCGCCAGGGATTTCTTGGGCTTGACCGTGACCGCCGTGGGCTCCGTGGCGTCGCTGACCGTGACGTCTGTCGCAGGGGAGATCTCGAGCCGCTCGACCATCGATCGGGCGGGCTCTCCGCTCACGCTGGCGAGTACGAAGGTCGCGTCCGCCGGGATCCCCGCGAGATCCCCGGAAGATGGTTCGAGTGTCGCGATGGCTTCCAGCGCCGAGAGCTCAACCGGGGCCCACGACTCGGCAGGGGGCGCCGACGGTTCCGCCGACGCGATGGCACTCGGGCTGGGGCGGGGCGTCGGGCTCGCGCCGGCCGTCGACGGCGAGGTCGGGCCGCCCTGCGCAAGCGCGCCGATCGCGATCGCCCCGATCGCGACCAACGCGATCGCGATGGCTCCGCCCTGCCGCCGATTGGGACGCTGCGCGAGAGCCCTCGCGAACATCGATGCGCCTCCCGCCGCGTCGCGGCGAAGGGACCTGGGCCGTTGTCCACGCAGTGACTCCTGGCCGTCGCCCATCGTGACGCGGGGATGGGCCGGAGCCAAGTGCCAGTCGGACCCCACCGCCGTGCGGGCCGGGCGATCCGCTGCGCCCCGGTCAAGGTGGCTGCCACGCAGCACGTGATGACCGAGGCCTGGGCCGAACCCTCGTTAGAGGCCGATCCGTGCGCAGGAGCCCCCGAGTCGGGTTGACGACGGCGATCACCGGGCCCGAGGACCAGTTCGGGCACTCAGTGCTGCGTGGCAACCACATCCCGGCGGACTGATCGCACGGGCGCTGGCACGGACTGATCGCACGGGCCGATCGCACAGGCCGATCGCACAGGCCGTGGCACGCCGTGTCCAGGCAGATTCGACCGACGACGACGGTGAGCCAGCCACGCAGGTCATCGCTGCCTCCCGGGTCGCGGCGATCTAAGCGGACCCACGCCTCCCGGACGGCATCCTCGGCCTCGCTCACGGATCCGAGCATTCGGTACGCGACGCCACGCAGGTGCGGCCGCTGGCGCTCGAATTCCTGGGCGAGCCAGTCCTGTCGTTTCACTGGTTGGACCTCGATGGTGTCGCGGGTGTCCACAGGGAGCACGGAGCCGGCTCGACGAATGTGACACGAGCCGGCCCGCCCGGCATCGTCTGACGCCGAATGTCCGGTACACTGGGCAGATTGCCAAGTACACTTGACATCATCGACCGATCAGCTCACCATCGGCCCATGTCCACGAAGCGGGACGCCCAGCTCGCCAATCGGCTTCGCGTGGCGCGGGCCGAGCGCGACCTCTCGCAGGATCAACTCGCGCATGCGGCCGGGGTGAGCCGTCAGACGATCAGCTCGATCGAGACCGGCCAGTACGTTCCGTCGGCCCTCCTGGCCTTTCGGCTGGCCAGCGTGCTGAGCGTGCGCGTCGACGCACTGTTCTGGCTGGAAGGAGATGTTCGATGGAACGGCTGATGCCTCGCGACGAGCGAGAAACCGGTGTCGACCTCGCGGCCGATCGCCTTGCGTACCTGGTGCTCTCGTTCGGACTGCTCGCGGTCGTGGCCTACCGCGGGTTCGTCGACCACGCGGCGTCCTGGGACCTGCTCGGGCTCGTGGTCCTGAGCGGCGCCGTCGGCACGGCCTACCGGCTGCGCCAGCGTGTCGTCTCCCGCCGATGGGAGTCGGTCGCCCTGGCCAGTGTCGCCGTCGCGCTGGTGATCGGGGCGATCGTCGCGTTCGCCGCGCGGTCATAGGTCGCGGGCAGGATCACGGCCGGCAATGGGGGCAGCTGGCGGCGCGGAAGACCAGCCCATGGTCGTCCGCCGTGAGGGTGAGCACGTCGGCGTCGATCGCGTAGGTGACCGCCCCCGACAGGCCGGTCGTGATCGCGGTCTCGACGGCCATCGCGTCGGGCCCGCAGGCCATCTTGGTGAGGCCGATCGGGCCGAACGTGATCGTGTCGGGAGTCACCGACACGTTGCCGCCACCCGTGTTGCAGCCGGCGTTGATGGCGACCCGGCCGCTCGCGATCTGGATCGCCGCGGTCACGCCGGCCGGGACACTCGAAACGGCGTCGCCGGTCACGATCCCATCCAGGACCCAGCTCGTGCCCTCGAGCGGCTGGTCGGGCGTCGCTACCTCCTTGTCGAGGAGCGTCAGGTGAACCGTGCCGTCGGCCAGGGTGAGGGTGTCGCCGTCAAGGGCGACGGTGACGCCGCCGAGGAACCGTGCCAGCCAGTCGTCCTGTCGCTGCCGGGCGTCGTCGCACGCCATCTCGGTCATGGACATCTGGCTGGTCGCGAGCTGGTCGCCCTCGATCGAGTAGCGCCCACCCATGATGTTGCAGCCGCCACTGGCATTCAGGTTGCCGTCGGTGAAGGTGAGCCGCACCTGGGTTCCGGGCACCAGGGTCGCGCCCTCGATCCCGGTCGAGAGGTAGGTGTGGCCGTCGAGGGCCCCGTTCGACGCGCTCTGTGCCGCGCCGGTTGCGCAGGCTGCGAGGACGGCCCCCGCGGCGAGCGCGAGGCGGGGGAGGGCTCGTCGCGTCATGGCGCCGGGACGGCGAGCCACGACCTGCAGTTCCGAGCCCCGCCGACGCGGCTGCGGCGCGCGACTACCCTCCGGCTACGAACTGGTCCAATGCCCGCTTGTCGCGCTCGGAGAGCCGACCGTTGCGCGACTTCAGTTCCAGGCTGGCCGCCGGCGCCTTGCCGGTGAGCGCATCTCGCATCTTCGCGAACATGCTTCCGGTGAGGTACTGGTAGGTCGCGAAAAGGCCAACGCGGGCACGAGTGATCGGTGGCAGGTCTCGGGCGAACGCGAGCCATGGTTCGTCGGGGTGCTGGAGGATGACGAGCAGGCCATTCGTCCAGCATCCAAGGAGCAGGTAGTCGACCGTGGCGAGCTGGCTCATGTCGCAGTCGCCAACCGAGGACACCTGCGCCTCCACACCTTGCGTGCGGAGGTACCTCGCGATCTCCTCGCCGAACCGGCGGGTCTTGCCCGTGCGGCTTCGATAGACGACGGCCGCCGTCTTCATCTGGCCTGCTCCGCTCACCGCGGGTAGCTCCCGGTCACCTTCTTCGCGAAGGCGTGCATGCCGTGGAAGAAGGGGGTTCCTGGCAGGAACATGTACGGGCAGAAACCGGCGACCACGTCGATGCCGTTCGCCTCGCAGAACGGCACCGCCGCCGGACTGACCGAACCCTGGCCGCCTCCCAAGCCGCGGTGCAGCCAGAGGTGTTTCACCCCGGCCGCGGCACAGTCGCGGACGACCGCTTCGGTCACGTTCGCCGGGGTCATGACGACCACGCCATCCACGGGCGGGAAGATGTCCCGCACGCTGGCGTAGCAGTGCTGGCCGTCGAGCTCTGCCGTCTTCGGGTTGACGGGCACCACGTCGTACCGGCGCTGGCGCAGCTCCTGCCAGATCTGGTTGGAGAAGTGCTTCGGGTCGCGCGAAACCCCGACGATCGCCAGTCGCCTGAGCGCCCAGAAGTCGTCGATCTGACGCTTGGTGGTGACCATGCCGTGCCTCCCTGGAGCCATTCGTGTCCCGCGGTCATCACCCCGGACACTCGCCTGCGGTTCATTTGCGCCAGACGGGCGTGCCGCCGCCAGTGCCAGATTGCCCATTTGGTGGTTACGCGTGGATCGCGTCGAGGCTGATCCGCCGGGCCCGGATCCGGCACATGACCCGCGTCTCGCGTGCCTGCTGCGCGACCGGGTAGACATGACCGTAGAAGCACGGATGGTGGGTGTACTTGCGGGTCAGCCCGTCGAGGTGCTCGAGCGCGCCCTCGGTGACGAGCTCCGCGTCGCCGCGGATCTGGATGAACCGGCCCGTGTTGTCGGGATCGACCACGAGGAGGCTGAGCCGTGGGTTCGCGAGCAGGTTCCGGCCCTTGCGTCGCTGCAGCGTCGTGTTGACCCGGGCGCATTCGCCATCGAAGTCGATCCA
>JBGPVC010000127.1:0-8220 GCA_041491485.1 Candidatus Limnocylindria bacterium
ACAAGCGGGTGATCGGCCAGCAGGAGGCGATCGAGACGATCTCGCGCGCGGTGCGGCGTGCGAGGGCCGGCCTGAAGGACCCGAAGCGACCGATCGGCTCGTTCATCTTCCTGGGCCCGACGGGCGTGGGCAAGACCGAGCTGGCGCGTGCGCTGGCCGAGTTCATGTTCGGCAGCGAGGACGCGCTCATCAAGATCGACATGAGCGAGTTCATGGAACGGCATAACGTGAGCCGTCTGGTCGGCGCGCCTCCCGGCTACGTCGGCTTCGACGAGGGCGGCCAGCTGACCGAGGCGGTTCGCCGCAAGAGCTACGCGGTGGTGCTCCTCGACGAGGTCGAGAAGGCCCACCCAGAGGTGTTCAACATCCTCCTGCAGATCCTGGAGGACGGCCACCTGTCCGATGCCAAGGGTCGCCGGGTCGACTTCCGCAACTGCATCATCATCATGACCTCCAACCTCGGCGCCAAGCAGCTCCAGACGAACTCCAGCCTCGGCTTCCGCCAGCAGGGCGACACCGACGCCGCGCGAGCCGAGAGCTCGTACGAGCTGATGAAGGAGAAGGTCGCCGCCGAGCTGAAGCAGAATTTCCGCCCGGAGTTCCTCAACCGGATCGATGCGACGGTCGTGTTCCGAACGCTGACGGTCGACGAGATCGCGCAGATCGTGGACCTGATGCTGTCGCGGGTGCGCGACCAGCTCCGTGCCCAGCAGATGCAGCTCGAGGTCACGCAGGCCGCCAAGGAGCACATCATCAAGATCGGCTTCGACGTGGCCTACGGCGCGCGACCGCTGCGCCGCGTGATCCAGAACATGGTCGAGGATGTCCTCGCCGAGCACCTCCTGCTCGGCAAGTACGAACCTGGTTCGACGATCGTGGTCGACAAGGATCCCGAGGCCGGACTGGACATTCGCCTCGCCGAACAGCCGCGCACACCGGTCGAGGCTCGGTGAGGCGCGCCGCCCATCCGGCGGCCTAGGCATGGCGCGGCCTCAGAGCCGCTTCGTCTGCCAGCGCTGCGCGGAGTCCTTCCTGCGCTGGGAAGGCCAGTGCCGGAATTGCGGCGAGTGGAACAGCCTGGTCGAGACGATCGTGCGCGAGCCGTCGCGTCCGCGCGGGAGTGCGCGCGGTCCGGGCGAGCCGATCGTGCAGGCGGCCGGCCTCGCGCAGATCGCCGACGTCGATCTCCCGCGCCTGCGCCTCGGCATCGACGAGCTGGATCGCGTCCTGGGCGGTGGACTCGTGCCAGGCTCGCTCGTCCTGGTCGGCGGCGAACCGGGGATCGGCAAGTCGACGCTGCTGCTCCAGGCCGCGGCCGGCCTCGCGCGCGCGGCACACGGCGCAGCCGGCGTGCTCTACGCGACGGGCGAGGAATCACCGGGCCAGGTACGGCTGCGGGCCGGACGGCTCGGGCTGCTGTCCGGCGAGCCGGGTGAACGAGTCCGGGTCCTGGCCGAGCATGACGTCGGCCGGATCGTGGAGGTGGCCCGAGCCGAACGTCCGGCGCTGGTGATCGTCGACTCGATCCAGACGGCCACCCTCGACGAGCTCGAAGGGGCGGCCGGCAGCGTCGGACAGGTCCGCGAATCGGCGCTCCGCCTCATGGAGCTGGCCAAGGGCGACGGGATCGCGGTGATCCTGGTCGGCCACGTCACCAAGGACGGTTCGATCGCCGGGCCGAAGACGCTGGAGCACCTGGTCGACGCCGTCGTCAACCTCGAGGGCGAACGCTACGCGGCGCTGCGGCTGTTGCGGGCGACCAAGAACCGGTTCGGCTCGACGGACGAGATCGGCGTCTTCGAGATGGAGGACCGGGGCCTCGTGGAGGTCGCCGACCCGGCGCGAGCGTTCCTTCACGGGCACGCGGGTTCGGCGCCGGGCAGCGTCGTTGCGCCGACGCTCGAAGGCAGCCGCCCGATCCTGGTCGAGGTGCAAGCGCTGACGAGCCAGTCGGCGTACGGGACCCCGACCCGCAAAGCCAGTGGGTTGGACCCGAATCGACTGAGCCTGCTGATCGCGGTCCTCGGCCGGCGTGCAGGTCTGGGCCTGGGCAGCCACGACGTGTACGCCAACCTGGCCGGCGGCCTGGCGGTCATGGAGCCGGCCCTCGACCTGCCGCTGGCGCTCGCCCTCGCATCTTCGTTGCGAGATCGGGCGATCGCGCCGGGTACGGTCGCCATCGGCGAGGTCGGGCTGCTCGGCGAGCTGCGCGGCGTCGTCGGATTGGAGCGTCGCCTGCGTGAAGCGGCGCGGATGGGGTTCGTCCGGGCGCTCGTGCCGCGACCGGTCGGCGGCACCACCCTGGCCCGGATCGACGGATTGGATGTCGTGACGGTCGAAACACTGGCCGAGGCCATCAAGATCGCCCTCGCCGACCAAGCGGCAACTCCTCATGGCGAGCCGGTGCCGGCGATGCTAGGCTGACGGACCGGCGGGTCGCTCGCGACCCGGGCATGCCGGCTGAGCCGGCTGATTCGCCGAGGACATCTTGATCCGTTACATCCGTCTCCTGGGGGCCGCGCTCGGCAGCGTCGTCGGCCTCGCGATCGCCTCATCCGGCGAGGGACTCTTTCGCGGGAGTGACTACGCGGGCGCGCTGCTCGCGGCCTGGGTCGTGGCCTGGATCGTGGTCGGGTTCGCGATCCTGCCGTACCTCACCGTCGTGCCGGCCGGATGGTTGATCAAGCAGGTCGAGGCGCTCTCCACGGCCGAGTTCGTGACGGCGGTCGTCGGCCTGCTGCTGGGCCTGTTGATGGGCTTGCTCCTCGGGTTCCCGCTGTCCGGCCTCGCGCCCCCGTTCGGGACGTGGCTGCCGCTCGGCGTCTCGATCTTCCTCGGGCTCGGCATGGTGGGCCTCACCGTCGCCAAGCGCCGGGACCTGCTGGTGGCAGCGGAGGCCGTCGGCCTGGTTCGCCGCCCACCGGCTGACAGCCAGCGTGGGCCCGTCCAGGGCGACCCGCGGATCGTCGTGGACACGAGCGCGATCATCGATGGACGGATCGCGGAGATCGTCGAATCGGGGTTCATCTACGGCACCCTGGTGATCCCGCGGTTCGTCCTGGACGAGCTGCAGCACATCGCCGACAGCTCCGACGCCCTGCGCCGCAACCGCGGCCGGCGCGGCCTCGAGATCCTCAACCGGATGCAGAAGGAGCCGGGGACGCCGGTCGAGATCGTCGAGGACGACGTGCCCGAGGTGACCGAGGTGGACGCCAAGCTGGTGGCGCTGGCGCGCTCGCGCAGCCGGGTCATCCTGACCAACGACTTCAACCTCAACCGGGTTGCCGAGCTGCAGGGCGTCCGGGTGATGAACATCAATTCGCTGGCGAACGCCGTGAAGCCGGCCGTCCTGCCCGGCGAGGAGCTGCGCGTTCGCGTCATCCAGGAAGGCAAGGAGGCCGGCCAGGGCGTCGGCTTCCTCGACGATGGGACCATGATCGTGGTCGAGGGTGGTGCCAGGCATATCGACCGCGACGTCGACGTGGCGGTGACCCGAGTGCTGCAGACGGTGGCCGGTCGAATGATCTTCGCCCAGCCGCGGCCGGATTGAGCGGGCCGTCGCGCGCCGGCACGACGGACCCCGAGGCCGATCCTCGGGTGGTGCGCGCCGACGGCATCGTGGTCGCCGCTGGCCGATCGAACCGCATGGACGGGGCCGACAAGCTGACGGCCGAGATCGGCGGACGGCCGCTCCTGGCCTGGACGCTCGCGGCCGTCGCATCCGCCCCCGAGATCGATCGAGTGATCGTGGTCACGTCGCCCGATCGCCGGACGGACGTCGCCGGGGCATCCTGGCTGCCGGCCAAGGTGATCGATGTGGTGGGCGGTGGCGCCCGTCGGCAGGAGTCGGTGCATGCCGGCTTCGTTGCTTTCGATCGGCTCGGCGCCGACGAGGCGGCGCCCGTGCTGGTTCACGATGGCGCACGGCCCCTCGTTCGCGCCGAACTCATTGGGGCGGTGGCACGCGCGACGGTTCGCCATGGCGCCGCCATTCCGGTCGTGCCGCTGGCCGAAACGCTCAAGCAGATCCACGGCGACCGGGTCGGCGTCACGGTCGAGCGGAGCGGCCTGGGGGCGGCCCAGACGCCGCAAGGGATCCGCCGAGATCTCCTGCGCGAGGCGTATCGCCGCTACCCGGCCGCCGCGGCGCAGACGTGGACGGACGAGGCCGCCCTCCTCGAGGCCTGCGGGATACCGGTCCACGTCGTGCCCGGCGACCCCGACAACCTCAAGGTGACCGTCCCGGGCGACCTGCGCCGGGCCGTCGCGGGGCTGGTCGGTGGCCGCGTGGTCCGAACGGGGATCGGGCACGACAGCCATCCGTTCGGGCCTGGTGCCTCGCTCGCCCTCGGCGGCATCGAGATCGCTGCCGCTCCGCGCCTGCATGGGCATTCGGATGGCGACGTCGCGCTCCACGCGCTGGCCGATGCCCTGCTTGGAGCGGCCGGGCTGGGCGACCTCGGGCGGCTGTTCCCGGCGGATGTGAGGACGCCAGCCGGCGTGGCCAGCGGATCGCTGCTGCGCGCGGTCCGCGTTCAGCTCGGCGAGCACGGCTGGCGCCCGCAGGCGATCGATCTCACGATCACCGCTGCCCGTCCACGGCTCGGCGCTCACCTTGACGCGATGCGGATCGCGATCGCCGCTCTCCTCGAACTGGACAGCGCCGCCGTCAACGTGAAGGCGTCGAGTGGGAACCTGAACGGGCCGGAGGGCGCCGGGCGATCGATCAGCGCCCTCGCGATCGCCACGGTCGAGTCGGTCTGATGAGCCTCCAGCTCCACGACACCCTGTCCGGGGAGACCCGCCCGTTCGTCCCGCTGCGCGACGGGCACGTGGGCATCTATTCGTGCGGGCCCACCGTCTATGCGCCCGTCCACATCGGCAACTTCCGGTCGTTCCTGTTCGTTGACCTGCTGGTTCGCCACCTGCGATGGCGCGGCCTCACGGTCAAGTGGGTCCTCAACATCACCGACGTCGACGACAAGATCATCCGGGGAGCCGCCGCGGCGGGCGAAGGGATCGACGTCCTGGCGGGTCGCTATCTGGAACGCTTCCTGGCCGACGCGGCCGCGCTCCGGATGACCGTCCCGGACGTCCTGCCGCGCGCGACCGAGCACATCGACCGCATGGTTTCGCTGATCGCCATCCTGCTCGAGCGCGGCCACGCCTACCGCACCGACGACGGATCGGTCTTCTTCCGGATCGCGTCGTGGCCCGCCTACGGCCGGCTGGCCCGTCTCGATCCCGGGGGTCTCAGGGTGGGGGAGCGCGTCGAGGCCGACGAATACGGCAAGGACGACGTCCGCGACTTCGCCCTGTGGAAGGGACCCAAGCCCGGCGAGCCATCGTGGGACACCGCGGTCGGCACCGGCCGGCCCGGATGGCACGTCGAGTGCTCGGCCATGAGCATGGCCCACCTGGGGCAATCGTTCGACATCCACACCGGCGGGGTCGATCTGATCTTCCCCCATCACGAAGACGAGATCGCCCAGAGCGAGGCAGCGACCGGGCAGCCGTTCGTGCGGACCTGGCTGCACTGCGCCCACCTGCGCATGGACGGCGCCAAGATGGCCAAGTCGACCGGGAACATCGCCCGGGTCGCGGAGCTGCTGGAGGCCGGGGTCTCGCCACGGGCGCTTCGGCTCGCGCTGATCTCCGTCCACTATCGGGCAAGCCTCAGCCACTCCGACGATTCGCTGGCCGCCGCGGCAGCCGCGATCGAACGGCTCGACGCCATCGTCGCCGCGCTCTCGACGTATCGGGAGGATCGCGCGGACGATCCCACGCTCCCAGAGGCCCTGGCGGCCGCACGCGAGGCCTTCGGCGCGGCGCTCGACGACGACCTGAACGCCTCGGCCGGTCTGGCGGCGGTCTTCGACCTCGTCCGCGAGCTCAACCGGCGGATCGAACGCCGCGCGCTGTCCAGCGCCGATGCCGAGCGCGCCCTCGATGTCCTCCGCGACGTGGACCAGGTGCTGGCGATCCTCCCCGAGCCCGAGGCTGGCCTCGACGCGGACGCCGAGCAGCTGCTCGCGGCGCGCGAGGCGGCCCGGGCGGCTCGCGACTGGGCGGCGTCCGATCGGCTTCGCGACGAGCTGGCGGCACGCGGGATCAGCGTCGAAGACACCCGCGACGGGCAGCGCTGGCGACGCATCGCCGAGGTGACCCGTGGCTGACCGGAAGCGACCGAACGACGACAAGCGGCCGCGCCCGGGGCCGGGTGCGGGGCGTCCGGCTGGCCCGCGACCAGGTTCCCGACCGGCTGGCGAGCGATCGGGTGGACCACGCCCACGCGGTCCGCTGGCGGGTGCTCCCGGACGAGGGAACGTTGGCCCGTCGCGACCCGGTGGCCCGCCGCCACGGGATCGGCCGATCCCGGACGGACCTGGGGGCGACAACCGAGACCGAACGCCGCCAGCCGGCGGACCATGGCGCCCGGGGGGTGGCCGGCCGGCCGGCGATCGTGCTGACCGGCCGGCGCCCGACCACCGGTCAGGCCGGCCCCTCGACCGGCGGTCGGGCGGCCATCGGCCAGACGAGCATCGACCCCGCCCGCCGTTCGTTCCCGGTGAGCCTCGCGGGCCACACGGCCCCGAGCGCCAGCCGTCGCCCCGGGGTTGGGCTGCGCCGGACCACCGACCCCCCGACCGCTGGCCCCCGGACCGACCGTACGCCGGTCGTCCCGACCGCCGGCCACCGGACCGACCGTACGCCGGTCGTCCTGACCGACGGCCCGGCCCACCGCCATGGTCCCCGGCGCCTCGCGATCGCGCCGGCTGGCAGCACCTCGAACCAGCGCTTCCGCCGCCCGACAGCCTCGGACCGGATGAAGAGCTCGTCGCCGGCCGTCGGCCCGTCGAGGAGGCGTTCGCCGCCGGACGCCTTGCGATCCGCCTGCTGGTCGTTCCGCAACGGCGTGGGCCGCTGGAGAAGCTCGTGCTCCACGCTACGCGGCTGCGCATCCCGATCGTGGAACTCGAGGGAGGGTCGCTGACCGCGCTCGCTGGATTCGATGGCCACCAGGGCGTTGCGCTGGTCGTCGAGCCGCGTCAGTTCGCGTCGCTGGACGACATCCTCGCGCGAGCAACCGAGCGCAGCGAGCCGCCACTCGTCCTGGTGCTCGACTCGCTCGAGGATCCGCAGAACGTCGGTACCCTGCTCCGCAGCGCCGAGGCCGCCGGCGTGCACGGCGTGGTGTTCCCGGTGCGCCGCCAGGCCCCGCTGACGCCCGCCGCGGTCAAGGCCTCGGCCGGCGCCGTCGAGCATCTCCTGCTCTGCCCGGTCGACGACCTCGGGGGAGCGCTGGCCGACCTCCACGGGCATGGCCTGCGCGTCGCGGGATCTGAGGCCGATGCGCCGCTGACGGCTCGGCAGAGCGATCTCCGTGGTCCGCTGGCGATCGTCGTGGGAAGCGAGGGGCAGGGCCTTGGCCCGACGGTTCGCCGTCGTTGCGACCTGTTCATGCGGATCCCGATGCGCGGCGCCGTGGGCTCGCTCAATGCGGCCGTCGCCGGTTCCATCCTGCTCTTCGAGGCCGTTGCTCAGCGCGACCCCGAGGGTCGGGCCCGGACGCAGCCGTCCGCAGCATGGCCGATCCCGCCTCGCCCGGCAGCGACCGCCCTGGCCCCGTCGACCGGCGCGACGCCACCGACCGACGCGGACGAGCCATCTGCCGAGGACGGATCCGCGCTCGAGTCCGTCCGATTCGACGCCCAGGAGCCGGACGTCCCCGGACCCGACACGGCGTCCGAGGACACCCCGGATCGCGACACGCCACCGCTCGACGACGACCTCCTCCCCGGTGCGCCCGTCGCGAAGCCGTCACGGCCGAAGCGGTCGCGCCCATCGCGCACCTGACGCCGCGCCGGCGACGGTCGGCCTCCGCCCCGTCGTGCTTGACCCATCCGGTCGGGCGGCCCTATCATCTCCCGGCGCCGGATCGGGTCATCTGCGGTATGGCCCTGCCTGTCGCGCCGACGTAGCTCAATTGGTAGAGCAGCGGTTTTGTAAACCGCCGGTTGCGGGTTCGAGTCCCATCGTCGGCTCCAGCGCCAATTCAATCGGCCGCCGGGCCCACCACGAGACCGCAGTCTCGGTCCGTCGCCGTCGCCGCATATGGGTAGGTTGAGCAGGTGGTGAGCTCCGCTGACTGTAGATCAGCCGTCTTCGACTGTGGGGGTTCGATTCCCTCCCTGCCCACCAACCCTTCGCGCGATTGAT
>JBGPVC010000128.1:0-8219 GCA_041491485.1 Candidatus Limnocylindria bacterium
AGGATCGCGTGCGAGATCACCGGCGTCGGCGTGTAGCCATCCGCGACGTCAACGCGGACGTCGACCCCGTGGGCGACCAGCACCTCCAGCGCGCTCCGGAACGCCGGCTCCGACAGGGCGTGCGTATCGCGCCCGATGAACAGCGGCCCGTCGATCCCCTGGCCCTGCCGGTAGCGGCAGATGGCCTCCGTTGTGGCCACGATGTGGGCCTCGTTGAACGCGGTGCTGAAGGCGGAGCCGCGGTGGCCGGAGGTCCCGAACGCCACCCGCTCGCCGGGCACGGATGGATCCGGCCGGAGCTCGTAGTAGGCGCCCACGAGCTTCCGGAGGTCCACCAGGCTGGACGGATCGGCCGGGAGCCCGGCCCGTTCACTGATCGGCATCCGCGCTCCTTTCTCGAGCCATCCTGAGCACCGGAAGGGTTCGAGCCGGGTACCTCAGGCTGGAGCCATATTGAACGACATCGAGCACGTCGCGGGTTGGCGGGGGAGGCAACCATGACCGGACTGCCCCGCTGCGGGCCGCGGGCGACCCGATTGCCGATCAGGCCGGCCGGCGCGGAGGGCGCGGTCGAGACAGGGTCTCACCGGGCATGGCGTGGCGCTACATCGACGCCGGCGGCGCGATACAGGTCGCGATAGAGCGGTACGTGCGTCGCGGCGAAGGTCGCCATCACCCGAGTCCGATCAAGGGCGAAGGCGTCGAGCCGCTCGCGGCTCAGCCACTCGCGACGAACGTAGACCGGCCGGCTGGCCATCGTGCCGACGAAGTCGACGAGGTACTCGCGTGCCGAGAAGCGGCGGAGCGGCATCGGTCGGGCCCCTTCCCGGCCATCGTACGCGTGGCGAGCCGACCCGATTGCTTCATGACGAACGCCTCTGGCGCAGCCGCCCTCGTGTGTCGCACCATCCAGCCGCTATGGAGGCTTCGACGGACCGACCTCCGGCTACGGCGAGTCCACACGCCAGACGGCGGCATGGTCGTGCGATCGCGGCGGCCGTAGCAGTCCTCGTCCTCGTGGTGGGCGCCCCCGCCGCTGCCGGTGCGTACGTCTACAACCAGGTCCTCCATGTCGACGCCCACTGCGGGGGTCGGTTCGCGGACCACGTCCCTGCCCACTGGGACACCCAGGGAATCTCGGCCGAGTTCACCATCGACCTCGATACCACGCCATACCTGATGCCGACCTTCACGGATGTGACCTTCCCGAGCCGTGACCCGCGCGGCTACCAGCTTCACGCATGGTGGGTTCCATCAGCTTCGCCGGCGGCGCCGGCGATCGTCCTCGTCCACGGGCAGAGCAGCTGCCGGCGCGACCCCGTGTTGCTGCTGCCGGCAGGGATGCTGCACAGGAACGGGTTTTCCGTCCTGCTCGTCGACCTCCGTGACCACGGCGACTCCCAGGTCGAGGACGGCCTATACGCGAACGGCACGGAGGAGTACCTCGACGTCCTCGGGGCGTGGGACTGGCTGGTGAGGGACCGCGGCATTCCGCCGGGCCGGATCGGGTTGCTCGGCGAATCGCTCGGCGCCGCCGTCGCCATCATTGCCGAGGGCGAAGAGCCACGAGTCGCCGCGCTCTGGGAGGGCAGCTCGTACGCGAACTACAGGACGATCGCGACGGAGGAGATGCGGCGGCTCGGCTATCCAACGGTCCTCCTCGACGTGGCTCTCCTGATGGGCCGCCTGCAGACCGGCGACGATGTCGCTTCCAAGGGCCCGGACACGGAGATCGGCCGGTTGGCCGGCCGGCCGCTCTTCATCGTCCACGGGGGCTCCGACCTCCGGGTCAACACCCATCACGCGTACGACCTGGCGGCGGCGGCCAGTGCGGGAGGGACGCCTGTCGAGCCCTGGATCGTGCTCGGCGCCCACCACTCCGAGGCCGCATTCATCGACCCCGCCGCCTACGAAGCGAGACTCGCCGCCTTCTTCACGGGCGCGTTGGCCCCGTAGCAAGCAGGTTGGTGGTCGGAGATCGCGCGTTCTGACTACGGAGTCTCCGGCGGCTCGTGATCGCCGGCGTCGGTGGTCGTCGCGGCGCGTCCGACGGCTCGCTCGAGCGCCTCGCCGGCCGCGAATCCGCCGGTCAGCCCGACGAGGCTGCCGACGACCGCACCGATCGGCCCGGCGACAGCCGTGCCGATCGCCAGCCCCGCGGCGAACCCGACTCCGGCCTCGACCGCCTCGAAGCTCCGATCCTCCCAGGGCCTGCCGAAGAGCAGGTCCCGCTCGTCGCGCCGCTCCGCTCGACCTTGCGGTTCGTCCAGCGCTGGGTCTCTCACCACGGTCTGGGTCATGGCTCGGCTCCCCTTCAGCGCGATGGAACCCCGAGGCGGGCGGAAGCGCGAGTGCCGAATGGCCTTTCCTGGGGTCCTGCGCGGAGATTGAGTCGATCAGGACCGACGCCGATACCAGACGAGCCCGCCGAGGTAGGCGACCGCAAACACCGCGCCGAGCCTGGCGTAGGTGTCCGCATCACCGCCTGTGAACTGGGCCACCAGGAAGGCGCCAACGAGGACGACCGCGATGACCTGGGCGGCGAGCGACAGCGCCCGCAGGTTGATCGACTCCCAGCGCTCGTCGCGCGGCAGGCCCGACAGGAGGCTCGCCATGTCCGACCTCGACTGGAGCGCTCGCAACGCCAGGGCGTAGCCGGCCACGATGGCGAACGCCAGGGCGGCCTGCCAGGGACTGGCGTTGCGGCCCAGCTCTGCGGCCGCGATCAGGATCCCGAGCACGAACCCAACCGCCGGCACGAACCATCTAGACAGCGTCGTCATGGAAGATCTCCTCGATGCGGCGGCCGAAGAAGCGCGCGATGGCGAAGGCCAGCGGCAGCGACGGCAGATAGCGACCCGTCTCGATCGCGTTGATGGTCTGGCGCGAGACGCGCAGCTCCTCTGCGAGCTGGCCCTGGCTCAGGCCCCGTCCCTCCCGCAGCTGGCGCATCTCGTTCGTCACGCCTGTAAAGCTACCTTGTCAGGCGCTGGGTGTCAAGGACCTTTGTCACCTTTGTCTGGACGAATGGCCTGAGAGCGTCCCGGACGGCCAGTTCAGCGGGCCGCTCGCTGCTATCGTGGCGCCGGAGGTGAGCGATGTTCGTGCCGCTCTCGGTCCTCGAATTCCGCGATCGCGCCGCGATGTTCTTCGGCGACAAGATCGGGGTCATCGACGGTGAATCGCAGTTCACCTATCGCGCCTTCGCGACCCGCACCCATCGCCTCGCGAACGCGCTCGTCGAGCTCGGCGTGGTCCCTGGCGACCGCGTGTCGTTCATCACCTTCAACACCCATCACCTGCTCGAGGCGTACTACGGGGTGATCGAGGCGGGCGCGGTCCTCAACCCGGTCAACATCCGTCTCGCGCCGCACGAGATCGCCTACATCCTCGACCACGCCGGTTCGAAGGTCGTGTTCTTCCATCGCGATTTCGCTCCGCTCGTGGAAGGCATTCGCTCGCAGCTGACGACGAGGCCGACCCTGGTGGTCCTCGATGGGGAGCCGGGCGGACTGGCCGACCACGAGTACGAGGCCCTGCTGGCCTCCGGCTCGCCCGACCCGCTCCATCCCGAGATCGACGAGAACAGCCTTGCCGAGCTCTTCTACACGAGCGGCACGACGGGGCTGCCCAAGGGCGTGGCGATGACCCATCGCGAGCTGTACCTGCACGCCATGGCCGCCCAGGTCGGGCTCGGGTTCACCGAGGACGACGTCGTGCTCCACGTGGTGCCGCTGTTCCACGTCAACGGCTGGGGCACACCCCATTTCCTGACGATGATCGGCGGTCAGCACGTCATGCTCCGTCGGTTCGATCCGACGTCATTGATGGCGATGGTCGAGCGCCACCGGGTCACCCGGCTCCTCGCCGTGCCGACGATCTTCAACGCCGTGCTCCACAGCCGCGAACGCTCCCGCTTCGACCTGTCGAGCCTGCGGCAGGTGATCATCGGCGGGTCGCCGGCATCGCCCGAGTTGGTGCGCGCTCTCGAAGCCGAGCTCGGGGCGCAGGCGATGGTCGGGTATGGCCTGACCGAGACGTCGCCGATCATCACCCTGGCGCAGCCACGGCAGGTCCTGACGGAGAGCGAGCCGCCGGAGCGCCGGCAGGAGCGGCTGTCGATGACCGGGTGGGCGATTCCCGGCGTCCAGATCCGGGTGGTCGAAGCCGACGGCGTTGACGTCCGACCCGACGGCGAGCAGATCGGGGAGATCGTCGTTCGTGGCAACACCGTGATGGACGGCTACTACCACGACCCCGAGGCGACGCAGGAGACGATCCGCGACGGCTGGCTGCACACCGGCGACATGGCCACGATCGACGAGGCCGGCTACGTGATGATCAAGGACCGCTCGAAGGACATCATCATCAGCGCCGGGGAGAACATCTCGTCGGTCGAGATCGAGGTCGTCCTCGGCGCGCACCCCGGCGTCCTCGAGAACGCGGTCGTCGCCGCCCCCGACGACAAACGCGGCGAGGTCCCGGTCGCGGTGGTCGTTCTCAAGCCGGAAGCCGAGGCGACCGCCAAGGAGCTGCGGGCCTGGTGTCGAGAGCGCCTCGCCGCCCACAAGGTCCCGCGCGAGATCCATTTCCGTGACGCGCTGCCGAAGGGCGGCACCGGCAAGATCCTCAAGGCCGAGCTGCGCGAACCGTTCTGGGCCGGGTTGGAGTCGCGGGTCCACTGAGGCCGATCTGGACCCAATCCCACGGGATTCGCGATACTGGGCAGGTGCAGTCGTCTCCGGTGAACCGCGTAGCAATGGTCGAAGCGGTGCACCCTGCGCGCTACCTGCTGCGGGCCAGGGATCTCGTCGACGCGCGGTACGCGGAGCCGCTCGACGTCAGCGACCTGGCCCGCGAGGCCGGTCTGTCCCGCGCCCATTTCAGCGCCGAGTTTCGCCGAGCCTTTGGCGAGTCGCCGCACGTATACCTGCTGACCCGACGTCTCGAGCGAGCGGCGGCCCTGCTGCGGACCACCGATCACTCGGTTGCCGACATCTGCATGTCCGTCGGCCTGTCGAGCGTCGGCTCGTTCACCACGAGCTTCCGAAGGATGTTCGGACGGTCGCCGACGGCGTATCGGGCGAGCCACCCACCCGCCTCGATGTTCGCCAGGATCCCCGCCTGTGTCGTGCACGCCTACAGCCGGCCGCAGAACCGGACGTTTCGAGAAGACGACGGCGGGGCCTCCTCCATAGCCTTGACCTCGTCGTCTACCACCGATGCAGCTCATGACGGAGGCCTCGATGATCAAGATCGCCAGCGCGCAACTGTGGGTGCGCGATCAGGATGAAGCGCTCGACTTCTGGACCCACAAGGTGGGCATGGAAGTCACATCCGATGTCACCGTCCCCGAGATGGGGAACTTCCGCTGGCTTGCCGTGTCGCCCGCAGGGCAGCCCGAGATCGCCATCGTGCTGATGGCCATCCCCAACGCGCCGATCATGGACACCGGGACTGCGGCCGACGTTCGGAGCCTGATGTCGCGCGGCTTCGCCGGTACCGTGTTCCTGACCACGGACGACTGCCGGGCGTCGTTCGAGGAGCTGCGAGCCCGTGGCGTGGAATTCACGGAGGAACCGGAGGACCGGCCGTACGGGATCGATGCCGGCTTCCGGGACCCGTCCGGGAACTCCGTCCGGCTGACCCAGGTGCGCCCGATGAGTTGACCGGCCGTCCGGCGGCTGCCTACGACTCCGGCCAGCCGTCGAACCGACGCCCCGAGCTCGCGGATGCCGATCGGCGACCACGAGCTCGACGGGCTCTGGCCCAATCTTCACAAGGCGCTACCTAGCCCTGGCGAAGGCCCATCGTCGGTTCTCCAGCAGCGTTGGCGCGCCAGGCGGCCCGCGTCTGAGCCAGGGCCGCCCTGGCGCGGCTCAATAGGTCCGGGCGTCGGCCTCGTTGGCGATCCAGACCTGGGGTGGCCCGTCGACGCCGCCGGCCGCCATCGCGGCGGGGAGGGACGGGTCCTGGCTGAACGCCCGCGCCCCTTCCAGCGTCGCGAACTCGTTCACGATGACGACCGAGTTCGGGTCGGCCACCTCGCGGCTGATGCTGTGGCCCGTCGCCCCGTGCTGGCGTCGAACCGCTTCGTGCTCCGTGAACACCGGGAACCAGGATTCGTAGTCGGCGACGTGGTGCTGGACGATCACCTTCACCATGGGGACGCTCCTGTCGGCCTGTCCTCGCCCGGTCATGTGCCGGTCGTTAGGCACCTTACTATATGGTTAGGCGCCTTATTGTCAAGACCCGTATCATGGAGCGATGGACAAGATCCAGATGCCCGACGACTTCTACGACCAGACGCCCGATGGGAACGTCCTGGCGACCGAAGCCGTGATGAACACGATCCGTACCGCCGACCTGCTGTTCGACCAGATCGGGCGACTCCTCCGTCCGCTCAACGTCAGCGCCGCCGGCGGACTCGTCCTGGGGATCCTCCGCGACCGCGGGCCGATGTCGCCGTCGGCGCTGAGCGATCGACTTATCGTCACGCGGGCCACGGTGACCGGCGTGCTCGATTCGCTCGAGCGGCGAGGGTTCGCCCGTCGTTCCGCGAACCCGTCCGACCGCCGCGGCCAGATCGCCGAGATCACGCCCGCGGGGCTCGTTGTGCTCCGGGAGCTTCGAACGATCGTTCATCGCAACGAGAAGGCCTGGGCGGGCGTCCTGACAGACCCGGAATTACGCACGTACATCGAGTTGCTGCACCGGATCCAGGACAGCGTGGCCGCGGCAGACGGGGATCCACGGATCCCTGACGGGGACGAAGACACCCGGTAGGGCGTCCACGCCAGCGGCGGCGCGTCAGATGCGCTGACCGATCCGGTTCAGGAGGCTCGCAGCGATGCTGGCCAGGCCGTGACCTGCTGAACGCTCGTCAGGTCGGCGCGGTTCGTGGTTCGGCTCATCGACGGTCCACCGATTGCGGCGGCCGTCGCGCATTGAATCCTCCAAGACCTCGCGGCGCCGCTCCGCCTCGACCTCGAACGTTGTGTACGACCCGAACATGTCCCCGATCCCTTCCTGCAGTCCTCGGCGTCGAATACACTCGATCCGAAGACTCTTTGCATCGAACTACTTCCGTCACTGTACCGGACAGATGGTTCGATGTCAAGAGATATGGTGTCAAGACACTTGACGCGGGCCTATCCGGGCGGGATACTCCGGCCCGTGGGAAGCAGCACGCCTGAGACCGACCATCTCGATGAGATGCTCGCGGTCTGGGCCAGGGAGATCCCGGACCTCGATCCATTGACCGAGGGGATCGTGGAGCGCATCCAGGGCCTGGCGAAGAGCTTCGACCGCTCCATGGAAGAGACGCTCGCCCAGTACGCCCTCGACCGGCGCGCGTTCCATCTGCTCGGCCGGCTGCGCAGCTATGGCGCGCCGTACCAGCAGTCGGCCGGGCACCTGGCCGAGGACATGCGCCTGTCGAGCGGCGCGATGACGGCCCGCCTGGATCGTCTCGAGAAGGCCGGACTCATCCGGCGATTGCCCGACCCGAACGACCGTCGTGGGACGCTGGTCGAGCCGACCGAGGCCGGCCACGCGGCGTGGGACGCGACCGTCGGCACGCAGGCCAAGCGCGAGGCGATGTTCGCGTCCGTCCTGAGCGAGTCAGAACGGCAGGAGCTCCAACGACTGCTCCGTCGCCTCATGCGCGCGTTCCCGGGGAAATCGCACCACGGCGAGCGTCGCGACCCCGAGCGGGGCGCGGGAACAACGGCGGGAGGCGACGCGCCGAAGGCCTGACCACGGCGCATCGAACCACGAACCGTTTCCAGCATTTCCAGTGAAATGCCCGCTGCCGTGAGGCTCATGACGAGCCCCGCGCGGCGCAAGTGACCCGGCGTGAATCGGTCCCCGGCGTCCGGCGTCAGGATCCCCAGCTCCTCGAGCCGCGCCAGCTCAGCGACGTTGATTCCGGCACGCGAGGCAGCCTCGGCCCGGTCGTACGTCTCCACGAGCCGTACTCTAGCGGTGCGGCGTGGAGGACGGCCGCCACTCGCTCCGGCTCCGTCGAGGAACGATGCTCACAGTCGCGCAACCCACCTGCTTCCTGATCGCCGACATCTCCGGGTACACCGGCTACCTCGCCGATGTCGAGCTGGATCATGCACAGGACATCCTCGCGGACCTCGTCGGCGCCGTCGTCACGGCGCTCCGTCCGAACTTCCGCCTGGCCAAGCTCGAAGGTGACGCCGCGTTCACCT
>JBGPVC010000129.1:0-7858 GCA_041491485.1 Candidatus Limnocylindria bacterium
GCGGTACCGAGGTTTCCATCCGGGTTGAGCAGGAAGGCCGGAAGCGGGCTCTGATCGCGCGGCGCCCGGCCCGCTAGGCGGACGGACGCGCGCGAGGAGCCGTCCGACGATGCCTGGCGGCTCGAGGGTCGGCAGGACCACGAGATCTGCAGCCAGGTCCGCGGGAGCGGGCAGACCAGACTGACTGTCGAGCGGTGGTCCACTCGCCCGGGTCATGCCGTCAGGAGGCCTGGCGAAGAGCCTTCCACATCGCGTGGACGCCAGGCTTCTGACCGTACATGAGCACGCCTGCCGAGTAGATCCGGGCGGCGACCCAGATCACCAGCACGATCATCGCCAGCAAGAGCACAACGGCGATGACCACCTCGAGCAGGCCGGCGGTCCCAGCCGCCAGGCGCGACAACATCATGTAGGGGGAGAGGAACGGGACCCAGGAGAGCGCGACGACCCACGACGCGTTGGGATCGAACATGCCGATCGAGCTGTACGTGGAGATGAGGAAGCCGGCTGATGCCATGAGGGTCATCGGCTGGACGATCTGGTTGACGTCCTCCTGCCGGCTGACCAACGAGCCGGCGGCGGCGAACAGGACCGCGTAGAGCACGAAGCCGAGGACGAAGAAGACCGAGAACGCGACGAGGACTGTCGGCGTGAGCCCGGATGGCAGGCTGAGCCCTCCCGTCTCACCCAGGATCACGGAGGCGACCTGGTCCTCCGCGAAGAGCGCGGCCAGCGTTGCCCCGACCACTGCGACGAACTGGAGCAGGGCTGCAGCGCTGACACCCAGGACCTTGCCGGCGAGGATCTGGAAGGGTGATGCCGCCACCAGGACGATCTCCATCATCCGGCTGCTCTTCTCCTCGACGACGCTCTGGGCCACCCACGTCCCGTACAGGATGATGGCCAGCAGAAGGAACATCTCGAGGGCGAAGATCACCGCCATATCGGCGAGATCCTGGGCCATCGCCTGTGAGCTTGCCGCGGGTTTCGACAAATCCGGCGAGCGGATCGTGACCTCGGGTGGCACGAATAGCCCGGCCTGATCCGAGGGCGCAAGGCCGATCCGTCCGAGGCGGTCGGCGACGGCGATCGACGTCGCCGCCTGTCGACTGACGAGCGCCGTCCGGCTGCTGTCGGGTTCGCTCGTGTAGACCGTGAAGACGGCCTCCCCGCGGCTGTCGCGCTCGACGTCGACGAGGGCGTTGAGCTTGCCGTCGAGGACCCGCTGGCGGTCGGCCTCGAGGTCCGTGGACTTGACGATCGTGTACGCCTTGGTCGCGGTCGCCGCGGCGCCACTCGTGTCCTGGGTTGACGGCGGGTTCAGGAGGGCGTCAAGCGTGGCGACGGGGTCGCCGTGGAGATCCGGCGCGCCGACGTAGACGGCGACCCGTGCCGAGTCGCGATTCAGGTAGCCGACGACGACGGGCACGAGGCCGACCGCGACCGCCACGAGGACCAGGACGATCGTGGAAAGGACGAACGTTCGGGTCCTCGCCCGGCTAACGAACTCCCGTCGGGCGATCGCGACGATGTTGGCCGCGTCGCCCTTGACGAGCCGCCTCATCGGCCGGACTCCACCGGGACCGCCGCGAGGGTTCGCTCCTCGGTCGCCGTCGCCCCGACCTGTTCGATGAAGATGTCCTCGATCGACGGCTCGGTGATCTCGAAGCGCGTCACGTACTCGTGCCGGGCGAGCGCTTCCTGGAGGATCGCCTCGGGATCGACGCCGGACCGAACCTGGACCTCGTGGTAGTCCAGCCCGGAACGCGTGACCGTCGCGTCCGCGCGGCTGTCGAGCCAGTCGAGGTCCTGGTCCCCGGACACGCCGAGGCGCACCACGAGGCGGCCGGCCTGCCGTTTGACGTCGGCGGTCGGGCCCGAGACGACCAGACGCCCACGGTTGATGATCGCGATCGCGTCGCACAGCTCCTCGACCGCCTCCATCTGGTGGGTGCTGAAGATGATCGCCTTGCCGCGGTCGCGCAGCTCGTTGAAGGCGTCCTTGAGCAGCGCCGCGTTGATCGGGTCAAGGCCGCTGAACGGCTCGTCCAGCAGCAGGACCTCCGGGTCGTGGAGGATCGCGCCGATGAACTGGACCTTCTGTTGGTTGCCCTTGCTCAGCTGTTCCGCGCGTCGATCGGCGTAGTCGCCGATCCGGAAGCGGGCAAGCCAATGACGCGCCCGCCGTGCCGCCTCGTCGCGCGGTAACCCGAAGAGCGACCCGACGAAGACGAGCTGGTCAAGGACCTTCATCCGAGGGTAGAGCCCGCGCTCCTCCGGGAGATAGCCCCACGTCCACCGTGGCGCCCGGGTGGCCGGCTGTCCACGCCACGTGACGGAGCCCTCGTCCGGGTGCAGGACGTCGAGTACGATTCGCATCGTCGTCGTCTTGCCAGCCCCGTTCGGGCCCAGGAAACCAAAGACCTGGCCGGGACCGACGCCGAAGCTGATGCCGTCGAGGGCCTGGACGTCTCCGAAGCGTTTGCGCAGCGTGTCGATGACGAGGGTCACGCCGACCTCCTGACTGTGGGCTGCGTCACAACCTATGGATTCGGAGGGCCCTCTCCAAGGGCTGATCGGCCTGATCTGGTCGAGGAGACCTCTGGAGCGTTGACGGGCGCGGGCTGCCGGACCAACGAGGCCCGGGACCTACATGCTCGAGACGACCCTCGCGGCAACCGCGCCGATGATGATCCCGGCCAAGACGCCAAGGATCACTTCGTTGAGGAGCAGCCCGACGATCAGCCCGATGACTGCGCCGATGCCTGCCATGATCGGTACGGCGTTCGTTCGACTCCACATCACTCAATCCTCCGGGGAGCTGGTCAGGCACCTGTCAATGGGCTGGGCGCCTCAAGCGCTGTCGGCCGTCCCGGAGGAGATCGTATGGTCTCGAATCGGACGGATCGAGATGCGGATGGCCCCAATCCCGAGCACCGCTCGAGATTCGACCAACGACGCCAGCACACTCGACGCCTGAGGCGCGCATGCCATGCGGCGATCTCGGCGCACCGACTGGCCCTGGTGGCCGGGACGAATGGCCCGTCACTCGGCACCGACCCGCCGCTATCCTGACCGAAACGCGCACGACGTCTGGATTCGTCCGCCAGCCGGAAGGCGTCCTCGGCCCGTCAGGCTCGACACCCGTCCTTGACGGCCGGCGATCCCTCGGAGACCAAATGACCGAATCCAGACCGATCGACAGCGTGGTCCTGGTCAAGCAGGTGCCCGACACGCACAACGTCACGGGCGACGCGATGACCAAGGACGGCACGATGAACCGCGGCGTGCTGTCGGCCATCTTCAACCCGGAGGACCTCAACGCCCTCGAGATGGCGCTCCAGATCAAGGAGCGCCACGGCGGGACCGTGACCGTGATCACGATGGGCCCGCCAAAGGCCGCCAACATCCTCCGCGATGCCCTCTGGCGGGGAGCGGACAAGGTCGTCCTGCTGACGGATCGCAGGTTCGCCGGGGCCGACACGCTGGCCACCTCGGTCGTTCTCCAGAAGGCGATCGAGAAGCTCGGTCGCTTCGACCTCGTCCTGGCGGGGCGGCAGGCCATCGACGGAGACACGGCCCAGGTGGGCCCGCAGACAGCGGAGAAGCTGGGTATCCCGCAGATCACGTACGCGGAGTCCGTCCTGGATATCGCCGACGGCCGGATCACGGCCCAGCGTGCCCTGGATTCAGGCTCGGAGATCGTCCGCTGCACCCTTCCCTGCCTGCTGACGGTCGTTGGATCGGCCAACACCCCGCGCCCGCCGTCGGTTCGCCGGCAGATCGCGCGCAAGCTGGCGGCGACTCCGGGCGAGTACGCGGCGCTGCGCAAGCAGTGGCCCGAGTTCGAGACCGACGACGCGCTCGACGAGTACCTGGGGGCCCATGACCTCCGGATCCCGGTCTGGACGGCGGACGACATCGGCGCCAGCCCAAACCGGATCGGTCTCGCGGGCTCGCCGACCCAGGTCCACAAGGTGAACTTCGTGGTCCTGGAGAGCACCGAGAGCAAGACCGTCGAACCCAACCCCGAGGCCATCGCCGCCATGGTGGCGGAGCTGGTCCATGAGTACATCGTCGGGTAGGCGGACATGACTGCGCGGAAGAGCATCTGGGTCCACATCGAGCAGACGGACGGCCGAATCGCCGACGTCAGCCTGGAGCTGGTCGGCAAGGCCCGCGACCTCGCCAGTCAGCTCGGCTACGAGGTCGTGGGCTTCCTCTGCGGACACGGCGTCGAGGCACTCGGATGGGACGTCATTCGCCACGGAGCCGACCACGTCCTGCTGGCAGATCATCCCGAGCTGGCCGAGTACCGCACCCTGCCGTATGCCCGCGTCGCGATTACCGAAGCCCGCAAGCGCCAACCGGAGATCTTTCTCGTCGGTGGCACCCCCAACGGCCGCGACTTCGCGCCGCGCGTCGCGAGCGCCCTGCGCTGCGGGCTGACCGCCGACTGCACGGATCTCCAGATCGGCAACTACCACGCCAAACGGGAGGACAAGACCTACGAGAACCTGCTGTACCAGATCCGGCCGGCCTTCGGCGGAAACCTGGTCGCCACGATCGTCAACCCGAATACCCGACCCCAGATGGCGACGGTCCGCGAAGGCGTGATGCGCATGCCGGTCGCCGACGCGACGCGGACGGGAGCGGTGGAGCCGGTGACGCCCGAATTCGAGCCGGCCGACTTCGCCCTCGAGATTCTGAGCCGGCAGGTCCGCCACTCCACCGTCAAGCTCAAGGACGCCCCGGTGATCGTCTCCGGAGGAGCCGGCATCTCGGACGCCGACGAGTTCGCCTTGTTGCGGGAGCTCGCCAACCTGCTGGGTGGGGAGGTCGGCGGCTCACGGGCGGCCGTCGACGCGGGGATGATCGGGCGTGCGTTCCAGGTGGGTCAGACGGGGACCACCGTTCGGCCTCGCCTCTACATCGCAGCGGGCATCTCGGGCGCCATTCAGCATCGGGCCGGGATGGACCAGTCGTCCAAGATCATCGCCATCAACACCGACCCGAACGCGCCGATGTTCCAGATTGCGCATTACCGGATCGTGGGGGACGCGCGCGAGGTCCTGCCCATGATCATCAAGGCGGTGCGGGAGCGCTCGATGGACCAGCGAGAAGCGGAATGAGCGAGAACTTCTTCCTCGACAACCCGGATCTGCAATTCCGGCTCGAGCAGCTCGATCTGCGCGAAGTGGTGGACCTCAGGGAGGATCACTACTCCGGATCCGAGGTCTACCCCACCGCGCCACGCAATTACGAGGACGCGAGGGACAACTACCGGATCGTGCTCGACGTCCTCGGCGAGGTCTGCGGCGAGCGCGTGGCGCCCCGTGCGGCCGAGGCGGACGAAGAGGGCGCCCACTTCGAGAGCGGCGAGGTCACCTACGCCGCCGCCACGCGGGACGCGATCGAGGCCCTGCGCCAGGCCGAGCTCTTCGGGGCCATGCTGTCACGCGAGTACGGCGGCCTGAACCTGCCCGAGTCGATCTACCAGATGATGGTCGAGATCGTGGCCCGGGCGGAGAGCGGCCTCATGACCGTGTACGGCCTCCAGGAGATCGCGTCGTCGATCGAGGAGTACGGCGATCCCGAGACGAAGGCCCGGGTTCTGCCCCGTTTCTCGCGCGGCGAGGTCTCCGGGGCGATGGTCCTCACGGAAGCGGACGCCGGCTCGGACCTGGGCGCGGTGGCGACGCGGGCCACGCTCGATGAGGTGACAGGCCAGTGGCACCTGAACGGCGTAAAGCGCTTCATCACGAACGGCCTGGCGGACGTGTCGCTGGTCCTGGCCCGAAGCGAGGAGGGTTCGGCCGACGCGCGCGGTCTCTCCCTCTTCCTCGTCGAGCGCGACACCACCGTCAAGATCCGGCGCATCGAGAACAAGCTGGGGATCCACGCTTCCCCGACGTGCGAGATCCAGTACACCAACACGCCGGCTGTCCTCATCGGCAAGCGCCGCTTCGGACTCATGCGCTACTCGATGAACCTGATGAACGGCGCTCGTCTCGCCGTGGCTGCACAGGCCCTGGGTATCGCCGAAGCCGCGTTCCGAGAGGCCGACCAGTACTCGCGCGAGCGCGTCCAGTTCGGCAAGCCGATCCGGAGTCTGCCGGCGGTGGCCCGGCTACTGCTCTCGATGAAGCTCGATCTGGAGGTCACGCGCGCCTTTCTCTCCGAAACTGGGCGCTGGGTGGATCTCTGGAAGGTCTATGAGCACGCACTGGGGGAGGGCGGTGCCGAAGCCGACCCCGCGACCCGTGCCCGCTACAAGCAGTGCCAGGTCCTGGCCGAGACGCTCACCCCGATGGTCAAGTACTGCGCCACGGAGATGGGCAACCGCGTCTGCAACCAGGCCATGCAGGTCCACGGCGGCGTGGGCTACATGCGCGAGTTCAACATCGAGCGCCTTCTCCGCGACGTTCGCGTCACGAACATCTACGAGGGCACGAGCCAGCTCCAGGTCGTCGCGGCCATCGGCAAGTTGCTCAACCGCTCGCTCGATCCGCTGCTCGCCGAATGGCAGGCGGCCGACTATCCGGCCGACATGGCCACCGAGAGAGCGCTCCTGTGCGACCTCACCGAGCGGTTCGACGAAGCCGTCGGGGCGCTCAAAGGTCTGCCCGAGCGCGACCGCGTGGAGTTCTATGCCGTCGACCTGGTCGAGATGGCCATCGGGATCGTTGGCGGCTGGCTCCTGTTGCGGGACACCAACGTCGCGGAGGGCAAGAAGCCGGTCGCGCGGGCGTACGTCGCTTCGCTCGAACCGAAGGTTCGGTCGGCGGCCGAGGTGGTCCTCGCCTCGAATCCGGTCCCGCTGGAGGCGATCCGCGTCCTTCTCCGGTAACGCCGCCGGCGCCTGACCGCTACCGCTCAGGCGCGAGTTCGGTCGGACTTCGTCTCGCTAGTCGAGCCGTTCGAGCATCAGGTGCCATGGCTCGATGATCGCCGTCGCCATCTCGCCCGTTACCACCGAGTCCATCATCTCGGCGGCCGCGGCCGCCGCGACGGTGAACAGGACCGGGCGATTGCCGACGCTTCCCCAGATGAGCCAATTGGCCTCACCTCGCTCAGCCACCTCTTCCACGGTTGCGATGATGGAGGTGGGGGCGAGCCCCGGAAGCGCACGAGGATGGCGCCGACGCGATGACGTCGCGCCCGCGTGAGCATGGCCCGAGTCGACACACGGGATCCCGGACGGGTCGAAGCGGGCAGGCATCTCCAGCGACGGCTGATGCGTGATCCTGTGGCCGCGATGCATGTCGTTGACTCCTTGGACGCTCTGTGGCGGGCTCGTGCCTCGAGTCCCGGGCGAGGATGCCCAGCAGCAACCGAGCGCTTCCAGAGGCGTTTGTCATGAACTGGCGCCAGATCGGCGAATCCCGCGGCCGATTGCCCGCCTCGCCCACGGTCGTCGGCAGTCCGACGGGTGGTGGCCTGGGTCGTTCACGACGCCCGCGTAGCCCAGACGCTGAGCCGCATCGGCCTGGCTGAGGCAGCCACCCTCGGGATCGCCTCCGCAGATCTCTGAATCTCTCCGCACGCAGGCATGAACGGACCCCGGCGGCGACGGCCGCCGGGGTCCGTTCATGCCTCGGAACGTCAGTGGACGACGATGTCGCCCTCCATCCCGTCGTGGATCTGGCAGACATAGTGGTAGGTGCCGGCCCTGGCACCGGTGAACCTGACCGACCAGCTGGATAGGGTGGTGCTCGCCGGCATGTCATAGCCGGCGGCGACGGTGCGGTAGGCGACGAGCCCCGAATCGGAGACGGTGTGCGGCGACGTGACGTGGTTGACGCCGTTGCCGCCGCCGAACTCGAACTCGTCGGCGGGATGTCCATTACAGCCAAAC
>JBGPVC010000130.1:0-7809 GCA_041491485.1 Candidatus Limnocylindria bacterium
GAGCGGTCCGCGGAAGATCGTGATCTTGCTCGGCGCGGGCGACGCGTCGGCTGACAGTCGAGTGCGCGGGATCCCCTGGTAGAGGCCGAACAACCCGCCCGCGCCCACCGAGGCGAGCTGGGCGGCGTCGGCCTCGTCCTCGATGACGATCGCCACCGATCCGAGCCGCTCGCGAAAGGCCTCGGGCAGGCGCTCGAGCGCATCCACGACCATGGCCTCCATCGCGTCGTCATCGATGTCCGAGGGAATCATGGGGCGACTCTAGCGGGTCAATCGGATATCGGCGGGACGGCCGACCCGCGGCTACCATTGACCCCCGTGACCATCGCCCCGAACGACTTCACCCACCTCCATGTTCATTCGGAATTCAGCCTGCTGGACGGGCTCGGGCGGATCACGGAGCTCGTCGATGCGGCGGCCCAGCACGGCATGGATTCGCTCGCCTTGACCGACCATGGCGCCCTGTACGGCGCCGTCGCCTTCTATCAGGCGGCCCGGACCAAGGGGATCAAGCCGATCATCGGCGTCGAGACCTACGTGGCCCGCCGGTCCATGACCGACAAGGAGGGCAAGGCCGACGCCCAGCCGTTCCACCTGATCCTGCTGGCCCAGAATTGGACCGGCTACCAGAACCTGTGTCGCCTCATCACCGATGCCCACATCGACGGCTATTACTACAAGCCCCGGATCGATCGCGAGCATCTGGCGCGCCATAGTGCCGGTCTGATCGGCCTGTCGGCCTGCCTCACCGGTGAGATCCCGCGTGCCCTCGAGACCGAGGACTGGGAGCTCGCGCGCAACCTGGCGGGGGAGTATGGCGACATCTTCGGCAAGGACCGGTTCTTCCTGGAGCTGCAGGATCACGGCCTGCCCGAGCAGCGGCGGCTGAACGAGCAACTGCTGCGCCTCGCGCCGGAGACCGGTCTGCCGCTGGTGGTGACCAACGACCTGCATTACGTGCGACCGGACCAGTCGGAGGCGCACGACGTCCTGCTGTGCGTCGGGACCGGCAACAACCTGGATACGCCGAACCGGATGCGCTTCGAAACCCACGAGTTCTACGTGAAGTCCGCCGCCCAGATGGCCGCGCTCTTCCCGGACCAGCCCGACGCGATCCGGAACACGCGACGGGTCGCCGAGATGACCGACATCGAGCTGCCGCTCGGCCAGCTGCGTATCCCGCATTTTCCGGTGCCTGAGGGCTTTACCACCGAGAGCTGGCTGCGGGCGGAATGCCAGCGCGGGCTTGAGCGCCGTTACGGAACCGTCACCCCGGAGCTCCAGGCCCGCCTCGACTACGAGCTCGGCGTGATCCTGTCGATGGGCTACGCCGGCTATTTCCTGATCGTGGCCGACTTCATCCGGTTTGCTCGCGAGCAGCGGATCCAGACCACCTGCCGGGGCTCGGCGCCGGGTTCGATTGTGACCTACACGCTCGGAATCACGCCGGTGGACCCGATCCTGTACCAGCTGCCGTTCGAGCGCTTCCTCAATCCGGACCGCGTGACGATGCCGGACATCGACGTCGACTTCGAGGACGGGCGGCGTGAAGAGGTGATCGCCTACGTCGGGCGCAAGTACGGGCAGGACCACGTCGCGCAGATCATCACCTTCGGCACGATGCTGGCCCGGGCGGCGATCCGGGACGTGGGCCGCGTCCTGGGTCATTCCTATGGCGAGGTCGATCGGATCGCCAAGGCGATCCCGAACCAGCTGGGCATCCGGCTCGACGAGGCCTTGCAGATCGCGCCGGCACTCCGCGAGCAGGTGGAGGCGGACCCTGCGGTCAAGCGGATCATCGACTTCGCCCGGCACCTCGAGGGCGTCGCTCGCAATGCGTCCACTCACGCGGCTGGTGTGGTGATCAGCCGCGAGCCGCTGACCGAGCTGATGCCCCTGCAGAAGGCGACCAACTCGGACGGGCTGATGACCCAGTACGAGATGCACGCGATCGAGGCGCTCGGCCTGCTCAAGTTCGACTTCCTGGGCCTGTCGAACCTGACCATCCTCCGCCAGGCCGTCGACCTGGTCCGCGCGAACCGCGGGATCGAGATCGACCTGGACCACATCCCGCTCGACGACGCCAGGACGTTCGAGCTCCTGGCATCGGGTGAGACGACCGGCATCTTCCAACTCGAGTCGGCGGGCATGCGCCGCTACGTGCGCGACCTTCGACCGACGTCCGTGTACGACCTGGCGGCCATGGTCGCGCTCTACCGGCCGGGACCCATGGACAACATCCCCGCCTATATCCGCCGCAAGCACGGCCAGGAACCGGTGACCTACCTGCACCCGCTCCTCGAGCCGTACTTGGAGAAGACGTACGGGATCTTCGTCTACCAGGAGGACATCATGTCCGCGGCGATGGCCCTCGGCGGGTTCACCGGCCCCGAGGCCGACACCCTGGGCTATGCCATCCGCAAGAAGAAGTCGGCGGTGCTGCGGGCCCAGAAGGAGAAGTTCGTCACGAGGGCCGCCGAGCGCGGCGTTCCCGCGGCGACCATCGACGCCGTCTTCACCGCCTTCGAGCCGTTCGAGCGGTACGGGTTCAACAAGGCCCATGCGACCTGCTACGGGCTGATCGCCTACCAGACCGCGTACATGAAGGCCAACCACACGGTCGACTACATGACCGCCGTGCTGACCGCCTTCCGCTCGAACGAGGAGAAGGTCGCCGCGGCGGTCGCGGAGTGCCGGAGGATGGGCATCCCGGTCCTTCCGCCGGACGTCCACCGCAGTCACCTGGAGTTCACGGTCGAGGGAGACTCGATCCGGTTTGGCCTGCTGGCCGTCAAGAACGTCGGCGAGGGCGCGATCGAATCCATCATCGCCGCCCGTGAGGCCGGCCCGTTCGGCTCGCTGACCGATTTCTGCACCCGGATCGACCTCCGTCTGGCCAATCGGAAGGTGCTCGAGGCGCTGGCCAAGGTGGGCGCCATGAACGCGTTCGGCCATCCAGCCCAGATCCTGCTCGGCCTGGAGGACGCCGTTGCTGCGGCACAGGCGACCCAGCGCGACCAGATCTCCGGGCAGACCTCGCTGTTCGACCTCGGTGCGGCCGACGCGGCCGCCTTCGAGCGCGCGCTGCCCGCCGCCACCGAGGTGCCGGTCCGTGAGCGCCTGCGCTGGGAGAAAGAGCTGCTCGGGCTCTACCTGTCCGAACACCCGATGGGTGAGGTGGCTGAGCGGGTCGGCCAGTTCGTCACGGCCTACTCGAGCGACTTGCGTGACGAGTCGCTGGACGGTCAGCGCGTCGTCATCGGCGGCATCGTCACGGGTGTTCGAACCGTGATCACCAAGGCCAAGGCGTCGATGGCGATCGTGACGATGGAGGATCTGCAGGGCACGGCCGAGGTCGTGGTCTTCCCGCGGTTGTACGAGCAGACAGGATCCGTCTGGCGCGAAGGCGACATCCTGCTCGTCGCGGGGCGGGTCGACCACAAGGGCGAGGACATCTCGCTGCTCGCCGATCTGGTGGTCGATTGGGACCAGGCGTCGGCCTCAGGGCCCGAGGACTTCGCCCGGCAGGTTGCCGCCTCCGACCGAGGGTCGGGTCGCCGTCCGCAGGCCGGCAACGGCAATGGGTCGGGGTTCAACGGCACCTCGCGGTCTGGGTCGATCCCGGGACAACGCGGGCCCGGCACGGCGATCCCGGCGCCAGGACCAGCGGTTGCCGCCGGTCCTCCGGTCGCGGCGGCGCCCGGGCCGGTCTCGGCGTCGAGTGCGCCCGTCGTCGTGCCGGTCGTCCCTTACGTCTCCCCGAGGCGGGCGTCAAGTACGCCAGTGAGCGGGCTCCCGCCGATCGCGCCGGCCGAGCCGGTTCCGGCGCACCTCGACCCGCCGGGAGGTTCGCAACCCGTCGACGACCACGACGAGTCGCCGTCCGTGCCCGACGAGATGCGCGCACGGATCGTCGGGGACGCGACCGCCGACGCCCCGGCGGACGCCGGCCCGCAGACCGTGCTCCACGTGCGATTCGCCGGCGCGGCGCCCACGGACCGTGTGGTCGGTGCCATGGAGACGTTCAGGGCCGTCCTGCGCGATCGTCCGGGTGAGACGCGAGTGATCATCCACCTGCCCACTGCGGGCGGCGGTGCCACGCTGCCGATGGAGTTGCGTCGCGGTGTCGCCTACGACGCGGACCTGCTCGCCGAGGTTCGGCGGCGCTTCGGCGATGGCCTGGTCGAGCTGCGTCTCAGCTGATCTACCGCTGATCTACCGCGTGCCGGCCCGGGGCCGGGCGGTCAGGCGCCCTCCGTGACCCGGCGGATCCGCTGCACCGACGAGAGCTGCTCGTGATACTCGGCACGGATCGCGTTGAGCGTCGCATCCTCGATGTCCAGCTCGCGCGCGATCTCGTTGACCACCGCCGTCTCCTCGGCCGAGATCGTGCCGTTCGCGGCACCGATCGCGAAGCAGGCCCGCAGCACGTCGATCCGTTGCTCCTGGCTGGCGAGCGCCTTGAACTCCCTGGTGACGCTGTAATCCTCTGCGCCGCCGATCGTCCTGGCCTGGAGCTTGGCCATCTGGGTCACCAGCACAGCCGTCGCCTCGTCGAGCCCGTCGTGGGTCTGGAGCTCCCGTTCGATCGCGGCCGTTTCGTCGTCGCTGATCTCGAGATCCGCGTTCGCCGCTCGGGCCAGCGTGTACGCCGCCGACGCGACGAGTCGAGCCCGCTCGGGCGGCATCGCCTCCAGGCGGGCCACGATTCGGCGGACCGTGGCGGTCTCGCCGGCCGCAGCGCTCACCTCGACCCTCGTCATCTCGGGCGTGACCGGCTGAGCGGGTCCCAGGAAGCGGCGGAACATGTGGACTCCTTCGAAGGCCGTGGTCGCGGGTCGCCATGATCATGCCACCAGACGGCCGAACAGCCCTGGCGGACGCTGTGGCGCCCCGGCGAGGGCAGGGTTGGTCCCGGGGGCGGGAGTCGAACCCGCACGACCTCACGGCCACCCGATTTTGAGTCGGGCGCGTCTGCCATTCCGCCACCCCGGGACGCCCGTAGTCTACGTGTCTCGGCGCCGGCGGAGGACGTCGATCGCCGGGGATCGTCCGACAGCCGGGCCGCCCGGAACTCGCCGCGGATCGGTGGCGTCTCGCCACGGATCCGATGCTAGACTCGCCCAGCCTCAGAATCGCCGTCCGGAGGGATCCCCCGACCGTGGAGGACCTTCGCTCGACGACGGTCACCGATGACCCCGTCCAGCGCCGCGACCTCATCCTGCTCGAGCGCGCCCGGGAGGGCGATCTCGGAGCCTTCAACGACCTCGTCTCGCTGTACCAGGACCAGCTGTTCGCACTGGTCGTGCGCATGGTGCCCGACCGCGATCAGGCCTCCGACGCGGTCCAGGAGGCGTTCTTCTCGGCCTTCCGCCACCTCGATTCGTTCCGCGGCGGGAGCGTCAAGTCGTGGCTGAACCGGATCTGCGTCAACGCGGCGATGGATACGCAACGCGCTCGGAAGCGTCGTCCCGTCCAGCCGTATCCGGAGCTCGAAGACGAGAGCTGGCAGCCACCGGCCGGGGCGGAAAGCGATCCCGAGCGGATCGCGGTCCTGACCGAACGAACGAAGGCCCTGTCGGGCGCGCTCGCGGGGATCACGGTCGATCAGCGTGCGGCGATCGTCCTCTACGACGTCGAGGGTTTCGACTACGCCGAGATCGCCGAGATGACCGGCGTGTCGCTGGGCACGGTCAAGTCGCGGATCCACCGGGGCCGGCTGGCCCTGCGCGGCCTGCTCGCGGACCGGATGGAGCTCTTTCGTGGCTGAGGGACCGTCAGCCGACCCGGGTCCGCACGGGCACGACGTCGAGGGCGCTCCGCACGGCTCGGGGGCTCACGACGAGCGACACGAGCTGTCGATCGCCTCGCTGGTCGACCGGGACCTTCCTGACGACGAGCGCGCCGAGGCCGAGCGCCTCCTTGCGACCTGCCCGGCCTGTGCCGGCCTCCACCACGACCTCGTCTCGCTGGCTGCGGCAGCGCGAGCCCTGCCGGCGCCGCCGAGGCCGCGCGACTTCAGGCTGACCGCCCGCGAGGCAGCCCGGCTCAGGTTCACAAACGCTCGGGAGGGGGAACCTCACGGAGTCGCCTCCCGTCTGACCGGCGAGATGCAGGATTCCCCGTCCGGCCACGGCGCGCACGACCAGCTGCTCGTCGCGAGCCTCCTCGATCGATCGACCGGCGGTCCTGACCGCGAACGTGCCGAGGCCCTGATCGCCGCCTGCAACGACTGCGCCACTCTGCATCGGGACCTGATTGCCCTGCGCGATGCTGCCCGCGCGCTTCCGACGCCTCCACGAACACGGACATTCGAGATCACGGCCGAGGATGCGTCCAAGTTTCGGCGAACCGGCTGGCGCCGCTTGATCGCGGCCTTCGGATCGACCCGCGACGCGTTCAGCCGCCCGTTGGCGATCGGCCTGACGACGATCGGCCTGGCTGGTTTGCTGGTCGCCACGATTCCGGGAGTGTTGCCCAGGGCGGTGTCGACGGCGGCCTTGCCGACGCTCGGGCAGGCGGTCGGCGGAGCCGGCGCGAACTCGGAGGCGCTCGGAGAATCCAAGCTGGCGCCGATCGCGTCCGCGGCACCCTCGGCGCCGGCTCCCGCAGCCGCCGCCTTGACCGCGCCGTCCACGGCGCCGACGGGTGCCGCCGCAACGGCAGCGCCAGCCGCGGAACCGGCCCCCACCGGCGAAGCCTTCGATACGTTCGTCGGGGCGCCCGCCGCTTCGGCCGGCGCGGCCGCTGTTGCACCGGCGCGGGATACCTCACCGCAGCGAGATGGCGCGGACGCGACACGAACCTCGTCGATCGACGCCCAATCGGCAGGCTCGCCGGATCGCCTCGCCGTGATCGCCCTGGCGGGTCTCCTGCTCGTTGTCGGCGTCTCGCTCTTCGCGCTTCGCTGGCTCGGACGCCGTATCTGACGCGGCCTGCTTGACGGCGTCCTGAGGGGCGCGGCAGTCGCGTCGATTGGGTACGCCGCTACACTTGAGGCGTGCCCACCGAACGCCTCATGCTGCTCGATGGCTACGGCCTCGTGTACCGCGGGTATTTCGCCCTGCCACCCCTGACGACGTCCCGAGGCGAGCTGGTGAATGGCGTATTCGGCTTCGCGAGCATCGTCCTGCGCGGCATCGCCGACCTGCAGCCCGATTACCTGGCTGTGTCCTTCGACCTGCCGGGGCCGACCTTCCGGCACGACCAGTTCGCGGCCTACAAGGCGACGCGCCAGAAGATGCCGGACGACCTGCGCGACCAGTTCCCGAAGGTCCGCGAGGTGGTCAAGGCGCTCCGAATCCCGGTCTACGAGATGCCCGGCTACGAGGCCGACGACGTGATCGGTACCATCACGAAGAAGCTGGAGGCCAACGAGAACCTCGAGACGACCATCGTCACCGTCGATCTCGACATGCTGCAGCTCGTGACGCCGCGGACCCGCCTGATGACGACACGCTCGGGTGTCGAGAACACGGTGATGTACGACATCGCGAAGATCGACGAGCGGTTCGGCCTTCGGCCAGATCAGATGGTCGACTTCAAGGCGCTCAAGGGCGACCCGACCGACAACATCCCCGGCGTCCCGGGTGTCGGCGAGAAGACGGCGGCCAAGCTGATCCGGGACTTCGGCGACCTCGACACGCTCTTCGCCCGCCTCGACGAGGTGACCCCCGACAAGCTGCGCGACAAGCTGCGCGAGCATCGCGAGCAGATCAAGATGGGCCGGCACCTGTCCGAGATCGTGCGCGACCTGCCCATCGAACTGGACCTGGAAGCGGCCCGCCTCGGCGACTACGACCGCGATAC
>JBGPVC010000131.1:0-7679 GCA_041491485.1 Candidatus Limnocylindria bacterium
CACTGAGCCTTCGGTCCGGAGCTCGGGACCGAACGGAGCGCCTTGGAGCCCGGGTGTCCCGTAGCGAGCCATCGAGGCGATGGCATGGAGATTCGCGGCGTGCAGCAGGCCCAGGGCAGCCACCCACCACCGCCATCTCACGGAATCTGCCGCTAGGGCCGCGCCGGTGACAACGGCGGGGAAGAGGTACCGCTCGTGCACGCGCGTGGGAAGGATGAAGAAGGCGAGCGCCAGCACCGTGAACCCCATCAGAATGGCTTCCCGGTCGTCGCGGATGACCAATGTGGCGAGGACGATCAACGCCACGAGGCCGAACAGCACGGTGCCGACCATCTGTGCCGAGAGCGCGCCGACGATGCGGATCGAATCCGGCGTCAGCGCGTCCTGGTTTGCCAATCCCTGCGTCAGCGGGTTCGGCCCGACGAACGCCCACACGTTGAATGCGTTCGCCGTCAAGAGTGGGTAATAGCCCGCCGCGGACCTGTCCATGATCAGCAGACCGGCGATTGGACCGACGACCGGAATGCCGGCGAGGCGCGCTGGAGCCAGCGTCCACAGGTCGAATGGCAGAAGCACGACGAGGAACACCGCGGCGCCCGCGATCGCCGAGCTCATCAGCCGCGGGAGGCCGTGCTCACGCTCGAACCACCCGGTCCAGCGCCGCCCAACGGCGTGCGGCGCTTCCGACCGTGCCGGCGATCCTGACCTGGCCTTGAGCCAATGGCGGCCGACGAGCACGGCCGCAACGACCCCGAGCCCGATGGCGTACTGGGGTTTTGTCTCCACGGCTAGCACCGCGAACACGACTGCCAGCTCGCTCCGCCGGTCGATCAACAGGACTATGGAGACGAGGAGCAGAAGCGCACCAAAAGCATCGACCTGGCCCCACAGCGTCGAGTCGTACCAGGTGAGCGGGACGAAGAGGTATAGGGCGGCCGCCACGACGCCAGCAGCGGGACGGGACCAGCGGCTGATCGCCCGATAGAGAACGACCGCGATGAGCAAGTCGGAGGCAATCGCCGGCAGCTTGATCATGAGCGCGATGGCGTCGTGTGGCGCCATCCCCGTCAGGCCGGCGAACGCGTGGCCGGCCAGCCCGACCATCCACAGGGGATAGAGATATCCCGGTCCGTAGAGGTACCCGGGCGACTGGCCCGGCGGCAGGGTGTTCGCATAGAAGGCGCCTGGCCCGTGCTCGGCGAGGGTATTGGCCCAACTCTCGAAGGTCAGGACGTCGTCACGGAAGCCTTCACCAGGGGCGAGGACGTACACGATCAGCAGCCGCAGGCCCAGCCCGGCCAGGAGGACGACCGCAATCCAAGGCCAACCCCCACCGAACGCCCCGCCCGGCGTCGCGGCCGATCCCGGACGCCTGATCGGCGTTCTGCCCGTGCCAGATTCGCTCACCGACGGGGCCATTTCCGTGGCGCGCTCGAGCGGTGCGTGGATGCACCTCCAGCTGACGGGTCCTGAACCAAAAGTACTAGGCGACGAGGGTCGTTTCGGCTACGCTACGCGCCCCGGGGTAGCTTCTCATCATCTATCCGGCATTTATCGTCCAAACACTCCCCGGCCTCGAGTTCGATCGCAGGTGATGTCGGCATCGGGAGGGCCGGCTGATCGGCGCGTGGAGCATACCGTCTCGCCTGGTGGGCGGCGGACCGCGCTCGGATCCGGGGAAAGAAGCGGATTTGGGGGTTTCATTGACAGTACGCCGCTTCATGCGCCTCGACGCTCGACCTCTATCGCTGCCCGGTCTCCCGGCTGACGGCATTCTCCGTCAGCCCGATTACCTGCGACTTAATCGCCCGAGACTGGCGGTACTCGCCGGACAGATCCGCGGTCGCCACCTGCTGGCGATCGACGTCGTGGTGATCATCGTGGCCGCGTACGTGGCATTGACGTTCCGCTACGACGCGCTTGTTGGTCCCGATCGAGTCGCGGGCTACCTGCCGATCCTCGGCATCCTGCTGATCGCTCGCGTTGGGGCGGACCTCCGATTCGGCCTCTACAGCCGCGGGTGGCGATTTGCGAGCGTCCCGGACCTGACCCGCATTGCCGTGGCGGTCCTGCTCGGATCGGTCGTCGCATTCACGGTCACCTACACCGTCGCCTGGCTGTCCGGCGGCACGCTGACCACCGGCTTTCCACGAGCGTTCTGGATCGGCGAACTGCTCCTGACGCTCGCCGGACTCGGCGGGATTCGCTTCGCGATCAGATCAACCTCCGACTGGGTTCCCCGACCCAGCACCGTCGCGATGATCCAACGCCGTCCGACCCTCCTGTACGGGGCGGGTCGCACCGGCGTGCTGATGGCGGGTTCCGCCCAGCGCAAGCCCGAGGCTGGCGTCTTTCCGGTCGGCTTCCTGGACGATGATCCGACCCTTGCCGGCAGGGTCGTCGCCGATCTCCGCGTGTACGGCGGCCTCGAGACCCTCCCGCAAGCGGTCGCGGCCACGGGGGCGCAGGTGCTGCTGATCACGATGCCGAGCGCCGTGGGCAGTGCGGTCAGGCAGGTGGTCGACGCGGCCATGGCACTCGGCCTCGATGTCAGGACGGTGCCATCGCTGAATGACCTGCTGGACGGAACGCTCGACGCGTATCGGGTCCGGCGCGTCCAGGTCGCCGACCTGCTGCGTCGCCCGACCGGAACCACTCACTCGGATGCGGTCCAAGAGATCCTTCGCGACAAGACGGTGGTGATCACCGGAGCGGGTGGTTCCATCGGATCCGAACTCGCGCGACAGGTGTTCGGAATCGGCCCGCGCAGGCTCGTGCTCGTCGATCGAGCTGAGAGTGCGCTCTACCTGGTCCAGCGCGAGCTCGATTCGCGGCGCGGTCGGGCGCTGGGACGAGGCGAAGTCCGGGCACACCTGGCGAACGTGGCAAGCCGCGCCGCGATGGATCGGCTCATCGCAGCCGAGCGGCCGGACATCATCCTCCACGCCGCCGCCTACAAGCACGTGCCCATGATGGAGGAGCACCCGTCGGACGCCGTTCACGTCAATATCGGAGGGACGATGGTCCTCCTCGACGCGGCCGTGGCCGCCGGAGTCGGCCGGTTCGTCCTCGTGTCCACCGACAAGGCCGTCCGCCCGTCGAACGTGATGGGTGCGAGCAAGCGTGTCGCGGAAATGCTGGTCGCCGATTCAGCTCGGCACACCGGACGACCCTATGTCTCAGTGCGATTCGGGAACGTGCTCGGATCGACCGGCAGCGTCGTCCCGATCTTCCAGGAGCAGCTCGAGAAGAGCGAGCCGCTGTCGATCACGCACCCGGACATGACGCGTTACTTCATGACGATCCCCGAGGCGTCGTGGCTGATTCTTGACGCCGCGGCCCTCGGCACCAACGGCAATCTCTTCGTCCTGGACATGGGCGAGCCAGTGCGAATCGTCGATCTGGCGCGCGACCTCGTGCGGCTGGCTGGACGCGACCCAGATACGCAACCGATCGACATCGTGGGGATCAGGCCCGGCGAGAAGCTCCACGAGGAGCTGTTCTACGACGCGGAGAGCGTCGAGCCGACATCGGTGCCGAAGGTCCTGCGGGCCGTGTCCGAGCCACCCCCGGCAACCGTCCGCGACGACGCCCGAGCGCTGCTGGCGATGGCGACCGGCGGCCGCGAAGAGGAGCTTCGTCGTGCCCTGTTGGCCTACGTCGACGACAGCGCCGCGAGCCATGCCGATGCGGAGACGCGGTCAGCGACGGAGCCGGTCTCGTTCACGATCGAGCGGCACGATCATGCCGACGCGGTATCCGTTGCGGGCTAGACAGACCGCCAGGCATCGTCCAGGTATCGGATGCGTTCCGGTCCCGGCATCGGTTCGAGCGTGAACCCAACCCGCCAGGCCGATCTGCCGATTCGCCCGTCCGTGCCCGCGCCGGGTCGCCTGTCAGGTGCGCGCAGCGGCAGTCGCCGCATCGGCGATGGCGGACGCGAGACCCTCCGACGTACTTCCCATCACGGACATGAACGCCATCCCGTCGCCGCGCGCGGATTCGCTGACGACGACGCGACCGTCAATAGCGGTGGCGTGCACCTCGGCCAATGGCCGATCGAGAGCGATGATGGTGCGATCCAGATCGACCGGTCCGGCCACCTGAAGTCGCTGGCCCTCGATCCTGATGGCGTACCGCCGACCGGGCTCGAGCGCCTGGCTACCGGTGATGAAGACGGCCGTCGCGAGCTCGCGTGGGTCGACCTGACCGCGCAATCCCACGAACTCGGAGGCCGGCGGGCGTGGGACAGTCGCTCGTGCCGACCGATCGCTCGCGAGGACCTGGCGGGCGGCGACCTCGCGGGCAGGGATCTCGCGCGGGACGTACCGCTCGGACGGGCGCTCCTCGGTCCAGCCCTCACCGGACCGACCCCGACGAGGCAGGTTCTCGACGATGAACGCGATGCAGATGGCGAAGAGCAACCCGATCGCGGCACCCAGGGCGCTACTTCGCAGAATCCGCCGGTCGTCTGGCCCGGTGGGAGGCGTCGCCGGATCGACGACGGTCAGGGTGATGTTCGAAGGCTTCTCTGGAACCTTGTCTGGCGCGGCGTAGTTCGCGAGGTCGGCGGCAAGGGCGTTGGCGAGGGCCGCTGCGCCCGTCGCCGTCTCGTACGTCACCACGATCGTCAGGAGGTTGCCGGACGTCGGCACCTGGACCGAGATGTCGCTCTGGAGATCCTGAGGAGTCGTCGCCGCGCCCGTCGAAGCGATCACCCGGTTGAGGACGGGCCGGGTCGTGGCAAGCTCGGCGTAGGTGTTGCGCAACGCCTGGCCGACGTCGATATCGACGCTGCTGATTTCCCCGGCGAGCGGCGGACCCACCAGGACGCTGACCTGACTCGTGTATGTGATCGGTGCCTGACTGGTGACCAGGTAGGCGATGACCCCCGCCGCAGCCGTGCTGACCACAGCGAGCCACAGCCACGAACGGATGATCCGGAGCTCCCGACTGAACGGCATTCGCGCATCTCTGAACATCCGCCGGAGTATACGTCGCACCCATGTCTCAACCGACCGTCGCGGCCGTCGAGCTCCCGCGCCGCCGATGCTGACGTCCTCGAAACGACTTGGTACCCTGCCCTGCCGGCACCGGCGTTGAAGTCAGCCGGGTGTGCAACGATCCGGTTCTCAGCCACCGCCACCTGAGGGGACGTCACGATGTGGAGGGGTCGGTCAGCACGCAGGCTCGCCGTGGGTGTCGGCATCGTCATCCTGACGGCCGTGAGCTCGGTGCCGGCCGGGCAGGTGCCGACGGTCTCGGCAGCCAATCCCTCGGGACACCAGTTCATGAACGATGCCGGTGGCGCCCTCGTGGGGGGTCCCGGAACGGCGGCGCCCACCCTTAGCGCCGCGCCGGTCACCGTGACGGGCTTCCAGGACACCGTGGCCTTCGCCGGCCTGGCGAATCCGACGGCCGTGCGATTCTCGCCCGATGGACGCGTCTTCGTCGCTCAAAAGTCCGGGGTCATCCGGGTCTTTGCGAGCCTGACAGCCACGACATCGACGGTGTTCGCCGACCTCTCGCAAGAGGTCGACAACTACTGGGATCGAGGGCTCCTGGGTTTGGCCCTGGATCCGGGCTTCCCGACCACCCCGTATGTCTACGTCCTGTACACGTACGACGCGCCGATTGGCGGGACCCCACCAGTCTGGGGGGATGCATGCCCAAGCCCGCTCCCCGGCCCGACGACGGACGGTTGCGTGGTCAGCGGTCGACTTTCACGGCTCCAGGCGGCGGGCAGCGTGATGACCGGTGCCGAACAGCCGTTGATCAACGACTGGTGCCAGCAGTTCCCAAGCCATTCCATCGGCGACCTTCAGTTCGGCGCTGATGGAGCGCTGTACGTCAGTGGAGGCGACGGTGCCAGCTTCGGACCCGCCGACTATGGCCAGCTCGGCGGCAGCACCGGATCGCCGACGCCACGCAATCCATGCGGCGACCCGCCGGGCGGCGTTGGTGGGGCGATGACGCCACCCACGGCCGAGGGCGGGGCGCTCAGAAGCCAGAGCGTCCGTCGCCCGTCGACGCAGCCCGTCGTGCTGAATGGCTCCATCCTCCGAGTCGATCCCGCCACCGGCAACGCGCTCCCCGATAACCCGCTGATCGCCAGGTCCAGCGTCAACGCCCAACGGCTCGTCGGCTACGGATTCCGCAACCCGTTCCGCTTCACGGTTCGGCCAGGAACGAACGATTTGTGGATCGGGGACGTCGGGTACAACACCTGGGAGGAGATCGACCGGATCTCCACGCCGACCGCTTCCACGGTTCTGAACGGCGGCTGGCCGTGCTATGAGGGCCCCGCGCAACAACCGACCTACGCGGCTGTCGGCCTTGACCAGTGCTCGACGCTGTACGCGGCGCCTACCGGCTTGCTGACGCCGTATTTCTCGTACAACCACGCGTCGACGGTCGTCCCCGGGGAAGCTTGCCCGACCGCAAGCGGCTCGGTGATCTCGGGCATCACCTTCTATTCCGGTGGAACTTACCCAACGGCGTACAACGGAGCGCTCTTCTTTGCGGACCACTCCCGCAACTGCATCTGGGCGATGCGCACCGGTTCCAACGGGCTGCCCGACCCCACCAACGTAGAGACCTTCATCTCGGGCGCCGCCAACCCGGTCGCTCTGCAGCCTGGGCCTGGCGGCGATCTGTTCTACGTCGATTTCGACGGTGGCACGATCCACCGGATCGTGTACAACGCGGGCGACCAGCCGCCCGTCGCCGTGATCAGCCAGAGCGCAACGGGCGGCCCGTCGCCGCTCACCGTCACCTTCGACGCGAGCCAGTCGAGCGATCCCGATCCGGGCGACACGCTGACATACAGCTGGGACCTCGATGGCAACGGGACCTTTGGCGACTCAACGGCCATCTCGCCGTCGTTCACCTACACCACGCTCGGGATCTACCCCGTTGGCCTCCGAGTGACCGACAGTCACGGGCTGTCGAGCACCGCCACCGTCTCCATCAACGTGGACAACGCGGCCCCGACGGTTACGATCGACGCGCCTTCGCCAAGCCTGACCTACGCGGTCGGTGACGTCATCACCTTCTCGGGCCACGCGACGGACCACACCGGGGCGGCACTCCCTGCGTCCGCGCTGACGTGGACGTTCCTCGTCCATCACTGCACCGCCGTCGGGAGCTGCCACACACACCAGATCCAGACCTTCGTCGGTGCTTCAGGCTCGGTCGGCGCGCCGGATCATCCGTACCCGTCGTATCTCGAGCTCCAGCTGACCGCCACCGACGGCGCCGGCCGGAATGCCACCGCGAGCGTCGCCCTCCAGCCGAAGACCGTCCCCATCACGATGGCGTCCGTACCGAGCGGCCTGAACCTCATCGTGAGCGGGAATGATCCGGCGGCGACGCCGTTCACCGCCACCGTGATCGTCAACTCGGCGCAGTCGTTGATCGCCCCGGAAACCCAGGTGCTCGGATCCACGACCTACGTCTTCAGCGGCTGGTCCGACGGCGGCGCTGCGACACACGGGATCGTGGCCGGCACCACCGGTGCGACGTACACCGCGACCTACACCGCCCAGACCAGCACCACGCGCTATCTGTCCGACCTGGCCTACTCGGTCGTGGCCAACGGCTGGGGGCCGGCCGAGAAGGACATGAGCAACGGCGAGCAGGCGGCCGGCGACGGCCGGCCACTGACCCTCAACGGGGTC
>JBGPVC010000132.1:0-7619 GCA_041491485.1 Candidatus Limnocylindria bacterium
CCCGCCGTTCGCAGGGATGCACGAGGCGGGCGCGACGGTCGCCGGCGGGTCGCTTCGTGCCATGGAAGCCGTGCTGCGCGGTGACGTCGAGCACGCGTTCCACCCGGGCGGCGGCCTCCATCACGCGATGCCGGGCCGAGCGTCCGGGTTCTGCATCTACAACGACCCGGCACTGGCGATCGCCCGGGCGCGGCAGGACGGGCTGCGGGTCCTGTACGTCGACCTCGACGTGCACCACGGTGACGGCGTCCAGGCGATCCATTGGGACGACCCGGGCGTGCTGACGTTGTCCTTCCACGAGAGCGGGCGGTATCTCTTCCCGGGGACCGGTGGCGTCGGGGAACTGGGCGAGGGTGCCGCGGCCGGGACCGCGGTGAACGTGCCGTTGGAGCCCGGGACGGGGGAGGGTGCCTGGCTGGAGGCGGTTCGGACGCTGCTCCCCGAGCTGGCCGCCGTATTCGGGCCGGACCTGATCGTCTCGCAGCACGGCGCCGATGCGCACGCCTGGGATCCGCTGGCGCACCTGCGCGTGACAACGACCGCGATGGGGGAGGCGGCTCGCCTGGTTGATGCGGTGGCGCACCGGACTGCCGGCGGACGCTGGCTGGCGACCGGAGGCGGCGGCTACGACGCCTATCGGGTCGTGCCGCGAACGTGGAGCCTCGTCTGGCTGGCGGGGGCGCACCGCGAGGTCCCCTCGTCCACGGCGACGGCCTGGCGGGAGCGATGGGCCGCCGATGCCGCCCGATACGGGCAGGCGCCGCCGCCCGAATCATTCGACGACGCCCCGAACGCGGGATTGCCGATCGACGCCGGTCAGCTGGCGGCCGAGGAACGGTCGCTCGAGACCGCAGCGCTGGTGCGCCGGCTGGTGGTCCCGAAGTTGCTCCGGGAGGCGAGCGATCGTGGCTGGTGGGTTCCGATCGCACCCTCGCGCTCGGTCGCGTCGGAGGCCGGAATCTCCCGGGCAACTTCGCCGACGATGCTGCCCAGTGTCGAGGCGGGCACCTGGTCTCGCCTCGTCGTCGCACCGAGGGTCGTGTCCCCGGCCGATCCGGCGACCGGCCACGCGATCATCCTCGCCGCGATCCGGGACGGGGCGGACGTCACGGCGGCGGTCGTCGGCGACCTGATCGTCGGACTCGCCGTCGCCGGTGCGTCCGGGGATGACGGTCGGCGCGACCTCCTCGCCGTCGGCGTCGCTCCGCACTACCGGCGAGCGGGCCTGGCGACGCGGTTGCTGGCCGCAGTCGCCGCCGACCGGGCCGAGGTCACGCTTGCCGAACGAGACCCATACGAACCCTTCGACATCGCGCTGCGAGGCCAGATCGCCGTGCGACTGCTCGAAGAAGCCGGTTTTGCGGTTCGACCATCGAGCGGACCGATCGGCTCGAACGATCCGACGGCCGTGGTGGCGACCCGTCGCGTGTAGCCGGCGACCCGTCAATCCAGCCTGGCGATCGCCGCCGCCCAGACCGCGATCTCGGAGCGGCGCGACGCGACGCCCCCCGTTTGGCGAGGATGTGCTCCCAGCTGTGCACCGGTTCACGCTCGGGTCGGCGGGAGATCGATGGAACCCGGGTTGCCTCGACTGGATCGTCGACGGGTTCGACCATGGACGCCACTTTAGGGCCAGGTTCAACGCGGTCATCGGTCGGTCGACCGATGACCTCTCGGGCAGGCATCGCCAACGTGATCTGCATCGGCTGCCATCGCCCGTTGGAACCTGAGCGATGGGGCCTGAACACGGAGGCACAGGAGATGGCCGCAGGACTCAGGAGCCAACAGATCGCCGGAACAAGGGTAGCCCTCCCTCCGACCGCACTCGCCGGTCTCATGGGTGTGGCGCTGCTGGTCGGCGGCCTGCTCGGGGTCGCCACCAAGTCGGAGCTCGACTCCATCACGGCAAGCCAGGCAACCGCGCAGGTCGCGGCATCGGACTTACAATCGCGTCTGCTCACCGAGCGCGCGCAGATCACCGTCGGTCGTGGCTCGCTCGTGCGGGATCCCGGGGCAGGCGGGGCGCGGCCCCAGGCCACGATCCACGCCACCGACCACATCGGGTTGACCGAGCGGCTGTTTCCCGTGACCACGGTGCACAGCCTCGAGCACGGGCCGTTGCGGTAGGCGCCCGACCCGGGGATGAGGGTCGCCCAGACAACGTCCCCTGCCGACGTCACCTGTGCTTCCGCTGAACCCGCGAGGCGACCAGTCAGCCTGGTCGCCTCGCATCGCTGTCCGGATGGTCCTGAAGCTTGATTAGCACATTTGATCTAATCGCGCACACGCGCCTATACTGGCGCTCCCGTGGGAGCCTCGACCCGAACTCGCCGCCAACCGCGTCCGACCGCGGATGACGTCGGCCGGAACGGGCACGACGCCCACCCGCCCACGGCCGATCCCCTCGGCCGCTTCTCGCCCGCGGTCCGCGACTGGTTCCGGTCGAGTTTCGAGGCGCCGACGCAGGCCCAGGCCGAGGGCTGGGCGGCCATCTCGGCCGGGCACCACACGCTGATCCATGCCCCCACTGGCAGCGGCAAGACCCTGGCCGCCTTCCTGTGGTGTCTCGACCGCCTCGCGCGCGACCCGAGCCCGCCGCCGACCAAAGGCCGCCTCTCGCAGGTCAGGGTCCTGTACGTCTCGCCACTCAAGGCCCTGACCTACGACGTCGAGCGCAACCTCCAGGCCCCGCTGACGGGGATCGGCCTGGCCGCGCGGCGACTCGGCGAGGAACCACCGCACATTTCGGTCGCCTCGCGGACCGGTGACACCCCGACCGAGGATCGCCGGCAGATCGCGCGTCACGCGCCGGACATCCTGATCACGACCCCAGAGTCGCTCTACCTGATGCTCACCAGCGGCGCACGCGAGGTGCTCCGCGGGGTCGAGCACGTGATCATCGACGAGGCCCACGCGATCGCGGGCTCAAAGCGTGGTGCGCACCTCGCGCTGAGCCTGGAGCGGCTCGAGCACCTGCGCGCCCCTGACGCCAGACCCGCGCAGCGGATCGGCCTGTCAGCCACGCAGCGTCCGCTCGAGGCGATCGCCCGGTTCATGGCCGGGGTTGGCCCCGGACGCGACGTCCGGATCGTCGACGCCGGCGCGCGCAAGCCGCTCGAGCTCCAGGTGATCGTCCCGGTCGACGACATGGCCGCGATGGGCGAGGTCCTCCCGCCGGACCAGCAGCCCGGTGGTCCCGCGACCAGCCCGAACCTGCGGACCAGCATCTGGCCGGCGATTCACCCGCGGATCCTGGAGCTGATCAGGAGCCACCGCAGCACGATCGTCTTCACCAACAGCCGCCGCCTGAGCGAGCGGCTGGCCCAGCGGCTCAACGAGCTGGCCGGTGAGGAGCTCGTCCGCGCCCACCACGGAAGCATCGCCCGCGAGCAGCGGCTGGCGATCGAGGAGGAGCTCAAGGCCGGCCGGCTCCCCGCCCTGGTCGCGACGTCCAGCCTCGAGCTGGGGATCGACATGGGCGCGGTCGACCTCGTGATCCAGGTCGAGAGCCCGACCAGCGTCGCGCGCGGGCTGCAGCGAGTCGGTCGAGCCGGCCACCAGGTCGGCGCGCCCAGCAAGGGCGTGATCTTCCCGAAGTACCGTGGCGACCTGCTCGAATGCGCCGTGGTGACCAGGCGGATGCACGAAGGCGCGATCGAGACCACCGAGATTCCGCGCAACCCGCTCGACGTCCTCGCCCAGCAGCTGGTCGCCATGACCGTCATGGACAAGTGGACCGTCGACGAGCTGCTGGCCACGGTTACCGCCGCCGCGTCGTACGAGACGCTGACCCGTGACGTCCTCGAGGGCGTGCTCGGGATGCTGGCGGGTGCCTACCCCTCGGACGAGTTCGCCGAGCTCAAGCCGCGGGTCGTGTGGGACCGCCTCACCGATGTCGTGGAGGGCCGTCGCGATGCCCGCGTCGTCGCGGTCACGAGCGGCGGGACCATCCCGGATCGGGGCCTGTACGGCGTCTTCATGGTCGGCGAAGCCGGCACGCCCGGGCGCCGGGTCGGCGAGCTCGACGAGGAGATGGTCTATGAGCTGCGGGCCGGGATGCACGGCGACGTCGTCGTCCTCGGCGCGAGCAGTTGGCGGGTCGAGGAGATCAGCCACGATCGCGTGACCGTCAGCCCGGCACCCGGGATTCCCGGCAAGCTGCCGTTCTGGCACGGCGACGCGGTCGGGCGGCCGGTGGAGCTGGGGCGGGCGCTCGGCGCGTTCGTCGGCGAGCTCGAAGCGGACCTGGCCCGGGGTGAGAAGGGTCGCGCCGCGGCCACCGCCCGCCTCCGCGAGCGCCATGACCTGGACGAGCGTGCCGCCGACAACCTGCTGGCCTACCTCGACGACGAGCGCGAATCGACCGGCACGCTCCCGACCGACCGGCGCATCGTCGTCGAGCGCTTCCGCGACGAGCTGGGCGACTGGCGCCTCTGCCTGCTCACGCCGTTCGGGGGTCGCGTCCATGCCCCGTGGTCGCTGGCGGTCGAGGCGCGGATCGGCGAGCGCCTGGGCATGGAGGTCCAGACCATCTGGTCGGACGACGGGATCGCCATCCGGCTGCCCGAGGGCGACGCGCCACTCGATGGCATCGAGGACCTGCTGTTCCCCGATCCGGACGATCTCGAGGACCTCGTGGTCGGCCGCCTGGCGAGCTCGGCGCTCTTCGCCAGCCGGTTCCGCGAGAATGCCGCCCGAGCCCTCCTGCTGCCCCGACGCCGACCTGGCGTCCGGACACCGCTCTGGCAACAGCGCCAGCGAGCGGCCGACCTGCTCGCGGTCGCCTCGCGCTACGGCAGCTTTCCGATCCTCGTCGAGACCTACCGCGAGTGCCTGTCGGACGTCTTCGACATCCCGGCGCTCCGCGAGATCCTCGCGGGTGTCGCCCGGCGAGACATCGTGATCCACTCGGTCGAGACGGCCCGGGCCTCACCGTTCGCGAGCAGCCTGCTCTTCGACTACGTGGCCGCCTACATGTACGACGGTGACACGCCGCTGGCAGAGCGACGTGCCGGGGCGCTCACCCTCGACCGCGACCTCCTCCGCGAGCTGCTCGGCCAGGAGGAGCTGCGCGAGCTGCTCGATCCGGACGCGCTGGCCGACCTCGAGCTCAGCCTCCAGGCGCTCGCCGAGGACCGGCAGGCGACGACGCTCGACGGCGTCCACGACCTCCTGCGCCGGCTCGGCGACCTGTCCGCAGGCGAGGTGGCCGCGCGGACCGAGGGCGGCGCCCCCGCCGCCGAACCGTGGCTTGGCGAGCTCGCCTCGGGCCGGCGTGCGGTTCGCACGCGGATCGCCGGTGACGAACGCTGGATCGCGATCGAGGACGTCGCGCGCTACCGCGACGGGGTCGGGATCGCGCCCCCGGTCGGTGTGCCGGCGGCCTTCCTGGGCCCAGTCACTGGCGCCCTCGACGGGTTGCTCGCTCGCTGGGCCCGGACGCACGGACCGTTCCTGACCCCCGAGCCGTCCCGCCGCTGGGGGCTCCCGCAGGGCGTGGTGGAAGACGGGCTGGAACGCCTGCTCGGCGCCGGGACCCTGCTCAGGGGCGAGTTCCGTCCGGGTGGCGCCGAGCGCGAATGGTGCGATCCGGAGGTGCTCCGGCTGCTTCGCCGCCGGTCGCTGGCTCGCCTCCGCCGCGAGGTGGAGCCGGTCGATCCCGCCGCGCTCGCGAGGTTCCTTCCGGCGTGGCACGGGGTGGCGGCCGTCGGCGAGGCGCCGGCGCCGCATCGCGGATCGGCCGCGCTCGAGCGCCTGGCCGAGGTCGTCGACCAGCTGACCGGCCTGCCGGTCCCGGCGTCGGTCCTGGAACGCGACGTGCTGCCGGCCCGCATCCCGGGCTATCTGCCGAGGTTGCTCGACGAGCTCGGCTCGCTCGGCGAGGTTGCCTGGGTGGGGCGGGGGAGCCTCGGTCGCGACGACGGCCGGATCGTCCTCGTGCGGCCAGGTCGGGAGGCGCTGCGGCCGATCGGGCCGCCCGACGGTGCCGCACGGCCGGACGAGCCTCGACACCACGCGATCCGCGAGCACCTGGCACGTCGCGGCGCCTCGTTCTACCGGGAGCTCTACGCGGCCGCAAAGGGCAACTCCGACCGCGAGGTGCTCGACGCGTTGTGGGACCTGGTCTGGGCCGGCGAGGTCACCAACGACACCTTCGCGCCGCTGCGGGCCCTGCGCTGGAAGCGGACCGGCAGTGGGGCACGGCGGGGCTTCCGACCGGGTCGGCTCACCTCGCTCGGGCCGCCCGAGGCGGCCGGACGCTGGTCTCTCGTGGCCGGGGAGACGGAGGCGAAGGCGACCGCGCCGACGGCGACCGAGCGTCTCCACGCCATCAGCCTCGCCCTGCTCCAACGGCACGGTGTGATCACCCGTGAGGCCGTGGCCGCCGATGGCGTCGACGGCGGGTTCAGCGCGGTCTACCCGGTCTTGCGGGCGATGGAGGACGCCGGCCGGATTCGGCGCGGCTACTTCGTCGACGGCCTTGGGGCGGCGCAGTTCGCCCTGCCCGGTGCGCTCGATCGACTGCGCGCCGTTCGCGAACCCGCGGACCCCTTGACGTCGGGTCAGGTGCACCTGCTGGCCGTCGCGGACCCAGCCAATCCGTATGGCGCGGCGCTGCCCTGGCCCCGCCGTGGCGAGGCGGACCGGCGGCCCCTGCAGCGGGCGGCGGGTGCCTACGTCGTGCTCCTCGACGGGCAGCCGGCGCTCTACCTCGAGCGTGGCGGGTCAACCGTGCAGACGCTGCCCGCCGCCGACGACCCTGGTGTGGCCATGGTGGCCGCCCGTGCCTTGACGGGGCTGCTCGTCGATGGTCGTGTTCGCGAGCTCGTCGTTCGCAAGGTCGACGGGGACGACGTCGCCGTCTCGCCGTTCCGCACGGTCCTCCTGGAAGCCGGCTTTGTCGCCGGGTATCGAGGCCTCGCTCTCCGCCCGGCTCGACCGCTCGCCGCGAGGTAGCCGCCGGATGCCCGAAGGCGACACGCTCTTCCGGACGGCGGCCGGGCTTCGCCCATACCTGGTCGGTCGGCGGGTGACGGCCGCCCGGACCGGCGGGCCCGGCGCCCTCCCGCGGATCGAGCGGATCGTCGGGCAGGAGATCACGGCGGTCGAAGCGCTCGGCAAGAACCTCATGATCCGCTTCGACAACGGCCTCGAGATCCGGACGCACCTGAAGATGACCGGCTCGTGGCACCGCTACCGGCCCGGCGAGCCGTGGCGACGGCCACCGGCACGGGCGCGCCTGGTGATCGAGGTCCCGGGTGCGGTCGCGGTCTGCTTCGACGCCCCGGTCGTCGAGCTCCTCGAGCAGCGCGCCGAGGCGCTCCATCCGTCGCTCGGGCGGTTGGGACCGGACCTGCTGGGGCCGGACTTCGACGCTGCGGAGGCGGTGCGACGCCTGCGCGACCCGCTCGGGGCCGCCCACCAGATCGGCGAGGCCCTGGTGGACCAGCGAGTGCTGTCCGGGATCGGCAACGTCTACAAGAGCGAGGTGCTGTGGCTGGAGCGCGTGGCACCGTCCGCGATCGTCGCCGATCTCGACGACGCGACGCTGACTCGACTGGTGACCACCGCCCGCCGGCTGCTCCTCGAGAACGCCGGCAGGAGCGGTGGCCCGGAAC
>JBGPVC010000133.1:0-7521 GCA_041491485.1 Candidatus Limnocylindria bacterium
CCCTCGAAGCGGCGATCCTCGTGCTCGATGATGCAGTCGCCCTCGTACCCGGCTCGGTAGAGCTCGGAGAAGACCACGGTCCAGTCGACGTCGCCAAGGCCCGGGATCCGCGGGATCTGCCAGCCCATGCCCATCGAGAGGATGCCGCGCTCATACAGGCCGTCGCGGTCGATCATCAGGTCCTTGGCCTGGTAGTGCAGGACGTGCGGCCCGAACTCCTTGAGAAAACGGCCCATGTCGATCATCTGGAGGACCAGGTGGGACGGGTCGAAGTTCAGACCGATCGTGCCGCCCCATTGCTCGAGGATTCGGCGCCACATGCGCGGCGTCGTGGCGATGTTGTGCCCGCCCGGCCACTCGTCGTACGAGAACAGCATCGGACAGTTCTCGAGGGTGATCTTCCGGCCGTGGTCGTTGGCGAACGCCACGATGTCGGGCCAGACGCGGAGGGCCTCCTCCCAGTTCTGGTCCTGGTTCTTCGACCCGTCGCCGCCCATGAAGGTGTTCACGAGCGGGACGTTCATCTTCTCCGCCGCGGTGATCACTTGCTTCAGGTGTCCGATGACCTGTTCCCGATGGTCCGGGTCGGGATGGAGCGGGTTCGGGTAGAAGCCCAGCCCGGAGATCGACAGGCCCTTGGCGGCGATCTCGTCGACGATCTCCGTGGCCTGGGTCGCCGACAGGTTGGCGACGTCGATGTGCGAGGTCCCGGCGTACCGCCTCGTCGGACCGGATGCCCGCGGCCAGCAGGCGATCTCGAGCACCTCGAACCCATTGCCGGCCGCCCAGTCGGCCACCTCCATGAGCGGCGTGTCAGCGAACGGGGCGGTCAGGAAGCCGAGCTTCATCGAGTCGCCTCCAGGGCATGCGTGGTGCGGGTCGCGAACGGCGCACGGTCGACGTCGATCCAGCGACCCTGGCGGGCGCTCTCGGCGATGGCGTCGCCGACGAGCATCTCGTCGTGGCCGTCGGCGAATGTGGCGTAGGGCGGCCGCGCGGCCGGACGGCCGGCGACGACGTCGGCGTAGACCGCCCGGAAGAGGGCGCCGAACGTGTCGGCGAAGCCTTCGACGTGGCCGGCTGGCAGGGCCGACGACGCCTGGCCGGCCCGACCCATGAGGGCCGGGTTTCGGAGCAGGATCTCATTCGCCCGGTCGCGGTGTCCGATCCACAGGTGGTCCGGCGTCTCGGAATCCCAGGCGGCTGCGCTCCGAGCGCCGTCGATCTCCCACTGGAGCGAGTTCTTTCGCCCGGCGCTGATCTGCGAGACCGCCAGCGCGCCGCGCGCGCCGTTGGCGAAGCGCAGCAGGATCGATGCGACGTCCTCGGTCGCCATCTCGCGCGGCACCGTGTCAGAGCTGCGGTCCGTCGAGAAGGTCTCGACCGGTCCACGCGGCTGGGCGCGCAGCGGGATGAACGTCGCGAGGTCGGCCATCACCGAGACGATCGCCTGACCCGTCAGGAACGTGACGAGATCCAGCCAGTGCGAGCCGATGTCGCCGACGGCTCGCAGCGAGCCTCCCTTGTCGGGCTCGAGCCGCCAGTTCCAGTCTGTCTCCAGGAGCAGCCAGTCCTGGAAGTAGTGGCCGGTCACGAATCGGATGTCACCGAGCCCGCCGGCCGCGACGACCTCGCGGACGTGCTGGTGGAGCGGGTAGAACCGGATGTTGAAGTTGACCGCATTGATCAGCCCGGCCTTGGCAGCGAGCGACACCAGCTCCGTGGACTCCGCCGCGGTCATCGCCAGCGGCTTCTCGCAGACGACGTGCCTGCCGCTTGCCAGGATCCGCGTTGTCTGCGGAACGTGGAGATGATTCGGGGACGTGACGTGGACGATCTCGACGAGCGGATCGTCCAGCAACTCCTCGAGCGACGCATAGGCTCGCGAGACGCCGAGCGCGTCGGCCCGAACCCGGCCGCGCTCCGGCGTGCTGCCGAGGACGCCGCGAACCTGGACGCCGATCCGGCGCAGCGCCTCGACGTGCACCGACCCGATGAAGCCCGTGCCGATGACGGCCGCGCCGACGTCGGCGATCCTCCTCATGCCCTGCTCACCCACCTGCCCGCTAGCGTGTGAACGTCTAGACAGTCTAGCCAAATAAAGCGCGGTGATGGTCGAAAACCGTGCAGGGAACGCTGACGCGTGTTCGACGGGTGTTCGAACTTTCTTCGCCACCCATCCTACTTTCCCCTGTCAAGTGCAAAAGCCAGCACGAAGAGCGTATCATCGTCGCGTGACCCAGCGCATGATCCAGGTCCCGAACGGATCAGCTGGCCAACCTCGCCCGCCGGCGCACACCGCGGCGACCGAGGCCCGGTTCGGACCGCTCCCCGACGAATCGCTGGATGCGCTGGTCACGGTGCTCGACGAGGTTCGTCTCGGTCGGTCATTGGCGCGAGCGGATCTGGTCGCGCGGACCGGACTCGGCCGGGCGATCGTCGCCCAGCGCATCGGCGAGCTGATCGAGCGCGGGCTCGTCACCGAGGGCGACGTGGGCCCGAGCACGGGCGGCCGCCCGCCGCGCCGGCTGACGTTCCGCGCCGATGCCGGGCATATCCTCGTGGCAGACCTTGGCGCGACCAGCATCGACGTCGCCGTGACGACGCTGGACGGGCGGATCCTCGGGCACCACGACGAGCCGGTGCGCATCGAGACCGGACCGGAACCCTCGCTCGACCGGGTCGAGGCGTTGTTCGAGCGCCTGCTGCAGACCGCGGATGGCGTGCCGGGCAAGCTGTGGGGGATCGGTATCGGTGTGCCCGGACCCGTGGAATTCCAGTCCGGCCGGCCCATCTCGCCGCCCATCATGCCCGGTTGGGACGGCTATCCGATCCGGGAGCGATTCACCCATCGGTACGGCGCGCCGGTCTGGGTCGACAACGACGTCAACATCCTGGCCCTCGGCGAATGGAGGTCGGGGATCGCCATCGGCCACGACAACGTCGTGGTCGTGAAGATCGGGACCGGGATCGGAGCCGGCATCATCTCCGACGGCCGAATGCACCGGGGAGCCCAGGGCAGCGCCGGCGACGTCGGCCACATCCAGGTCGTCGACGACCCGTCCGTGGTCTGCCGATGCGGCAACATCGGATGCCTGGAAGCATTGGCGGGAGGTGCGGCGCTCGGCCAGGCCGGGGTGGCGGCGGCCCGCGAAGGACGAAGCGCCCGGCTGAGGATGGCGCTCGATCAGCACGGCACCGTGACGGCGGAAGACGTGGCCCGGGCCGCCTCGTTCGGCGATCCCGTGGCCGTGGCGATGCTCCAATCCGCGGGTCGTCGCGTCGGCTCGATGCTGTCAAGCGTCGTGAACTTCTTCAACCCGTCGCTGATCGTGATCGGCGGTGGCGTGGCGAACAGTCCGGACCAGCTGCTGGCGGCGATCCGCGAATCGATCTACCGGCGATCCCTGCCGCTCGCGACCCGCGACCTCCTCATCCAGCGCTCGTCGCTGGGCGGGCTGGCCGGGGTGATCGGGGCGTCCGCCATGGTCGTCGACCAGCTGTTCGCTCGCGACGCGATCGGCCGCTGGATCGAGGCCGGTGAGCCATGCGGGCTGTCCGAGGTGGCGATGGCCGGGCCAGGATGACGCCCGCTATCGAGGCGGTCGTCTTCGATCTCGGCGGCGTCCTGATCGACTGGAACCCGCGCCACCTGTACCGTCGGCTGTTCGACGGCGACACCGCGGCCATGGAGTGGTTCCTCGCCGAGATCTGCTCACCGACCTGGAACGCCCAGCAGGATGCCGGGCGTGCGTGGCACGACGCGGTGGAGACGCTGGTCGGGCAGCACCCCGAGCACCGCGACTTGATCGTCGCCTACGACGAGCGATGGCCCGAGATGCTCGGCGGCGCGATCGACGGCACCGTCGACATCGTGGGCGAGCTGCGAGGGACCGGGCTCGGCCTCGCGGTGCTCAGCAACTGGTCGGCCGAGAAGTTTCCGGTGGCCCGCGCTCGCTACGACTTCCTCGGCTGGTTCGACGCGTTGGTCATCTCGGGCGAGGTCGGTGTCTCCAAGCCGGATCCGCGGATCTACCGGTACCTGCTCGAGCGCACAGGCTTCACCCCGGCGAGGACGCTGTTCGTGGACGACGTGGCGGCCAACGTTGCGGTCGCGGCGGGGCACGGCATGCGCACCCACCTGTTCCGCGATCCGCCCACGCTTCGGGCGGAGCTCCAGGAGCTCGGGCTGCTCCCGAGCGTCAGATCGCAGCGACCACCCGGTCGCTGAAGTCACCCGACGCCGGGTCCTTGAGGATCAGCTTCTGGCGGCCGTCGGGCAGGACCTCGCGCTTGATCACGACCTGGCCCTCGTAGGTCTCCGGGGCGGTGGCGATGCGGGGCGTCGTGCCGCCGCGCCAGTCGAGCTCGACCGGCACCCACGCATGCGCCTTCGCCGAACGATAGGCGGCGTCCATGACGGCATTGACGACGTAGCCGTCGTAGAAGGTCTCCTGCGGCACGCCGCCTGCGTCCATCGCCCGGAACATGTCGCTGAACATGTCGACGTAGCCGAGCTCGCTGACCTCGTCGCCGACAGGGAAGAGCCAGCCCGCCGACGTCTCGGCCTTCTCGGCTACGTAGCCACCGGCGCCGCCTCCACCGGCGGTGAACATCTCGAAGCCCGTGCGCAGGAAATGGTTCATCCAGATCGTGCCGTTCGTGCCGGCCACCTCGTCCCGCAGGTCCATCCCGCCGCGGAACGTCCAGCTGACCTCGAACTGGCCGATGGCGCCCGACTCGAACCGGATCAGCGCCACCGCGTTGTCCTCGTCGGCGATCGGATGGACCAGCGTGTCCGTGTGGCACAGGACCTCGACCGGGCGGTTCCCCTTGCCGACGAAGTTGCGGATGATCTCGATGCAGTGGCAGCCGAGGTCGACGATCGCGCCGCCACCGGTCAGCCGGCCGTCCCAGAACCAGGCGGAGTGCGGTCCGGGATGCGTCTCGCGCGAGCGCACCCAGGTCACGTCGCCGATCGCGCCCGCCCGGACCGAGGTGATGGACTTGAGCGTCTTCGGCGTGTAGCACAGGTCCTCGAGGTAGCCGGCAAAGATCCCGGCTCGTTCGACGGTGTCGAGCATCCGCCCGGCCTCCTCGGCGGTTCGTCCCAGCGGCTTCGTGCACAGGACGGCCTTGCCGGCCTTGGCGACGAGCCCGATCGCCTCCTCGTGCAGGAAGTTCGGCAGGCCGACGATCACGACATCGGTCTCGGGATGGTTGATCGCGGCGGCCAGGTCCGTCGTGTGCTCGGGGATGGCCCAGCGCCGGCTGAAGTCGACGCCGCGCGCCTCGCTCCTCGAGTACACCACCTGAACGCGATCACGACCGCGCTGGCCGTGGAGCGTGTTCGTGTAGAAGTCGGCGATCAGCCCCGTGCCGAGCATCGTGATCGAGTGGCCGTCCATGGCCGTTCCTCTCCTCTCCTTGGTTACGGGCGAGCGAAGGCGTAGGCGCGCGCGGGGTTGGCGACGAACAGCGCCTGGCGAGTCGCGGCGTCGATCCCTGCGACGGCCATCGCCGGGACGAAGCTGGCCAGGAGCCAGGGTAGCCCGGGCGTCCCGCCGTAGACGACGTAGTAGCGGCGACGAGCGGCGTCCATGCCCAGGACGATCCGGTCGGCGAGCCCGTCCTCGGCCATCCAGGTGAGCAGCTGGATGGTGCCGTTCGGGCGGTCACCCCAGCGGAACGCCTGGTCGTATTCGGCGAACGCGCCGGTCGAGAGGATCTCGCGGTGGTAGCCGCGATCGACGACCTTGTCGACGTGGCTGACGACCACGTGCGACGGGTCGACGCCACGGCCGGCCAGCAGGCCGACCTGCTCGAGCGCGCCGGTCCCGCCCTCGCAATGAGTGAGGATCGGCACGCCGGTCCGCCGGTGCGCCTCGGCCGCCGCCTCGAACACCCGCCGATCGCGCGCGGACGGCCCACCCTCGCTGCCGGCCACCTTGATCACGCCCGCCCGATACGGCGTCCGTCGGACGACCGGCCCGGCATAGTCGTACGCGTCGATCCCATCGGTCACGTCGAGCGCGAACAGCTCGGCCAGCTCGTCCACCGTGATCCGGGCGCTCCAATGGGTGGGGCCGTAGTAGCGATCGTGGTGGAGACCGGTCGGTGCGACGACGTGGATGCCCGTCCGCCGCGCCAGTTCGGCGAGCTTCTCGGCGCTCCGCCCGGCGTCGCAGGGCATCGCGTCGACGACCGAGCGAAGCCCGACCTCGACCGCTGCCGACACCTCCGCGGCCATCGTGTCGACGTCGCCGAGATCGAAGTCGGGAACCATCTGGACCGGCCGGCCGCCGTCGATGATCAGGTGCTCGTGCGCGTAGGTCACCCCGAGCTCCGACGGGTCGATGTCACCCAGGACCGTGCGGACGAAGGTCATCGGGCCATCGCCCGCGGCGCGGCGGCCAGCTCCAGGATCGCGCCGTCCGCGCGCAGCTGGTCCCGCAGCGCGGCGACGTCGATCTCACGTGGATCGCACCGGCCGGCGACGGCCTGGGCCGCTGCCGTTCCTGCCGCCTGGCCCATCGCCATGCACTGGGCCATGCTCCGCACCGAGGCGTGTGCGTCGTGGGTCGCACTGAAGCAGCGACCGGCGACGAGGACGTTGGAGGCATCGCGGACGACCAGGGTTCGATACGGGATCCCGACCGCCTCGCCGTCCGGCAGGTACTCCCACGCCGTGTCGGTGCCCTGGTGGTGGTCCTCGATCGGCGCGCCGCACAGCCCGATCGGGTCGTCGAAGGATCGCGCCGACAGGACGTCGTCGCGGGTGAGCCGGGCGTCGCCGTAGACCCGGCGCGTCTCGCGGACGCCGATCTGGGTACTGAGCGCGACGAGCGAGGCACCCTCGTAGCCGGGGACGCGGTCGACCAGGAAGCGGACGTACTCGAGCGCCTGCCGGCGGCCGGCCATCTCTGCCTCGGTCAGGAACCATGGGTCGGTGGCGTTGACGATCCGGCCGTCCGGATCCCGCCGGTACGAGTCCAGGCGCGTCATCACCGTCGCGATCATCCCGTCGACCGGCGTGATGTGGTCGCTCCCTTCGCGCCGCGGCAGGTCGTACTCGCCGGATGTGGCGGCCTCGGCCATCAGCTCTTGGAATGCCGCCTTCGAGATCGCCCGGCGGCGCGCATGATCCACGTTGGCCATCCGGAACGTGGTCGTCAGCGTCTGGGCCGGATCGAGCTCGCCGGCCGTCTCGTAGCCGAAGCCGGCGAACGCGCACAGGTCGGCGTCACCGCTCGCGTCCACGAAGACCGACGCGGTTACCCGCGCCAGCCCGGATCGCGTGGCCAGGACGACGCTCGAGGCATGGCCGTCATGGACCTCCACGGCCTGGAGGAGCGTGTGCAGCAGGACACGCGCGCCAGAGCTCGTGACGAGCTGCTCCCAGGCGACCTTGAGATGCTCGGCGAGGTACGTGACGCCGGTTCCCGCTCCGTACGTGTTCGGTCGCTCGATAACGGGCCCCAGGGCCCGGAGCGCGCGGATCACGTCGTCGCCGATGCCGCC
>JBGPVC010000134.1:0-7507 GCA_041491485.1 Candidatus Limnocylindria bacterium
CCGCTCGGCCTGCTGCTCCAGGAAGGCCCTCGGCGACGCGCCGTAGGCGGGCCGGTGGTCACCCGTCGGAAAGCGGGCGGCGAGGACGTCCAGCGAGGCACGAAGCCAGACGACCGCGATGTCCGGTCCCGCGAGCGCCACCCGACACGGCTCGGCGTCGATCACGCTCGCCGCCGCACTGATGACGCTCGGACCCGGATCGGCAAGCGCGTGAAGGAGCTGCGCCGCCTCGAGATCGTGCATGGCATCGACGCCGTCGCGATCGCGGAGCTCGCGGACCGTGAGGCCGGTGGCCGCTTCGATCTCGGCGTCGGAGTCGCTCCAGGGCCAGCCGAGCCGCGCCGCCACGCGCCGCCCAACCGTGGTCTTGCCGGCGCCCATCAGGCCCACCAGGACGACGTGGCGGACGGGGCGTGGCGGCTCGTGGCGCATGACCGAGAGGGTAGCGGGGCGCCGCGCCGCCTACACTCGCGCCGATGGCTCCCTCGACGCCGATCCTGCCGCCCGCCGTGATCGGGATCCTTGGTGGCGGGCAGCTCGGGCGAATGCTGGCGCTCGCGGGGCGGGCGATGGGCTATCGAATCGCGGTGCTCGACCCCGATCCGGATTGTCCGGCGGCATCGGTCGCCGATCGCGTCGTCGTGGGCTCGTACGGGGACGTCGGGGCGGCACTCCGGCTGGCCGACCGGAGCTCGGTGGTCACGTACGAGCTCGAACATGTCGCGGCGGACGTCGTCGCAGCCCTCGAGGCCCGGCTGCCGGTGCGTCCCGGCCACCGACCGCTGACCGTCACGCAGGACCGGATCGCCGAGCGCCGGTTCGTGGAATCGGCGGGTGTCTCAGTGGCCCCGTGGCGTGAGGTCCGGTCCGTGGCAGAGGCGCGTGCCGCCGCTTCCCAGCTGGGACTGCCGCTCCGGCTCAAGCTGCCGATCGGCGGCTACGACGGTCGCGGGCAGCTGCGGATCGTCGAAGCGGCGGAGCTGGACGACGCCTGGTCGCGGCTCGGCCCGCCGTCCGGTTCAGCGCTGCTGGCCGAGCGCGAGCTGACGTTCGAGTGCGAGCTATCGATCGTGCTGGCGCGCGGCGTCGACGGCCGGACCGCGGCGTACCCGATCGCGCGCAACCGCCACGACGCCGGCATCCTCGTCGAGTCCGTGGCACCCGCGCCCGTGAGCCCCGACGTCACCACGCGCGCCACGGCCATCGGGGAGCGGCTCGCCGCGGCGATGGACCTGTGCGGCACCCTGACCGCCGAACTGTTCCTGCTGGCCGACGGCTCGATCCTCGTCAACGAGCTGGCGCCGCGTGTCCACAACAGCGGCCACTGGACGATCGAAGGCGCAGAGACGTCGCAGTTCGAGCAGCACGTCCGGGCGATCTGCGGGCTCCCGCTCGGGTCTCCGGACGCGCTCGCGCCGGCCGCCATGGTCAACCTGTTGGGAACGGGCGCGAATCGCCCGGCTCGGCTGCTCGGCGCGGAGGCCGGGCTGATCAACCCGTTCGTGCATCTCCACGTCTACGACAAGCGGCGTGTCTTCGAGCGTCGCAAGATGGGGCATCTCACCGCGCTCGGGGGGAGCGTGGACGAGGCGCTCGAACGCGCGCGCGCCGCGCTTGGCGAACTGCACTGGGCGGACGACACGGCGGAACCCATCGACGAGGAGGAGGGGACATGACCGGATCGCGCGGCGAGGGCGCTCCTCCCATCGTCGGGGTCGTCGGCGGCAGCCGCTCGGACTTCCCGGTGCTCGAGGCGGCCGTCGCCATCCTCGACGAGCTCGGCGTTCCGTCCGAGCTCAAGGTCGTCTCCGCTCACCGGACGCCGGACCGGCTGTTCAGCTACGCGGAGGGCGCGGCCGGGCGTGGGATCCGGGTGATCGTGGCGGGTGCCGGCGGAGCTGCCCACTTGCCGGGGATGCTGGCGGCCAAGACGGCCCTGCCGGTCATCGGCGTGCCGATCCCCACCCAGCACCTGGGCGGGCTCGACTCGCTCCTGTCGATCGTCCAGATGCCGCGAGGCGTGCCGGTCGCCACGGTCGCGATCGGGAATGCCACCAACGCGGGGTTGCTCGCGGCGGCGATCCTCGCGCTCTCCGACGAGGGGCTCGCAGGGCGGCTCGCCGCCTGGCGCACGCGCCAGACGGCGGCGGTCATCGCCGACGCCGACGCCGCCCAGGAATAGTCGCGCTCGACCGGCGGGTTCTCAGCGCGGCCGTTCGTCGCTGGTCGGCATGGGACAGACGGCTGGCAACCGCAAGAGACGGCCGATGGCCCGCCGGTGCAGGGCGACCTGGCGGTAGACCGGCTCGAGCAGGAGATGCCCGAATCGCCGATCGAAGGGAACGGCGAGGGTCCGCCACCGCGGCACGAGGCGGGCCGCGGCCAGGACCGCCCGGGCGCCGGTGAGCACGCGACCATCGGGTGTCACCACGTGGAGCGATGCCGACAGGTTCCGACCTGCCACGATCTCGCCGAGTCGCGGCTCGCTTGCCGCCTCCGACAAGGCGATCAGTCGCAACTGGCGAGGAGCGACCCGCCGACCGAGCCAGGCGGCCGATGCCACGCAGAGCCCGCAATCCTGGTCGTACAACAACGTCGCGGGATCTGGATCCATCTCAGCCAGCTGGCCCGACCCACGGCGTCGCGACACCGCGGATTCCCACCTCGAGCGACCAGAGGCTCGAGGTCGCCGTGATGAACAGGCGCCGTCCATCGCGCCCTCCGAAGACGCAGTTGCTGGCGACCTCGGGGAGGAGGATCCGCCCAAGCTCGACACCCCGGTCGTCCAGGACGTGGATGCCGTCGCCCGCGGAGGTCCAGACGTTCCCCTCGACGTCGACGCGCAGGCCGTCGGCCAGGCCCGGGTCCATCACGACGAAGGTCCGCGGGTTCGTGAGGCGTCGACGGCCATCGACGACGTCGAATGCCACGATGTGGTGGTTGCCACCCGGAACCCGCGCGGCAGACGTGTCCGACACGTAGAGGACGGACTCGTCGGGTGAGAAGGCGAGCCCGTTCGGGTGCTCCAGCGCGTCGCTGGCAACGGTCAGCTCGCGACGTTCGCGATCGAAGCGGAAGACGAAGCAGCCACCGAGCTCCGAATCGGCTCGGTGACCCTCGGTGTCGTCGAGAATCCCGTAGGGCGGGTCGGTAAACCAGACCGCGCCGTCCGATGCGACGACCAGGTCGTTGGGCGAGTTGAGCCGGTGGCCCTCGTGGCGGTCCACGATCGTGGTCCGCGAGCCGTCCGCCTCGTACTGTGCGACCCGCCGGAGCCCGTGCTCGCAGGCCAGGATGCGACCGTCGCGATCGAGCGTGTGGCCGTTGGCGAAGTCACCCGGCGCGTACAAGGTGCCGTCGCCGCCGGCCGCCGTCCAGCGGTGGACCCGGTCGCTCCGGACGTCGCTCCAGACGACAGCGTCCTCGTCCGGGAGGTACACCGGACCCTCGGCCCAGATCGCACCGTCGGCCAGCCGCTCGATGCGGACCCCGGCGGGAACGAGCTGCTCGAACCGATCGTCGAAGACGACCCGATTGACCGGCTGGCCTGGCATGGTCAGCCGATCCTACCCGGTTGCTACGTCGCCAGCGACACCAGGGTGATCACGCGTCCGCGGCTGGCGCGGCGGGCCCGCCGACCCGGACCATCCGCTCGTCGGTGCCACGGACCAGCTTGACGTCGAACGGCACCTCGAGCGTGTCCAGCGCCTCGAGCAGGTCGTCGGCGACCACGATCGGTCGGCCTCCGGCCTCGACGATGAGGTCGCCGGCCTCGATGCCGGCGCCGGCCGCCAGGCTGCCTTCCTCGACGCCCCGGACGAGCACGCCGTCATGCTCGGGAAGGCCGACCGATCGGCGCATGCGACGAGCGACGTGCGTCGGCGCGACGGCCACACCGAGCCGGACACGCGTCGGCGACTCGCCGCGTCCGAGCGCGTCGACCCGTGCCCGCAGGCGCTCGTCGGCGGGGAGTGCCAGGTAGAAGCCCTCGCCGATCCGGTTCGTGTTGAGGCCCACCAGCCGGCCCTCGGCGTCGACCAGGGCCCCGCCGGATGACCCGGGCGCGAGAGGAGCGGTGTGCTCGACGCTGCCGGCGATCCGCCGCCCGCCCGGTCCGCGGAACTCGCGGGCGACCGCGGAGACCAGGCCGAACGTCACGCGGGTCCCGCCGCCGTGGCTCGCCGCGGCCCCGAAGACGGCAGTCCCGACCGAGAGGGTGGCGCCGTCACCCCACGCCAGCGGCGTCACGCCGGCGGTATCGACGTCGATCACCGCGAGGTCGCCTTCGCCGTCGTAGCCGGCGACCGCACCGCGGGTCTGCCGTCCGTCGGAGAAGGTGACGGTCACCTCGTCACCACGCAGGTTGTGGGCATTGGTGAGAACCTTGCCGGCGCCGATCACGACACCCGATCCGCGGGTCCCGCGCCCGATTCCGACGACGGACGGACCGACACGTTCGGCGATCGAACCAACGGCGGCCTGGAGCTCTTCGATGGCGCTCATGGGATGTGCTCGCTCCGATCCGGTTGCGTGGGCTGGGCGATAGACTTGTGACTTGCAATCTACAACTGACCGAGGATCGTGACAAGCCCCAACCCGTGACAAGCCTCCGACCCGCCCCTACCATCGAGCCCATGCCAGATCCGGCCGTCCGCCGAGCCCCGACGCCGCTCGAAGCGGCGCTCGAACGCGTCGGCGACCGCTGGAGCCTGCTCCTCGTCGAGGCCCTCCTCGACGGGGCGCGGCGCTTCAACGAGCTGGCCGAGGCGCTCCCGGCGATCGCGCCGAACATCCTCGCCGACCGGCTCCGGCGCCTCGAGCGCGAGCGGATCATCGTGGTGACGCCGTACCAGCAGCGGCCGCCAAGGATGTCGTACGCGCTTGCGGCCGAGGGCCGTGAGCTGGCGTCGGCGCTCCGTCTGCTGGCCGACTGGGGCGCGCGTCGATCGGAGACAGCGGAGCCGTTCCATCATGAGGCCTGCGGCACGTCCCTGGAGACGCGCTGGTGGTGCCCGACCTGCGCGGTTGCCGTTGACGACGGACAGGCTGCCGAGACGCGAACGGTCTGATTCGGAGGCCGTCGCTACACTCGCCCACGATGGACGACGAACGCTGGGAACCCGGGATGCCGGTCCTCGACCGCCAGGCGGTCGAATCGAGGCCCGCGGCGCCCCGCGTCGGCGGCTCCCCGCTCCCGTCGAGCCTGCAGGGCCTCCCGCCTCGTTCCGTCCCGGAAGTCGCACCCACGCCGCTGCAGGCGCAGTACATCTACCTGAGCGTGGTCGTGCTCGTCTGTGGGGCCGTGGCGATCACCGCGCTCGAGCTCGGTGCTTCGCTGAGCAGTCCGCTGGTCAAGCTGTGCGTCGCGCTGGCAGCCCCGCTGCTGACGATCACCACCGCCGACGCGGTCCTGCGCATCTGGCGGTCGGCCTGGGCCTGGATGCCGGTCGATCGCGGCCGAGGTGTCTTCCGCCTCGCCTGGGTCGCGGTCAGCCTGATCGGGCTTGCGGCGTTGATCGGCGCGGCGTTCACGGTCCTGTTGTCGTGACATCGGTCGCCGCGGGCGGTCGGCGGGGGTGCCGCAATGGATGAGTTCGAGCCATTCGATCGGGGGCGTGACGGACGTTCCACGGATCTGGCCTCTGGTGCCGGCGTGCCTGGCTGGATCGCCCGGAACCTCAACTTCTGTGCGAGTTGCGGCGGACCCCTCCGGTTCGGGATGGTCCCGGGTGAGGATCGCGAGCGCCTGGCTTGCGCCGCCTGCGGCCACATCGCCTATGTCAACCCGAGGCTGGTCGTGACGACGCTGCCGATCACCGACGCCGGCGAGATCGTGCTGATCCGGCGCGGGATCGAGCCCGGTCTCGGATCGTGGGCCCAGCCGGGCGGCTTCCTCGAGGTGGACGAGACGGTCAACCAGGCGGCGATCCGCGAGACATTCGAGGAGACCGGCCTGCTCGTGGAACCGGGCGAGATCGTGGGCCTCTACACGCGGCTCGAAGCGATCGTGGTGACGATCGCCTTCGAGGCTCGCATCGTCGGAGGCACGGCGGCCCCGACGCCCGAGGCGACCGAGGTGATCGCCTTCCCGCCCCACGCCATCCCGTGGCGCGAGATCGCGTTCAAGACGACGATCTGGGCGCTGCGCGACTGGATCGATCTCCGGCACCCGGAGCTGCGCCCGAGCGGGGGCGGCTGGCTCTAGCTGCGCGGCCGGCGCTGCGAGTGGCGTCATCGCGGACAGGCGTGGTCAGGCTCGGCGCCGGCACGTTGTCGCCGAAGGCGATCCCGCCGATCAGGCCGTCGTCGCCAAGGGTACGGTGATACACAACCGGCGCCGTGAGTCGCGCGGGCGCACCGCGGGTTTCGTTTCGGACCCGACTGGTCGCGGGCGTCGACCGCGGTGTCAGGGGCTCGGCGGGGCCGGGCGCCGCGGCAGGCACCGCCCCGGCGCCGCGACCACCGAGGCCCAGCCACGTAACGGACGCCAGGCCGATGGTCCAGACGGCCGCCGTCAACCACGCGCGCCGCGACGACGATCGCTCGATCCGCACGAGCGGCACCGTCAGCGCGCCTCGCTCCGGCGAATCGGGCGGCCCCATCGTCAGCCGAGGTCCTCAGCTGAGGTCGATGAAGACGTTCTTCACCTCGGTGTACAGGTCGAGGGCGGACATCCCGAGCTCCCGACCGATGCCCGACATCTTGTAGCCGCCGAACGGCGCCTCGGTGTGGACCGAGCTGTTCGAATTGACGCTGATCACGCCGGACTGAAGGCCCCTCGCCGTGCGCAGGGCCTTGCCGATGTCGCGGCTCCAGATCGAACCCGACAGGCCATATGGGGTGGCATTGGCCAGGCGCAGCGCCTCCTCCTCGGTGTCGAAGGCGATGATCGAGACGACCGGTCCGAAGATCTCCTCGCGGGCGATCCGCATGTCGTTCGAGACACCGTCGAAGACGGTCGGCATCAGGTACGCGCCGCCGGCCAGCGTGGGGTCCTGCGGCTCGCCGCCGCCGACGACCAGCGTGGCGCCCTCGGCCAGGCCGATCTCGATGTAGTCCTTGACCCGGTCGCGCTGCTTGAAACTGACCATGGTGCCGACCTCGGTCGCCGCATCGGCCGGATCGCCGACTACGACCTTGCGCGTCGCCTCCGCGAACAGCTCCACCACCCGCTCGTGCGCCGAGCGCTCGACCAGGATCCGGCTGCGGGCGCAGCAGTCCTGTCCCGTGTTGTCGAACACGGAATAGGGCGACTCGCGCGCGAACTTCTCGAGGTCCGCGTCGGCGAACACGATGTTCGGGCTCTTGCCGCCGAGCTCGAGCGAGATCTTCTTCACGTTGCCGGACGCCAGCCGCATGATCTCCTGGCCGGTCGTCGTCTCGCCGGTGAACGCCACCTTGCCGACACCCGGATGCGCCGCGATCGCGGCGCCGGCCGATCCGCCGGGTCCCGTCACCACGTTGAGCACGCCCTCGGGGATCCCGGCCTCGAGTGTCAGCTCGCCCA
>JBGPVC010000135.1:0-7488 GCA_041491485.1 Candidatus Limnocylindria bacterium
CGCCTCCCGCCTGATCACGAGAGGCTCGGATGGCCGTTCGACTCCAGCTCAAGCTCGGTGTCGTCACCGAGCACGACCGACTCGCCGACTCACCCGACACCCTGGTCGTGGTCGAGCCGAGCGTTGGTTCGGTGGCGCGCTCCAAGGGTCACCTCTACCTGCTCGTGACGTCCCGGGTCGTGACCCGGCATGCGCTGGAGGCGACCCGGCTGGCCGCCGAGACGATCCGCAACGAGTACTACTACGACGAATCCGCCGGGATCCGGGTCTGCCTCCAGAAGGCGATCGGGACCGCCAACAAGCGTCTGGCCCACCAGGCCGATCGCCTCGGGCTCAAGTCGACCGACGGCGGCGGACCGATCGGCGTCGGCGTCGCGGTGGTGCGAGCGAACGAGATGTACGTCGCCACGGTCGGACCGGCCGAGGCCTACCTGATCCGCCAGGCACGGCTGTCGACGCTGCCCGATCCGCATCGCGAACGCGGCCTGCCGTCGCCCGATCTCGAGCCCGACGTGTGGCGCGGCGAGATCTCGGTCGGCGACTCGCTGGTGCTCATTTCGCCCAACGTCATTGCGAAGCTCGGCGCCGACGAGCTCAAGGACGCGATGCTCACCCTCCATCCCCAGTCGGCCATGGAGCATCTCCACCACCGGTTCGTGGCCGCGGACGGCTCGGGGAGCGATGGAGCGATCGCCTTCGAGGCGACCGAGGTGTCGTCGACCGCGAAGGCCCGGACGCTGGTGCCGGTCCGTCCGTCCGCGCCACTCGCCGGCGCCCCCGACCGATCGCCGATCCCCCTGGCCGACAACGTCCAGGCCGCCGGGCTCGCGGTGAGCACCGCGGCCGGAAATGCGCGAATGGCCGCCGGCGGGGCCCTGGAGCGTGCGGTCGCCTGGGCCCAGGGCCTGATGCCGCGACGCAAGCCGGCCTACCGGCGCGTGACGCCGCTGGCCTCGCGACGAGAGACCCAGCGGCGCGCCGCCCTGGCGGCGCTCGCGCTGATCGTGGTGGTCGGCGGTCTCGGCCTGGGCGTCTACGTCTTCGGGGGCAACAACACGCCGGAGGAGGCCATCAGCTCGGTCACCGCCGGCCAGCGGGCGATCGACAGCGCGACGTCGGACCTGGCCAAGGTCACGGGCCCCGGGATCGACCTGGTCGCCGACGATCCACCCCAGGCCCTGCAGCTGTTGAGTGACGCCTATCGCCAGCTCGACGCGGCAACGGCGGCCAACGTGAGCGATTCGGTCGTCGCCCCGTTGCGCCAGCGAACGCTCGCCGGCCTCGACCGCCTGTACGGCGTGGTCCCGGTCAAATCGACCACGTTGTTCACGTTCCCCCAGGCCGACGGCGCCGCCCCGATCGACCTCCGGACGATGGTCCGCGGACCCGACGGGGTGCCGTACGTCATCGATCGATCGACCAAGGCCGTCTACCGGGTCGACCTCAAGACGAAGAAGGCAACGGTCGTCGCTCGTTCGGGCCAGAAGGCGACCGGCGGCACGGTTTCCACGCCGCGCTTCCTGACGGTCGGCGGGCCGGACCTCCTGATCCTCGACGCCAAGAACCAGCTGTGGCGCTGGCGGCCGGCCGACACGAAGGGCAAGGGGACGCTGGTCCGCGTCAACGTCAAGGGCTCGACGTCGTGGGGCAGCGACATCGTGGGCATCGCGACCTTCCTCCGCGACCAGTCACGTGGGCTCTACAACCTCTACGTGGTGGATCCGAGCGAGCAGCAGATCCAGGCCTATTCGCCGGCCGCCGACGGCAACGGCTTCCCGGCGGCACCCACCGCGTGGCTGGCGACGGCACGCGACGTCACGGGGATGACCTCGGTCTACGTCGACGGCGACCTCTTCGCGGCCGACGGGGGCACGCTCGAGCGCTTCGTCTCGGGCAAGAACGACGGCTGGGGCGCCACGGCCCCGGACGACACGCTGCTACGCTCGGCGCCGACGTATTCGATCGTGACCGGCGGCACCGACCGTCGGGTCGGCGACGTGTTCGCGTTCGACCGGCCGAACAACCGGATCGTGGCGGTCGCCAAGTCGGACGGCACGTACCATGGGCAGTACCGGCTGGCCGGTGGCGTGACCGACTGGTCGGACCTGCGGGCGATGTACGTCATCGCGGGCGTCGAGGGCGCGCCGGCCACGCTCGTCTGGCTGTCTCGGGATGGCATCCACCAGGCCACGCTCGAGGCGGTGCCGGACAACCCGCCGGCAGCCTCGTCGTCGGCGTCGCCGGCTCCGTCGAGCCCGGGCCCGAGCGCCGCGCCCAGCCGCTCCGCCTCCCCCAAGCCGACCAAGTAGCCGTGACCCGCCCGGCGCCGTGATCCCGCTCCGCGACGCCAACCCCACCCGCCGGCCCTCGATCGTCACCCTGACGATCGTCATCGCCTGTAGCGTGGCGTTCGCCTGGGAGCTGGGCCTCGGCGCCGGCTCCGGCGATGCCGCGCTGAACCGCCTGATCCTCGATTGGGGCGTGGTCCCGGCCAGGCTCACCGCGGCCTGGGGACGCGGCGACTTCCTGTCGGTGGACACCGCGACGCTGATCACCAGCCAGTTCCTGCACGGCGGCTGGCTGCACCTGCTCGGCAACATGCTCTACCTGTGGATCTTCGGGAACAACGTCGAGGACCGCTTCGGCCGCCTCGGGTTCCTGCTGTTCTACCTGGCCGGCGGCGCCGTCGCCGGGCTCGCGCAGGTCGCCGTCGATCCCGGTTCCGGCGCGCCAACGATCGGGGCATCCGGCGCGATCGCGGCGACGCTGGGCGCCTACATCGTCCTGTTCCCGCGTGCCCGGGTCACGTCGCTGATCTTCCTTGGCTTCTTCTACCAGCTGCTCAACATCCCGGCAGTCGTCGTGCTCGGCTTCTGGTTCCTGCTCCAGCTCGTCGACGGCTTCGCCTCGCTCGGCGTCGCCCAGTCGGGCGGGGTGGCCTTCTTCGCCCACATCGGTGGCTTCGTGCTGGGGGCCATGGTGGGATTCGCCGCCAAGCACAGCCCGGTCGGGCCGGCAGGTCGGCCGGGCGTGGGATAATCCCGCCATGGACGAGGAGCTCGTCGAGATGCAGGTCGAGAGCGTCCGCGTGCACATGCTCTCGAACCGCCACGTGGTGATCCTCAAGCAGGCCGACCGCGACCGCTACCTGCCGATCTGGATCGGGCCGTGGGAGGCAAGCTCGATCGCGATGAAGCTGCAGGGCCTGACACCCGAGCGTCCGCTGACCCACGACCTGTTCGCGACCACGCTCAAGGAGCTGGGCGCCCAGATCGACCGGGTGATCATCTCCGAGCTGGCCGAGGAGACGTTCCACGCCCGGATCCTGTTCGATCGCGACGGTCGCACCGTGGAGGTCGACGCCCGGCCGTCCGACGCGCTGGCCCTGGCGGTCCGGACCGGCGTCCGGATCTTTGCCTCGGTCGCCGTCCTGGACCAGGCGGCGCTGGGCGCCGACGGCGGTCTCGGCGACGAGGGCGAGGAAGGGTCGACGCTCGAGTCGATCGGCGAAGGGATCGTCGACCCGCGGCTGGACGTCTTCCGCGACTTCGTCAATTCGCTCGACGTTGGCCCCGAGGGCGAGAGTCGCGGCAGCTAGCCCAGGATCGGGCTCCCGCGACGGAGCGCGGCGCGCCGGTTCGCCCACATCCGAAGGCGGAGCAGCCAGAAGTCGCGAACGGCGCGCAGCACGACATGGGGCCTGGCGCCCGTCGCCAAGCCGGCCGTCCGTGGGTAGTGGGGCACGCCCACCTCGGCGACCGACGCGCCTTCCGCTCGCAGCTTGATCAGCAGCTCGGCCGAGAAGAACGCGCCGCCCGATTCGACCCGGAGAGACTCGAGGGCGGTTCGCCGGAAGAGCTTGCAGGCGCAGTCGACGTCGGTCACCCGAAGCCCGAAGAAGATCCGGTTCGCCAGCCGGTAGGCGCGAGCGTAGAGCGTCCGGACCGGCGGGTCCGCCCGCTTGATCCGGAAGCCGACCACCACGTCCGGCGAATCGGGTGCCGCCAGGCGGGCGGTGAGCCGTCCCAGATCGATCACCTTGAACTGGCGGTCGCCGTCGGTGAACGCGATCAGCTCGTAGCGGGCAGCGGCAAAGCCGGACCGGAGCGCCGCGCCATAGCCGAGGTTGACCGGATGACGAACGAGCCGGACCACGCCCGGATGACGATCGGCCAGTTCCTGGGCGATGGTGGCGGTGGCGTCGCGGGAGCCGTCGTCGACGGCGATGATCTCGAACGTGTCGGCGAGGCCCGGCAGGGTGGCCAGCGCCTCCTCCACCAGGCCTTCGAGGTTGGCCGCCTCGTTGTGGGCGGGGAAGAAGTAGGAGAGTTGCGCCAGGCGGGGGGGTGCCGCCTCGCTCACGACCCGGCTCCAAGCCGGGCCACGACGCGAGTCAGGCCGAATCCGACGGCGCCGTCGACCGGCTCGAGCCGGTAGCGGGCGGACAGACGGACGATCTCGTCGGGGTCCGAGCGGATGACATAGACCGGCCGGATGCCGAGGTTGGCGTCGATCACGTCGGTGATGTCTCCAAGTGCTTCGTCGAGGCGGGTCCGGTCATCGACGATCGTGAGATCCAGCCGCCGGCCTTCCACGCGCTGTGCATACCATAGCGGCGTGGAGTAGCTCCACCAACTCACGACGACCGCCCCCGGTTCCATGGCCCCCAGGGCGCGGTCCGTCCACTCCGCGGCCACGTGTTCGCCGCTCTCGTCGACGATCGGGAGGCGGGCCGGGACGTCCAGCGCGGCCGGGCTCAACAGGATGATCGCGACGACGACGGCGATCGGCGTTCGGGCGCGGCCCGACCACGCGGCCGGCGCCGTCGGCGCGGCCGGCTCGCCGAGCGCGACCGCCAGCCGATCGACCGCGATGCCGGCCAGCACCGCCAGCCAGGTCCAGGCGATCAGAATCGGCCCGAGGTAGTAGCGGCCGATGTCGGCGTTCTCGTACGACGCGGCGAAGAAGCAGGTCAGCCCGAGCGAGACGCCGGTCAGCAGCGCATAGCGCGGCCGCCGGAGGGCGGTCGCCACGAAGCCGAACGGGATGAGCGCGGCGAGTGGGCCGAACTGGTCGACCGTCAGGCCGGCGAGGTTGCCCAGCTTGCCCGGCAGGTCGCCGAACGGATCGACCAGGCTGCCCATGAACTGCTGGCCGAGGGCCACGTACCAGAAGCCGTCCCACGTATCGGGCCGGCCGTAGACGAGGGGAGCCCGGAAGAGGCCTGCGCGCAGCGGGAGCTCCAGGTAGACGAGCGTCACCGCGACGGCAAGAGCGGCCGTGCAGGAGAGGACGAGCCGCCGCCGCTCCCGGATCGCCGGATCCACGGCGTAGACGAAGAGACCGATCGCGGGGGCCATGAGGAGGATCAGCGAATGCGTTCCGAGGGCCAGGCCGAAGACGACCGCCGCCGCGACGAGGTAGCGATCGCCACGGTCGCCGGCAACGCGGCCCAGGCTCCTGACGCGGCGACCGCCGTCCGCGTCCCAACGAGCCCGGGCCTCCCAGGCGACCAGCAACCGCAGGAGCAGGATCACGAAGACGAGATGGAGGGCGTGGGCGTCGGCGTGGGTGCCGATCGCCCAGGCGATGGGCGTCAGCGCCAGCCCCAGACCGGCCAGGACACCCAGGGCGGCGGAGCGGGTCAGCGCCCGGACCAGGTCCACGGTGAGACCGGCCGCGGCGGCCAGGCAGAACGCGGACAGCAGGTTCATCCGGAAGGCCGGCTCGCCGAACGGCTGGAGGACGACCGATGCCAGCCAGCCGAGCAGGACGTACGTCGGAAACCCGGTCGGATGGGCGGTTCCGAGCAGCGGGCCGACCGTCTGCAGCTCGCCCGTGTCCCAGAACGCCACTCCCGGCAGCAGGGCCACGCGGGCCACGCCGAACGCCACGATGGCGGCCAGCACCGTCGGCACGTGTCGCAGCCACGCCGCGCGGGTCACCATCCGAGCAGCCGGCTCCAGATCACGCCCCACAGGTTGACCGCGACCGACAGCACGATCAGGCCGCTCGCGACCGCCGTGCCCCAGCGCCAGCGGGCGAGCAGGCGTTCCGCACCGAGGGCGACGAGGACCAGCGCGAACGGGGCGGCATCCAGGCTGAACCGATAGCCGAACTGCACCCAGCCCTGGCTGAAATGCATGAGGTTCACCACGGAGATCAGCAGAACGGCGACCACGGCCCCGGCGACCCACCGGCTCCGGCCGAACCGTCCCAGGACGGGGATCGCCAGCAGGTAGGCGGGGCTCGCGAGGAGCACGCTCATGCCAACATCCGGCGGGACCGCCAGCGGGCAGGCCAGATCGAACAGTCCACGGCTGGCGCCCGGGTCCGCACAGACCGCAACGGGTTGGACCGCCAGGCTGTCCGGCAGGAACCGCGGCAGGAGGTCCGGGAGTCCGAACACCGCGATCCCGACGTTCTGGGCGAGATAGCGGGGATCCTCCATCGACCAGTCGGCGTGATAGCCCAGGGTCGGGTAGCCGTTCGCCTCGAGGGCGTACAGGTAGTCGTAGGCGGGATGGAAAACGTGACCGGTGGTCGCCAGGTTGTAGAGCACGAGCAGCCCGATCGGCACGGCAGCGCCGACGCCCGCCGACCAGGCGCGCCGCCGCCAGCCGCCGCCCGAGCCGACGAACGCGAAGAACGGCGCGCCAAGCAGCACAGTCAGTCGCGCGGTGCAGGCGAGCCCGAACAGGAGCCCGGCCACGAATTGGCGCCGGTCCACGCGGAGCGCGACCAGCAGGCCCGGGCGGCCTTTCGGCGCGAGCGCAGCGGGTCCGACAGGCTCGCCGGCCGGTTCGGGCGGGCTGTCGCCGCGGAGGGCGATCCCGATCGCCAGGAGGCTCAGGCCCACCGCCACGATGTGGGCCTGGTACCAGGTGGTGGAGACCTGCGCCGTGTACCAGAAGACCGTCCCCACCGCGAGGAAGACCGTGGTGCCCAACCGCACGGCCGGTCGCACCCGCAGCGACCCGAGCGCCCACCAGCAGATGGCGACATCAAGCGCGGCGAGGATCGTGAAGATGGTCTGGGCGTCCGTGGCGAGACCCCACAGCGCCACGAACGGGAGCAGGACGATGGCCGGGAGCGGCGGAAACGGGAGCAGCCCCCGCGGTACGCCATCGGTCGTGGCGACGGGCAGGACGTCCTGGAAGTAGACGTTGCCGTGGAGCGCCCCGCTGGCCTCGACCGGATAGCGGATGGCGGCATGGCCCTCGAGGAAGGCGGCCGCCTGCCAGACGAAGTGGTCGTAATAGCGGTCGGTCCTCGTGGCGAGGTAGATCGCCATCGCGGCCAGGGCCAGCAGCAGGCCGACGAGGGCGGGGATCCAGCGGGCCATGCGAGGGTCCGGCCACGGACTCGTGTCGGGGTCCGGCGGGCCGCCCTGTGCTACGCTCCGATCCACCTTCCACGCTCGTGCAGGAGCCGTTCCCGGTGACTGGCCCCGCGTTCGGTGGGACCGGGCGAGGCACAGGAGCGCCG